>NZ_JBEOPV010000001.1:0-390282 GCF_040310425.1 Pseudomonas sp. 65/3-MNA-CIBAN-0223
AAAATGCAGGCCATCTGCGCGGTTATGCGCAAATACCTGACAGGCTTGTGGGCGTGCATACGCGCAGGAGAAGATTTTGATACGGCCAAGCTTTTCAGCGAAAAACACCTGCTGAAAGCTTGACCGGTAACAGAGTATCTACAGGAGGATGTGGTCGGCTCATTTATTCCACGTTGTTGGACACCCCGAACACCCCTCCATATTGGCATCTTGAAAATTCGCATAATGCTGGCGCGACCCACTCAGGTTCGCCTGCTCAAGATTACTTTCACCAAACTTGGATTCCTGCAGATTCGCGTCTGCGAGATTCGCGCCCTTGAGGTCCGCCTTGCTCAGCCAGGTCATCTCCAGATCTGCCGCACGCAAGTTGGCACTGTGCATCCTGGCCCCGGAAAGCCGGGCGAATTGCAGGTAGGCACCACTGAGGTCGGCATCCTGGAATTGTGCGCCCTGGGCAAACATGCCCCAGCCCTGGATCGCCAGCAGTTTTGCCCCGGTGAGATTCGCCAGGCGCAGGTTGCTCTGTTGCAGGCTGGCGCGGGTCAGGTTGGCGCCTTGCAGCCGGGCTTTTTCCAGATTTGCCAGGTCCAGGCGCGCATGGCGCAGGTCGGCCCCGCGCAAGTCGGCGCCGCTGAGATTCATGTTGCGCAGGTCCTGGTTACTCAGGTTCGCGCCCTTGAGGTCGGCACCGGGGCACTGGCTGTGATCGGCGATGGTGCAGCCGTTGATGATGAGCGGGGCGTCGGCGGCGGCGTGGACCGTCGTAACGCTCAGTAGCAGTACTAGAGGCAGATATTTCATGAAGAGATCTCTGGCTGAGGGAGGTCTGTAGGAGCGAGCTTGCTCGCGATGGTCGTGAACGATGACGCAGGGTGTCTGGTGCCCCGTGTTGGTTTCGGGTTCATCGCGAGCAAGCTCGCTCCTACAGGGAAGGGGTTCGTGTTCTACTTTTGGACTACCTGGCTATCCCAGCTCGGAATCTTGAATACCCAGAACGACCCGCCCTGAGCCACTGGTTTGGTCAGCTCGGCCATGTCGCCGCCCCACAACGGCACCGCGCCGCCATAGCCAACGGTCACGCCGATGTACTGCTCGCCATCCTGCTCCCAGGTGATTGGCGGCGAGACGATGCCGCTGCCGGTCTGGAACTTCCACAGCTCCTTGCCGGTTTTCGCATCGAAGGCCTTGAAGAAACCATCACCGGTACCGGTAAACACCAGGTTGCCCTTGGTCGCCAGCACACCGGCCCACAACGGCAAGGCCTCCTTGTGTTCCCACACCACCTTGCCGGTGGTCGGGTTCATCGCGCGCAGGCTGCCGACGTGATCGTCGTACATGCGCTTGATACGGAAACCCATGCCCAGATAAGCCGAGCCTTTCTTGTAGCTGACCTCCTCGGTCCAGTACTCCTCCTTCCAATGGTTGCCGGGGATATAGAACAGCCCGGTGTCCTGGCTGTAAGCCATGGGGTTCCAGTTCTTGCCTCCGAGGAACGGCGGCGAAACCTCCACCGGCTTGCCCTTGGTCTCGCCCGGTAGTGGCTTGGCTGGACGCTGGCCTTCGTTTTCCACCGGCCGCCCGGTCTTGAGGTCGATGTGACTGGCCCAGGTGATGTTATCGACGAAGGGGAAGGCGTTCTGCAATTTGCCGTTGTTGCGATCGACCACATAGAAGAACCCGTTGCGGTCAGCGTGGCCGGTGGCCTTGACCGTCTTGCCGTCTTTGTCCTTGTAGTCGAACAGCACCAGCTCGTTGTTGCCGGAGAAATCCCAGGCGTCGTTCGGGGTGTGCTGGTAGAACCATTTCACTTCGCCGGTGCTTGGATCGACGCCGACCTGGCCCGAGGTGTAGAGGCTGTCGTAATCGTGGGGATTGCCATCCTTGGGCGTGCGCGCCCAGGTATTCCACGGGCCGGGGTTACCGGCGCCGACGATGATGGTGTTGGTTTCCGGATCGAAGCTCGCACTCTGCCACGGTGCGCCGCCCCCATGGCTCCAGGCCTCGACCTTGCCGGTTTCGGTGGTTGGGTCATTCGGCCAGGACGGCGCCTTGACGTCGCCGGTGGGGGTGCTGTCCTTGCCGTTCAGGCGGCCCACGTGACCTTCGACGAAAGGCCGCATCCAGACTTCCTCTCCGGTGTCCGGATCGCGGGCAAACAGTTGCCCGACCACGCCGAACTCATCGCCGGAGCTGCCATGGATCAGCAGCACCTTGCCGCTGGTCTTGTCCTTGATCAGCACCGGTGCGCCGGTCATGGTGTAGCCGGCGGCATGGTCACCGAACTTCTTGTTCCAGACCACTTTGCCGGTGTTCTTGTCCAGGGCGATCAGGCGCGCATCCAGGGTGCCAAAGTAGATCTTGTCGCCGAAGATTGCGGCACCGCGGTTGACCACGTCACAGCACGGACGAATGTTGTCCGGCAGACGATGGTTGTAGGTCCAAAGGCGTTTGCCGGTCTTGGCGTCCAGCGCGAAGACCCGCGAATAAGACCCGGTGACGTAAACCACGCCGTCACTGACGATGGCCTGGGATTCCTGGCCGCGCTGCTTCTCGTCCCCGAACGAATAGGACCAGGCCGGCGTCAGCTTGAACACGTTTTTGTCGTTGACCTGGGCCAGCGGGCTCCAGCGCTGGGCGTTGGTGCCCATGCCGTACTGCAGCACGTCCTTGGTGGTCAGGTGATCATTGGCAATGTCCTCCCACGAAACGTTGCGGGTAGGGGCCGCGGCTGCAGTGGCGGCATGGCTGGCAGTGCCGAGCGACAGGCTGCTCACCAGCACGAAGGCCTGTACGGCAAGGGTCAAGGGGGAAAGGGCGGGTAGCGATCTTATTGTCATGGTTGCAGTTCCCAGTGGAGGTTTTGGCCTGCACAGGGTGGTGCGCCCGGTGGGTTGGCGGATACGGAAAATATCCCGCTGTGGCCGGGAAAACTTCCCAAGGGGCACCTGATTTGGGTGTGCGCCACAAGCCCTACTACCAAGGGACTAGAAGGCGGCCACTAAAGCAGCATGGGGCTGGCGCCAGGTGCTTCCTAAGATGGTTGCCATAGCCTCTTTAAAGAGGTTTTGCGTGCAATCCTGAGGGCATAACAATGACAACAAAACGCAACGCCTTGCTTGTTGCCGGACTGCTGGCCGGTTTTATCAGTACCGGTTCCGCCTGGGCTCATGGCAACGTCGTCCCCCAAGCCGTCGAAACCCCGGGGCTGACCCCGATCAAGGACGCTGGCGTGCCGCTCGATGCCGATGGCTGGGCCGCAGTGAACCCTTATCGAACCTCGCCGCAGCACGACAAGGCGGTGGAAATCGGCTCTTCGGCCTACAACCAGAATTGTGCGGCCTGTCATGGCCTGGAAGCCAAGTCCGGAGGTATTGCCCCGGATCTGCGCATGCTCGATGTCGGTGACGCCGGTGATGAATGGTTCGTCGAGCGAGTGCGCCATGGCGCCGTACGCGACGGCCGCGTTTACATGCCCAAGATGGCCGATTACCTGAGCCAGGAAGCCTTGTGGGCGGTGCGCACTTACCTGGACACGGTCCACGTCGAGGAGTAAGGCATGCGCCTGTTCACGCTGTTGATCAGTGCGTTGTTGCTGTGCTGCCAGGTGGTACAGGCGCAGGTGCGGACCTATGACGAAATGATCGCCGCCGGAGAGCTGAAAGTGGCGGTCTACAAGGACTTCGCCCCTTACAGTTTCGAAGACGCCGGTCAGCCCCGGGGCGTCGATGTGGACTTGGCCGCAGCACTGGCCAAGGCACTCGGTGTGCGCCTGACCCTGATGTGGGCGCCGGCGGGAGAAAAACTCGACGACGACCTGCGCGACTACATCTGGCGTCCCAGCCAATTGCACGACCTGCAATTGGCTGACCTGATGATGCGCGTACCCTACGACCAGGACTACGCGCGCAAGCGCAACGAGCTGGGCGAACTGGAGAACAGCCACGTGGTGATGTTCGGGCCCTATCAGAACGAACAGTGGCAGGTCGCGTACGACCGTCGCCGCCTGGACAAGGTCGCCAGCGTGGCAGTGTTCGAGCATCATCCGATCGGCGTCGAGGTGGACAGCGTTCCGTCGTTCTACCTGACCTCGGTGTTCAACGGCATGCTCGCCGGCAAGACCCACCATTATCCCGGCGTGCACCAGGCATTCGCCGCGATGAAGGCGGGTGAAGTCGATGCGGTGATGGCGATGCGCGGCGAGATCGACTGGCAAGTGCACGAAGCGGCCGACCCCCAGGTTGCGCTGGCGGAAAACGCCTACCCGAATATGGGCAAGCAACTCTGGGAGATCGGCATGGCTGTGCACGAAAGCAATCGACAGCTGGCGTACGCGGTCGAGGAGGCGCTGGAAGGGATGATTCGCGATGGTTCGGTCAAGGCGCTGTATGCCAGGTACGGCCTGCGCTATGACGTGCCCGAGCTGTATCAGCAGTGAACTGGCAAGCGAGCTGCCTGCTGGCCTGCTGGCTGCCCATCGCTGCCCATGCAGCGGCCATCGACCCCGGCAAAGACCCGGTGCCGTCGGTGATGTGGGCTTTTTATCACACGCAAATGCTCGGTGACGCGCCGTTCGTGTTCGATGACCGGGTAAAACTGCTGGCCCCGCCATTCGCCGAAGATGCCCGGCAGGTACCGCTGGAGATCGACGCCCGGGCGTTCAAGGGCGAAGTGGTGAAAATCCTCGCCTGGGCCGAGTTGAATCCGTTGCCGAAGATCGTCGATTTCCAGCCGGTGAGCGGGGTCTTGCCCTGGCTGTCGATCCGTATCCGCATCGAACAGGCGACCCCGTTGCGCGCCGCCGTGTTGACCCGCGACGGCCTGTGGCATGTCGGTTCGACGCTGATCGACGCGGCGGGTGGCGGCTGCACCGCACCCAGCGTTGTGCGCACCCAGCCGGGGTGGGAGGAGCACATCGGCGAAGTGCTGGGCGGTCGATACCCGCGGGGCGAATTCAGTCGCCTGCGCCTGCAGGTCGCGCATCCGATGGACAACGGCATGGTCAGTGGCATCCCGGAATTCTTCATCAATCATGCCGAATTGCGTGATGGTAATGATCAGGTCCTGGCGCGCCTTGAGCTGTTTCCCGCCGTCAGCGAAAACCCCAACCTGACGTTCGATATCGAAGGAGCAGGGCAGACGCGCCTGTTACTGCGCGACAACAGCGGCAATGAGTTCGATGCGGCCATTCCCTGACCCCAAGGAGCGCCTGATGCGCTGGATGCTGTTGTTGTTGATCGGCATGAGCCTGCAGGCCCTGGCCGACCTCGAGTACTCGCTCAAGCCCAGGCTCATTGCCCAGGACACCTGGTTGCTGGAAGGCAGCACCGACAATTTCGCCAAGGGCAACGGCGGCAACATCGTCAACACCGCCTTCATTGTCACCGAGCGCGGCGTGGTGGTGATCGATACCGGGCCCTCGAAGCGTTATGGCGAAGCGATGCGCCAGGCGATTGCGGCGACGACCGACAAGCCGGTGATCGAGGTGCTGTTGACTCATCACCATCCCGACCATGTGCTCGGCAACCAGGCCTTTACCGACGTGCCGATTGCCGCGCTGGCGGGGACTACGCAGTTGTTGCGTCAGCAGGGTGATGCCATGGCCGAGAATATGTACCGGCTGGTGGGCGACTGGATGCGTGGCACCGAAGTCATATTGCCAACCCGGACACTGGAGCCGGGTGTGCACAGTTTTGGGAATCACGATTTACGCGTGCTGAGCCTGGGTGGGCACACCGGCGCGGATCTGGCTATTCTCGACCAGAAAACCGGCGTGTTGTTTGCCGGGGACCTGGTGTTTTATCAACGGGCACTGACCACGCCCAACAGCCCTGGGCTGGCGGTGTGGCTGGCCGACATCGCCACGCTTGAAGGCCTGCCCTGGACGCTGATCGTGCCCGGCCATGGCCCGCTGGCAACTGACGCCAGGCCCTTCGAACAGATGCGCGACTACCTGGGGTGGCTCGACCAGCTGATGCGCGACGGCGCGGCCAATGGCAGCGACATGGCGGAGATGATCCGCAGCCCCATTCCCGAGCGATTCGCCACAATCAACCTGAGTCGATATGAGCTGATTCGCAGCGTCAGTCATCTGTTTCCCCGCTACGAGCGCGCCCAAATGACCCGAGTGGATTCCACCCCCGACAACTGAATACCACTCACCACCTGACCTTCTGTGGCAGCGAGCCTGCTCGCGATGATCGCCAACGATAACCCTGGAACCTGACACCCAGCGGCGTTCTCCCGTCCATCGCGAGCAGGCTCGCTCCCACACGGGTTACGCGCTACGACCCCGTACTAAGGAACTACAAATCTCCACACTGCGGGCAATTGTTGCCAGGGCCCCGGCGACCAAGAATCTGCACCAGACCGGGAAATTTTCCCGGGTATAACAAAAAACCGCAGAGGCAGCCGTCATGACCCAACCCGCACGTCGCCAACCCTTCGTCTTGAGCCTGTTGCTCAGCGCCATGCTGCTGTCCGGCCAGGCGCTGGCGGCAGTCACCGACCAGGAGATTCTCCAGGACCCCACGAACCCGGGGCAGATCGTCACCAACGGTCTGGGCGTGCAGGGTCAACGCTACAGCCCGCTCGATACGCTCAACGTCGACAACATCAAGGATTTGCGGCCAGTGTGGGCCTTCTCCTTCGGTGGCGAGAAACAGCGTGGCCAGCAAGCGCAGCCGATGATCAAGGACGGCGTGATGTACATGACCGGTTCCTACTCGCGGGTGTTCGCGGTGGATGCGCGCACCGGCAAGAAACTCTGGCAGTACGACGCACGCCTGCCCGACGATATCCGGCCCTGCTGCGACGTGATCAACCGCGGCGTCGCGCTGTATGGCGACCTGGTGTTCTTTGGCACCCTGGACGCCAAGCTGGTGGCGCTGAACAAAGACACCGGCAAAGTGGTCTGGAGCAAGAAGGTCGCCGATCACAAGGAAGGCTACTCGATCAGCGCCGCGCCCATGGTCATCAACGGCAAACTGATCACCGGAGTGGCCGGTGGCGAATTCGGCGTGGTTGGCAAGATCGAAGCCTACGACCCGAAGAACGGTGATCTGCTGTGGACTCGCCCTACGGTCGAAGGTCATATGGGTTACGTCTACAAGGATGGCAAGGCCGTAGAAAACGGCATTTCCGGCGGCGAGGCGGGCAAAACCTGGCCGGGCGACCTGTGGAAGACCGGTGGCGCAGCGCCGTGGCTGGGTGGCTACTACGACCCGGAAACCAACCTGCTGCTGTTCGGTACAGGTAACCCGGCACCGTGGAACTCGCACCTGCGTCCTGGCGACAACCTGTACTCGTCCTCGCGCCTGGCGCTCAACCCGGACGACGGCACCATCAAATGGCATTTCCAGAGCACGCCCCACGATGGCTGGGACTACGATGGCGTGAACGAGCTGATCTCGTTCAATTACACCGAGGGCGGCAAGGAAATCAAGGCTGCCGCCACCGCTGACCGCAACGGTTTCTTCTACGTGCTGGACCGCACCAACGGCAAATTCATCCGCGGTTTCCCGTTCGTGGACAAGATCACCTGGGCCACCGGGCTGGATAAGGACGGTCGGCCGATCTACAACGAAGCCAGCCGACCGGGTGCACCGGGCACCGAAACCAAAGGCAGTTCGGTGTTCGTCGCCCCGGCGTTCCTCGGCGCGAAAAACTGGATGCCGATGGCCTACAGCAAGGACACCGGCCTGTTCTACGTGCCGTCCAACGAGTGGGGCATGGACATCTGGAACGAAGGCATCGCCTACAAAAAAGGCGCGGCCTTCCTCGGTGCCGGTTTCACCATCAAGCCACTGAACGAAGACTACATCGGCGTGCTGCGCGCCATCGACCCGAAAACCGGCAAGGAAGTCTGGCGTCACAAGAACTTCGCGCCACTGTGGGGCGGGGTGCTGACCACCAAAGGCAATCTGGTATTCACCGGCACGCCGGAGGGGTTCCTGCAGGCATTCAATGCCAGGACCGGCGAGAAGGTCTGGGAATTCCAAACCGGCTCCGGTGTGCTCGGCTCACCTGTGACCTGGGAAATGGACGGCGAGCAGTACGTCTCGGTGCTGTCCGGCTGGGGTGGCGCGGTGCCGTTGTGGGGCGGCGAAGTGGCCAAGCGCATCAAGGACTTTAACCAGGGCGGCATGCTCTGGACCTTCAAATTGCCGAAGGACCTGGTGGCTAAGCACTAATCCAGGTTCACCACAGCCCACAGAGATTTCCACCCCATTGGGATTTGTGGGCAAACCTACTACCAAATAACGAGAGCCCCCCTGCCAACGGCGCATTCGTCTGGCACCTGGGGCTCTCTACTATCGGTTCATCGCCTGTTTGCCCGACAGGCATCGACCCAGACAGAGGCCCACCATGATCTACGCACAACCCGGAACACCCGGCGCCGTCGTTTCCTTCAAGCCGCGCTACGGCAATTTCATTGGCGGCGAGTTCGTTGCCCCGGTCAATGGCGAGTACTTCACCAACACCTCGCCGGTCACCGGTGAAGTGATCGCCGAATTTCCGCGCTCCAGCGCCGCCGATATCGACAAGGCCCTCGACGCGGCCCACGCTGCGGCGGATGCCTGGGGCAAGACCTCGGCGCAGGACCGTTCGCTGGTCCTGCTGAAAATCGCCGACCGCATCGAGCAGAATCTGGAAATCCTCGCCGTTACCGAAACCTGGGACAACGGCAAGGCCGTGCGTGAAACCCTCAATGCCGACGTACCGCTGGCCGCCGACCACTTTCGCTATTTCGCCGGGTGCATCCGTGCGCAGGAAGGCGGCGCCGCCGAGATCAACGAACTGACCACCGCTTATCATTTCCACGAGCCTTTGGGCGTGGTCGGACAGATCATCCCGTGGAATTTTCCATTGCTGATGGCCGCCTGGAAACTCGCCCCGGCCCTGGCTGCCGGCAACTGCGTGGTGCTCAAGCCGGCCGAGCAAACGCCACTGTCGATCATGGTGTTCGCCGAACTGATCGCCGATCTGCTGCCAGCGGGTGTGCTGAACATCGTCCAGGGTTTCGGCCGCGAAGCCGGTGAGGCCCTGGCCACCAGCAAGCGCATCGCCAAGATCGCGTTTACCGGGTCCACTCCGGTGGGCGCACACATCATGCACTGCGCCGCCGAGAACATCATTCCAAGCACCGTGGAACTGGGCGGCAAGTCGCCGAACATCTTCTTCGAAGACATCATGAACGCGGAGCCGCAGTTCATCGAAAAAGCCGCCGAAGGCCTGGTGCTGGCGTTCTTCAACCAGGGCGAAGTCTGCACCTGCCCATCCCGGGCGCTGGTCCAGGAATCGATCTACGAGCCGTTCATGGCCGAGGTGATGAAGAAGATCGTCAAGATCAAGCGCGGCAATCCGCTGGACACCGAGACCATGGTCGGCGCCCAGGCGTCCGAGCAGCAGTACGACAAGATTCTCTCGTACCTCAAAATTGCCCAGGAGGAGGGCGCGGAGCTGCTCACCGGCGGCGCCGCCGAGCGCCTTGAAGGCGACCTGTCGACGGGTTACTACATCCAGCCGACCCTGCTCAAGGGCCACAACAAGATGCGGGTGTTCCAGGAAGAAATCTTCGGTCCGGTGGTGGGTATCACCACCTTCAAGGACGAAGCCGAAGCGCTGGCGATCGCCAACGACAGCGAATTCGGCCTCGGTGCCGGCCTGTGGACCCGCGACATCAACCGTGCCTACCGCATGGGCCGGGCGATCAAGGCCGGCCGTGTGTGGACCAACTGCTACCACCTGTACCCGGCGCATGCCGCGTTCGGCGGTTACAAGAAGTCCGGGGTGGGCCGCGAAAATCACAAGATGATGCTCGACCACTACCAGCAGACCAAGAACCTGCTGGTGAGCTACGACATCAATCCGCTGGGGTTCTTCTAACCCCCAAAAACACCGCGCCCACCTGTAGGAGCGAGCGTGCTCGCGATGGTCGCCAACGATAACGCTGGGAACCTGATACCCAGCGTTGTTCTTGCGTCAATCGCGAGCAAGCTCGCTCCTACAGGTTTTTGCAATCGAACCGCCGCGCAACACCCCCTACCAACGCACCCCGCCAACTCCTTCGAAAGTAGCATTCGGTCACCTCCCGCCCCGTGCATTAATGGCTTTACCGGAATTGCCCGGCACAAGAAGAGGATTGACCCATGTGGCATAAACCCGCGTTTACCGATCTGCGCATTGGCTTCGAAGTGACGATGTATTTCGCCAACCGTTGATTGTTCACCCGGCCAGCCGTCGTGTTGGCCGGGCCTGCCTTCTGGAGCATTGCTCATGCACATCCGTGTTCTTGGTTCGGCTGCTGGTGGCGGTTTTCCGCAGTGGAACTGCAACTGCCGGCAATGCGCCGGAGTGCGCAACGGCACCCTGCGGGCGCAGCGGCGAACGCAGTCCTCGATTGCCCTGAGCGACAACGGGGTGGACTGGGTGCTGTGCAATGCTTCACCGGATATCCGCGCGCAGCTGGAAAGCTTCGCGCCGCTGCAACCGGCTCGACAATTGCGCGACACGGCGATTACCGCCGTGGTGCTGATGGACAGCCAGATCGACCACTGCACCGGCCTGTTGAGCCTGCGCGAAGGCTGCCCGCATTCCGTGTATTGCACCGGCCGGGTCCACGAAGACCTCAGCAGCGGCTTCCCGCTGTTCGGCATGCTCAAGCACTGGAACGGCGGCCTGCAGTGGCGAACGCTCGGCCTGGACCGCGAACCCTTTCAGATCCCGGCCTGCAAACACCTGCGGCTGCGGGCGATCCCGCTGGTCAGTAACGCACCACCGTACTCGCCCAACCGCGGCAATCCGCAGCCCGGCGACACCATCGGCCTGTTTATCGAAGACCTGCAAAGCGGCGCGTCGCTGTTCTACGCTCCGGGGCTCGGGCAGGTCGACGCTGAGGTGCTGGGCTGGATGCAACGCGCCGATTGCCTGTTGCTCGATGGCACGTTGTGGCGCGACGACGAAATGCGCGTGTGTGAGGTCGGCCAGAGCCTGGGCAGCGACATGGGCCACCTGGCCCAGAGCGGGCCTGGCGGCATGCTGGAAGTGCTGGAAGGCTTTCCCCGCCAGCGCAAGGTGCTGATCCATATCAACAACACCAACCCGATCCTCGATGAGGACTCGGCGGAACGGGCGTTGCTGGAGCGGCGGGGGATTGAGGTGGCTTTTGATGGCATGGACATTGTGCTGTAGCCAATGGCCCCATCGCGGGCAAGCCAGATACCACACAGCTTCCAGGATGATCCCAATGACCGACACCCCGATGACCCCCACCGAATTCACCGCCGCCCTGCAAGCCAAAGGCGCCTATTACCACATCCACCACCCCTTCCACCAAGCCATGTATGCCGGTCGAGCTACCCGCGAACAGATCCAGGGCTGGGTCGCCAATCGGTTCTACTATCAGGTGAACATCCCCCTGAAAGACGCTGCGATCCTCGCCAACTGCCCCGATCGCGAAGTGCGGCGTGAATGGCTGCAACGCATCCTCGACCACGACGGCGTGCCTGGCAGCGAAGGCGGCATCGAAGCCTGGCTGCGTCTGGGTGAAGCCGTAGGGCTCGATCGCGAACAGATTCTCTCCCAGAAACTGGTGCTGCCCGGCGTACGTTTTGCCGTGGACGCCTACGTCAATTTTGCCCGGCGTGCCTGCTGGCAGGAAGCAGCCAGCAGCTCCCTGACCGAGCTGTTCGCGCCGCAGATCCACCAATCACGTCTCGAGGCCTGGCCGAGCCATTACCCATGGATCGACAGCGCCGGCTACGACTACTTTCGCACCCGCCTGGGCCAGGCGCGTCGGGATGTCGAGCACGGCCTGCGCATTACCCTGGCGCACTACGTCACCCTGGAGGGCCAGCAACGCATGCTGGAAATCCTGCAATTCAAGCTTGATGTATTGTGGAGCATGCTCGACGCCATGAGCATGGCCTATGAACTGCAGCGCCCGCCTTACCATAGCGTGACCACGCAGAACGTCTGGCATCGGGGGATTGACCTGTGAACGGGAGCAAACCGCAACCCGGTCCACCGCTGTGGCTGCTGGCGGAGCTGACCTATCGTTGTCCGCTGCAGTGCCCCTATTGCTCCAATCCGCTGGATTTTGCCCAGCAGGGGGCGGAGCTGAGCACCGAGGAATGGATTCGCGTATTTCGCGAAGCGCGGGAGATGGGCGCGGCGCAGCTCGGCTTTTCCGGAGGCGAGCCGCTGGTGAGGCAAGACCTGGCCGAGTTGATCAAGGCCGCGCGGGACATGGGTTATTACACCAACCTGATCACCTCGGGCATCGGCCTGACCGAGCAGAAGGTGCGCGACTTCAAGGTTGCCGGGCTGGACCACATCCAGATCAGTTTTCAAGCGGCCGACGAGGCGGTCAACAACATGCTCGCCGGCTCCCGCAAGGCCTTCGCGCAGAAGCTGGTCATGGCCCGGGCGGTGAAGGCCCAGGGTTATCCGATGGTGCTGAATTTTGTCACCCATCGGCACAACATCGACCAGATCGACCGCATCATCGAGCTGTGCCTGGAGCTGGAAGCGGATTTCGTCGAGTTGGCGACCTGCCAGTTCTACGGCTGGGCCGAGCTCAACCGGGTCGGCCTGTTGCCCACCCGTGAGCAGTTGCAGCGCGCCGAGCGCATTACCAATCAGTACCGCGAGCGTCTCGAGGCCGAAGGGCATCCCTGCAAGCTGATCTTCGTCACCCCGGATTACTATGAAGAACGCCCCAAGACCTGCATGAACGGCTGGGCCAACCTGTTTCTCGACATCACTCCGGACGGCACCGCACTGCCATGCCACAGCGCCAGGCAGCTCCCGGTAGCCTTCCCCAATGTGCGCGAGCACAGCATCGAGCACATCTGGACCGACTCGTTCGGCTTCAACCGTTTTCGTGGCGACGACTGGATGAAGGAGCCTTGCCGCTCCTGCGATGAAAAGCACAAGGACCTGGGGGGGTGTCGGTGCCAGGCGTTCATGCTGACCGGCGATGCCGAGAATGCCGACCCGGTGTGCAGCAAGTCGGCGCACCACGGCGTCATCCTCAAGGCCCGGGACGAGGCCGATGCGCCCGGGCTGGGCATGGAGCACCTGACGTTGCGCAACGAAAAAGCCTCGCGCCTGATCTACCGCGGATAACAACCATGCACACGCCCCCGTAGGAGCCGGCTTGCCGACGATGGCGTGCGCACAATCTACGCAAGGCTTCAGGGCCTCATCGCCGGCAAGCCGGCTCCCACGAGGAATCTGTTGTCATTTCAGCCTTTAGGTACCCATTGGTCTGATTGCATTCACCGCCGGATGGGGTAGTGTGGCTTTACCTTCCAAAACAATAAAAACACAGGCTTTCCAATGAGCCAAAGTCTCAGCCAGCTGCGTAAATTCGTTTCACCTGAAATCATCTTCGGTGCCGGTTGCCGGCATAACGTCGGCAACTATGCCAAGACTTTTGGTGCGCGCAAGGTCCTGGTGGTCAGTGACCCCGGGGTGATTGCCGCCGGGTGGGTGGCCGATGTCGAGGCCAGCCTGCAGGCCCAGGGCATCGACTACTTTCTCTACAGCGACGTGTCGCCCAATCCCCGGGTCGAAGAAGTCATGCTCGGTGCCGAGCTGTACCGGGAAAACCACTGCGATGTGATCGTCGCCGTGGGCGGCGGCAGCCCGATGGATTGCGGCAAGGGCATCGGCATCGTCGTCGCCCATGGCCGCAACATCCTCGAGTTCGAAGGGGTGGACACCATTCGCGTGCCGAGCCCGCCGCTGATCCTGATCCCCACGACCGCCGGCACCTCGGCGGATGTTTCGCAATTCGTGATCATCTCCAACCAGCAGGAGCGCATGAAGTTCTCCATCGTCAGCAAGGCGGTGGTGCCGGACGTGTCGCTGATCGACCCGGAAACCACCTTGAGCATGGACCCGTTCCTGTCGGCCTGTACCGGAATCGATGCCTTGGTGCACGCGATTGAGGCTTTCGTGTCGACCGGTCACGGGCCCTTGACCGATCCCCATGCGCTGGAAGCCATGCGCCTGATCAACGGCAACCTGGTACAGATGATCGCCAACCCCACGGACATTGCCCTGCGCGAGAAAATCATGCTCGGCAGCATGCAGGCCGGGCTGGCGTTTTCCAACGCGATCCTCGGTGCGGTGCATGCGATGTCCCACAGCCTTGGCGGTTTCCTCGACTTGCCCCATGGCCTGTGCAATGCGGTACTGGTGGAACACGTGGTGGCGTTCAACTACAACTCGGCGCCGGAGCGTTTCAAGGTCATCGCCGAGACCTTTGGCATCGACTGCCGTGGCCTCAATCACCGGCAGATCTGCGGGCGCCTGGTGGAACATCTGATCGCGCTCAAACACGCGATCGGCTTCCATGAAACCCTCGGCCTGCACGGCGTGCGCACCGCGGACATTCCGTTTCTCTCGCAGCACGCCATGGACGACCCGTGCATCCTCACCAACCCTCGCGAGTCCAGTCAGCGTGATGTCGAGGTCGTCTATGGCGAAGCCCTCTGACGAGCAGCAACGGGCGCTCGCCGGGCTGCTGGGATTAGGCAGCCACTCGGCGCGCAAAAGCCACTACCCGGAGCTGGCCGCGCGCCTGGAAGAGCTGGAAGCCGAACGCAATCGCTACAAATGGCTCTTTGAAAATGCCGTGCAGGGGATCTTCCAGGCCAGCCTGCTCGAAGGCATGCGTGCGGCCAATCCGGCGCTGGCGCGGATGCTCGGCTACCAGGACCCGCAGGACGTGTTGTTTTCCCTGGCGGACCTGGCGAGCAACCTGTTCGTCGGCGGTGCGCAGGAGCTGGCCAATATCGGCGAGATCCTCAGGCACCAGGGCAGCTTGCACGGCTACGAAACCCAATTGCGGCGCAAGGACGGCAGCAGCCTCGATGTGTTGATGAACCTGTTGCTCAAGCCTGATCAGGAAGGCCTGGTGGAAGGTTTTGTGACCGACATCACCGAGCGCAAACTGGCCCAGGAGCGCCTGCAACAGCTCAACGACGAACTGGAGCAGCGGGTCAACGCGCGCACCGACGAACTGCTCGAGGCCCGGGACGCCGCCGAGGCCGCCAATCGCAGCAAGGACAAGTACCTCGCCGCCGCCAGCCATGACCTGCTGCAGCCGCTCAACGCCGCGCGCCTGCTTATCTCGACCTTGCGCGAGCGCAAGTTGCCCGACATCGAGCAGGTCCTGGTGGAGCGTACCCATCAGGCACTGGAAGGCGCCGAAGACCTGCTCACGGACCTGCTGGACATTTCACGGCTCGACCAGGCCGCCGTCAAACCGGACATCGCGCTGTATCGCCTCGACGAGTTGCTTGGGCCCCTGGTATCCGAGTTCCAGTCCGTCGCCGAGGCCGACGGCCTGCACCTGCGCGTGCACATGGGCGACTACGCGATCAGCACCGACTTACGCCTGATGACGCGCATCCTGCGCAATTTTCTCAGCAATGCCTGCCGCTATACCGACCAGGGCAGCATCCTGCTGGCGGCCCGACGCCGGGGCGAGATGCTGCGCCTGGAGGTGTGGGACACCGGGCGCGGGATTGACCCGGACCGCCTGGATTCGATTTTCCTCGAGTTCAACCAGCTGGATGTCGGCCGTGCTGCCGATCGCAAGGGCGTCGGGTTGGGGCTGGCGATTGTCGAGCGCATCGCCAAGATTCTCGAGTACCGCGTGCAGGTTCATTCGCTGCCGGGGCGTGGTTCCAGATTCAGCATCGAGGTGCCCATGTCCCGGGAAGTGCCGCTGCCGATCAGCCTCGCGGCGCCGCAGCCGGGCACCGGTAATCCGTTGCCGGGGCGTCGTTTGCTGGTGCTGGACAATGAAGTCAGCATCCTTGACAGCATGCGGGCGCTGCTTGGGCAGTGGGGCTGCGAGGTGGTGACGGCCACCGACCAGGCCTCGGCGTTGAGCGCACTGGCCGGGCGGGCGCCGGAGCTGATCCTGGCCGACTATCACCTGGACCACGGGGTGGTGGGCTGTGAAGTGGTCAGGCACTTGCGCGAGCATTTTGCCCAGGCAATTCCTGCTGTCATCATCACCGCCGATCGCACCGATCAATGCCGTCGCTCATTGCGGCGCCTGGATGCACCGCTGCTGAACAAACCGGTGAAGCCTGGCAAGTTGCGCGCGGTGCTCAGTCAGTTGCTGGGGTAGGGCAGCGCGCGATATTGCAGGCTGAAACCCAGCTCGGCAGACTGACCTTGTGCCAGCAGGCGCAAGCCCGGCCGCCCGGGCAGGTGATGGGCATTGACCGGATGGCTTACCGGTTCGATACAGAAGAATCCCAAGTCAACCGGGCAATACAGCAGGTAGTAATCGCTGCCGCTGGCCTCGCACTGCAGTTCGTAGCCCAGGTCCGGTTGCTGGATCAGGCAGTGGCCGTCCCATTGGCAGAAACCGTTGTCGACCAGGGTGTCCGGCAGCGCTTGCAGTTGCTGAAAATCCCATCGGTCGGGGATCGAATCAAGTCGGGTAGGCAGTCTGGACGCGTCGCACATCCAGACCTGTCGGGCAGTTGCCTGCAGACGGGTGCCGGCGGTGCGCGGCAGATAGGGATGCAGACCCAGCCCATGCCACGCGGCATGCTCGGCCAGATGCGTAACCTGCACTTCGATACTCAAGCGGCCCTCGCTCAAGTGAAAGCGTTGCCAGGCGCGATAGGCGAAGGGGATGCTGCAGTCCAGTTGCAGCACCACTTCATCCTGCGTGTGGGAAACGACATGCCACGGCTGTTGCCAGGCACTGCCGTGGATGGGTAGCGGGTCGGTGAGGCTGTTGGGCGCCAGGGCAAGCCAGCCATCGGGGCAGTCGAAACCGCCTTCGGCGATCCGGTTGGACCAGGGCACCAGCGGGAAGCAGCCGAGCTTGCCCGGCAGGCCTGTGTTCAATGCCTGCGCATCGTTGTACCGCAGCAATGGCTGGCCGGTACTGCGTACGGTCCAGTTGACGATGCTGCCGCCGAGTGCGGGGGCGAGGGTCAGGTGGGTGAGTTCGTCTTCGAGTTCGAGCAGTGTTGGCGCCATAGCCGTTAACCTATCTGAAAAACACCGAGATCCCCGTAGGAGCTGCCGAAGGCTGCGATCTTGGCTGTAAAAAACAAGATCAAAAGATCGCAGCCTCGTTGCACTCGGCAGCTCCTACGGCAGCTCCTGCAGTAGCTGCATTGGCCTTTTACAACACCAGATGCGGCAACCACAGCGACAGTGCAGGAACGTAAGTCACCGCGATCAGCACCAGGAACAGCACGGCATAAAAAGGCAGCAGTGCGATCACGGTTTTTTCGATAGTGACTTTACCCACGGCAGACCCCACAAACAGTACCGCGCCTACGGGCGGCGTGATCAATCCTATGCCCAGGTTCACCAGCATGATCATGCCGAAGTGCACCGGGTCGACGCCTATGCCAAGAATCACCGGCAGCAGGATGGGTGTCAGGATCAGGATCAAGGGCGCCATGTCCATCACCGCGCCGAGAATCAGCAGCATGACGTTGATGCACATCAGGATCACGTAGCGGTTGTCTGACAGGGTCAGGAACATGGTGGTGATCTTTGCCGGAATCTGCATCAGCGTCATGATATAGCCGAAGCTGGCGGCGAAACCGATCAGGATCATCACGATGGAAATGGTCCGGACCGTGCGGTGCATCAGTTTCGGCAGCTCACTCCATTTGTAGTCGCGATAGATGAACATGGTCACGAAAAACGCCCAGAGCACGGCGATGGCCGCAGACTCCGTGGCGGTGAAAATACCGGACAGAATGCCGCCGAGGATGATGACCATCGCCATCAAACCCCACATCGCTTCGCCGCATATTTTCAGCGCCTGCTTGAGGGGAATGACCTCGCCCTTGGGGTAGTTGCGTTTTTTCGCGAAGATCAGGCAGAGCACCATCAGGCAGGCGCTCATCAACAGCCCCGGTACGATACCCGCCATGAACAGCGAAGCAATCGACACCGTGCCGCCGGCAGCCAGTGAGTAAATCACCGAGTTGTGGCTGGGAGGCGTCAACAGGGCCTGGACCGACCCGCTGATGGTCACGGCCGTGGCGAATTCCCGTGGATAACCCTTGCGCTCCATTTCCGGAATCAGTACCGAACCCACTGACGCGGTATCCGCCACCGAGGAGCCGGAAATCGCCCCGAAGAATGTCGAGGCCATGATGTTGACCAGCGACAGGCCGCCGCGCACGAAGCCCACCAGCACCCCGGCAAAGGCGACCAACCGGCGGGACATGCCACCCTCGGCCATGATCGCGCCCGCGAGCACGAAGAACGGAATCGCCAGCAGGGAGAATTTGTTCACACCACCGGCGACTTGAATCATCAGCGCCTGAAACGGAATGTCGATCCACCATGCGCCGATCAGCGCAGAGAGCCCCAAGGCATAGGCGACCGGCATGCCGATCATGATCAGAGCGAGAAAACTGCCCAGCAGAATCAGAGCGTCCATTTATACGGCACCTTCGCTTTCTTCAACCAGGTCGAAACGCACGACCCGACGGTTGCTCTGATCACCGAGCAGGAGTTTTTCCAGGACAAAAATCAGCGTGAGCAGACCGCCCACGGGGATCGGCATATAGGTAATGCCCACGCGCAGCGTCGGCAGCGCGCTCATGAACTGGTTCCAGGTGGACATGCACAGTTTGGTACCCCAGACAGTCATGAACAGGCAGACCGTGGCCATCAGCAGTTGCGAGAAGATCCCCACGACTCTGCGTACTTCGGGCGTCATCCGGTCGGTCACCATGGCCACCGCCATGTGCGCACCGGCGCGATAACTGGCCGCCGCGCCGATGAATGTGAAGACCATCATCAGCAAAATGGCGGTGGGCTCCGGCCAACTGGAGCCGGTGCCGAGGACATAACGAGCGAAAACGCCCCAGGGAATGATCAGGGCAATGGCCAGCACCGACAGCCCGGCGACCCAGATGCAGGTCATGTAAATCTTGTCATTGATGCGCAGCAGTAGATTCTTCATCGGGTTTCACCGTAACCGGGCGCGCGCTGGGCTACACAGACGTCAGCGGCGCCGGCCTTTCATGAGTGCCTGGGAGGGGTTATTGGACCGCTTCGATACGCTTGATCAGATCGGCATAAGGCGCGCCGTATTTTTCGCGGATCGACGCGGTGGCCTCGTAGAAAGGTTTTTTGTCGACGGTGATGAACTCGACGCCGGCCGCCTTGAGTTTTTCCTCACTGCTGGCGGACTTCGCGTCCCATAGGGTGCGCTCTTGGGCCTGCGCGGCCTTGGCGGTTTTCTTCACCAGGACTTGCTGGTCGGGGGTGAGCTTTTCCCAGGTGATTTTCGACATCACGATGGGTTCCGGCAGGATCAGGTGGCCGGTGAGGCTGTAGAACTTGGCATTCTGGTAGTGGTTGTGTTCGAGCAGGGTGGGCGGGTTGTTTTCCGCGCCGTCGATCACCCCGGTCTGCAGGGCGCTGAAGATCTCCCCGGTGTCCATCGCAATGCCGTTGCCGCCCATGGCGTTGATGGTTTCGATGAACATCGGGTTGCCTTGTACGCGGATCTTCATGCCCTTGAGGTCTTCAAGGCTGCGCACCGGTTTTTTGGTGTAGATGTTGCGCGTGCCGCCGTCCATCCAGGCCAGGGCGACCAGGCCGAATTCGGAATCGGTGATCTTGGCGAGGATTTCGTCGCCCACCTCACCGTCGATGACCTTGCGCATGTGCGCCTGGTCGCGGAACACGAACGGCATGTTGAACACGTTCACGTCCGGTACCACGGGACCGACGATGCCAAGGCTGACTCGGGCCATCTGGATGGCGCCTACCTGGGCCTGTTCGACCACTTCCTTTTCCGAGCCGAGTACGCCGCCGGCAAACATCTTGAAAGTCAGCTTGCCGTCACTGTCGGCCACCAGGGTTTTACCCAGCTGCTCTTCGGCCACGACGGTGGGGTAACCGGCCGGATGGATGTCGGCGAATTTGATTTCCAGTGCCTGGGCGGCACTGCTGAGGGTGAAGGCCAGGGGGAGTGCAGCGGCGAGCAAGGTGCGTTTGAAGTCCATGGGGCAATTCTCCAGTCTTGTTGTTTTTTTTATTCAAGGCACAGCAAATTCAGCAAGGGCGTTTACAGCGAGTGATTGAACAGCGGTTCCGGCAAACCCTGGACGCCAGGGTTGAGGGCGAACACGCCACCGGCCAGTGACTGTGGATCCTGGTCGTCACCGGGGCGGATCGACGTCACGAATAGCGTGTCGAGCCGACTGCCACCGAAGGCGCACATCGTCGGTTTTTTCACAGGTACCGCCAGCGATCGGTCGAGGCGGCCATCGGGGGTAAAGCGATGAATCAGCCCGGCGTCATTGGCGCAGATCCAGTAGCAACCCTCGGCGTCCACCGCGGCACCGTCGGGACGACCTTCGTACTGGTTCATGTCGACGAACAGTCGGCGGTTGGTTGGGGTACCCGTGTCGATGTCATAGTCGAAGGCCCAGATCTGCCGGACCAGTGGGTGTGAATCGGAGAGATACAGGGTGCGGCCATCCGGGCTGAAGCCCAGGCCATTGGGCACGATGAAACCTCCCAGCCTGGCTTCAAGTGGCCCCGCCTGCCCGGCGCTGTAGCGGTAAAGGCTGCCGTTGGCGGCATTGGCGCCCATGTTCAGCACCATGCTGCCCGCCCAGAAGCGGCCCTGACGATCACAGCGCCCGTCGTTGAGGCGCATGTCTGCTCGCGCGTGGTCGACATGCGCCAGCAGCTCACTGTCCAGGCTGCCATCGCTGTGCGGTTGCAGCCGGAAGAACCCGCTTTCCATCCCGGCGACCCAGCTGCCATCGCTTTGACGAGCGATGCAAGCCAGCATCTGCGGGGTTTTCCAGGCGTGTACGTGGCCAGTATCAGCGTTCCAGCGTTGCAGGCCGCCGTTGGGAATATCCACCCAGTACAGGGCATTTTCCACGGCGACCCATACCGGGCTTTCTCCAACCGCATTGCGGGCATCGACAATCAGTTCTGCGTGCATGGCCACTCATTCCCTTGGTTATTTTTGTGGGGACTGTTGCGCGGCTCAGTCGCCGAACGGGCCGGCGGCACAGAATGCCCCACCCTGGTAGACCCGCGCCGGATCATCGGCAGCAGGCATCGGTTGGGCCTCGACCTGGTCGCGGAACACTTCGGAGCTGTCTTGCGCCACATAACCAAGGCCCGCAGCCAAGCGGTTGTCCCACCAGACTTGCTTGTTGTCGGACATGCCGTACACCACGGTATGGCCCACGTTGGGTGCATGGAGTGCGCGTTCGAGCAGCTGGGTCAGGTCACCGAAGCTCAGCCAGGTGCTCATCATCCGGCGGTTTTGCGGGACCGGGAACGAAGAGCCGATCCGGATGCTGACGGTCTCGATGCCGTAGCGATCGAAGTAGAACGTCGCCATGTCCTCGCCATAGGATTTGGACAGGCCGTAGTAGCTGTCCGGACGGCGCGGGGAGTGGGCATCGAGGATCTCGCCCTGCTGGTAGAAGCCGATGACGTGGTTGGAACTGGCGAAAATCACGCGCTTGACGCCATGCTTGCGCGCCGCTTCGTAGATGTGAAACACGCCGCAGATATTGGCGCCGAGGATCTCTTCGAACGGACGCTCCACCGACACCCCGCCGAAGTGCAGGATGGCGTCCACGCCTTCGACGAGCTTATCCACGGCCTGCTTGTCCGCGAGGTCACAGATGACGACCTCCTCGCGATCATCCACCGCCGGGCTGATATCGGCGATATCCGAAAGACGAATGACATGGGCATAGGGTCGCATGCTTTCGCGCAGCACTTTGCCAAGGCCGCCCGCAGCGCCGGTGAGCAGCAGGCGATTGAATGGAGCTGTAGGGTGAGTAGTCATGAGAGTCCCTGGACAAGCAGTTATTATTTAATTTGTTGTAGGTTGTCGTACGACGCAGAGAAGTATCCGTAGAGTTTTCCGCTCTTGTCAACGCGACTTAGGTTGAAAGTCGATGCAAGGTATTCAAACCACTTCGCTGCTGGGCGGATTACAACAACGAAAGCGGGTAGCTGATGAAAATCCGGTTTTCGTCAAATTCGTTGGTGCTGAAATCCTTGCGGATCGACGCATTGCGCCACTTCACGTTGAGATTTTTCAGCGCGCCGCTTTGCACGGTGTAGGCCAGTTCCGACTCGCGGCCCCATTCCTTGCCGTCGGTGATGGCACCGGTGTGCACGTTATCGCCGCTGATGTAGCGGTTCATCATGGTCAGGCCAGGAATGCCCAGGGCGACGAAGTTGTAGTCATGACGCAGCTGCCAGGATTTTTCCTTGGCGTTGTCATAGCTGGAGTTGTAGCTGTCGTTGGCCAGGGTGCCGCCGCTGGTGCCGTTGACACGCATCCAGGCGCTGTCGCCCGTCAGCTTTTGCAGGCCGACGTAAAAGGTGTTGCCGCCATATTTGGCCGAGAGCATTGCAAAGGTGGTCTTGTTTTCCATGTCGCCGGCCAGGGCGCTGCCATCTTCCTTGCCGTTGAAAAAGCCGAGGTTGGCACCCAGGGTCCAGTCGCCCAACGGCTGGCTGTGACTGAGGTTGAAGTACTGCTGCTGGTAGATGTCGCTGAGTTCCGAATACCAGACGCCGACCAGGGTGCGCTTGTCGTTGAAGGTGTATTCACCCCCTGCGAAGTTGAAGCGGTCCGAGGTGAACGCCGCGCGGCCATTCATGGACATGTCTTCCATGCTTGCATCGTTGCGCGGGCTGTTCTGGCGGAACTGGCCGCCGTAGAGCGTCAAACCGCTGATCTCGGTGGAGGTGACCTGGCCACCGCGGAAGGTCTGCGGCAGTGAGCGCCCATCGTCCGAGCGCAGCACGGGCAATACCGGCATCCATTCGCCGACCTTGAGTTCGGTCTTGGAAATCTTGCCCTTGACCGCTACGCCCATGCGCCCGAAATTGTCGGCAGGGCGCCCGTCATCGTGAATCGGCAGCAACTGTGTACCACCCGTGCCTTTGCCTCCGTCGAGCTTTTGCGAGTACATGCCGAGCACATCCACACCAAAGCCGACCGGGCCTTGGGTAAATCCGGACTTGGCGTCGAGGATGAAGCTCTGCGTCCACTCCTCAGCCTTGCCCTGGGGATAGGCCGGGTTGGTGTAGTTGCGGTTGAAGTACGCATTGCGCAGGTTCAGCGTCGCCTTGCTGTCATCGACAAACCCTTCTGCCTGGCTGGCGAGGGGCAGGGCCAGAACGATCCCGCCGAGGCTGAGCAGGCTGAGGGTATGACGGCGGGCAAAAGTCGGGCGAGGGGTGCAGGCGAAGGAATGGCGGACGAGTTGACTCACAGTGACGCTCCCTTTGTATTTTTGTTTTTATGGTTGTTATACGTCGTCGTACAACATGGGGGTGATTATTTGCGAGGTGTCAGCGGGTTGTCAATCGGAAGTTATACGATGACTTCATGCTTGAGGGCGCCGTGACCTTTGAGGGCCGGGAGGGCGATAGACCAACAGGATATGGGTGTTGGCTAACAAGGTTTTACGGCAAACTGGCACGACCTCCGACACAAGGCCACTGAATGGATCATTACGCCCCGCGCAACTGGCAGCCCCACGAGCGGCCCAGCTTGCCCGGTTCGCCTTCCACGCCGCTGCACTCCACGCCCAAACGCCTGGCCTATGCGCTGGTCGGATTGCTGGTGGCGTTGACCGGGGGGTTGGGAAACTCCCTGGTGATTGCCAACCTGCCTTATCTGCAGGGCGCGCTGGGTGCGACCACCGCCGAGATGGCCTGGCTGCCGGCCGCGTACGTGATGACCAATGTGTCGATGAACCTGCTGCTGGTGAAGTTTCGCCAGCAGTTCGGCTTGCGCGCGTTCACCGAAGTGTTCCTGGTGCTCTACGCGTTGGTGACCTTCGGCCACTTGTTCGTCAACGACCTGAACTCGGCGATTGCAGTACGTGCGGCTCACGGCATGGTCGGGGCGGCGTTGAGTTCGTTGGGGCTGTACTACATGATCCAGGCGTTCCCCGCGAAGTGGCGCATGAAGGCGCTGGTGCTCGGGCTTGGGACTTCGCAGCTGGCTCTGCCCCTGGCCCGGCTGTTTTCCGAAGACTTGCTGCAGATCGCCGAATGGCGCGGCCTGTACCTGTTCGAACTGGGCATGGCGCTGTTGTCCCTGGGGTGCGTGTTCCTGCTCAAACTGCCCCCCGGGGACCGTTTCAAGACTTTCGAAAAACTCGACTTCCTGACGTTCGCCATTCTGGCCAGCGGCGTCGCACTGCTCTGCGCGGTGCTCTCGCTGGGGCGTATCGACTGGTGGCTGGAAGCACCCTGGATTGGCGTGGCGTCGGCGGGTTCCATCGCGCTGATCATGACCGGCCTTGCCATCGAGCATAACCGCAGCAACCCGATGCTGATGACTCGCTGGCTGGGCAGCGGGGTGATGATTCGCCTGGCCCTGGCGGTGGTGCTGATTCGCATGGTGGCCTCGGAGCAGTCCACCGGCGCCGTCGGCTTCATGCAAGCCCTGAACATGAGCACCCAGCAGCTGCACAGCCTGTATGTGGTGATGATGATCGGCAGCATTGCCGGGCTGGTCACCAGCGCGCTGACCATCAACCCCAAGCACCTGTTCAGCCCGTTGATCGTGTCGCTGGCGTTGATGGCTGTCGGTTCGGTGATCGACAGCCATTCGAATAACCTGACCCGTCCGGAAAACCTGTATTTCAGCCAGTTCCTGCTGGCATTCGGCAGTACATTTTTTCTCGGGCCGACCATGGTGCTGGGCACGCGCAATGTATTGACCAACCCGCGCAACCTGGTGAGCTTCTCGGTGCTGTTTGGTATCTGCCAGAACCTCGGCGGCTTGATCGGTGCAGCGTTGCTGGGCACTTTTCAGATTGTTCGCGAGAAATTTCACTCCAGTAACATTGTCGAACACCTGGTGTTGACCGATCCGCTGGTGGCTGCCCGGGTCCAGAGCGGCAGCAATGCCCTGGGTTCGGTGATCGCCGATCCAGCCTTGCGCAATCTGCAGGGCATACGCAGCCTGGCGACGGCCGCTACGCGCGAGGCCAATGTGCTGGCCTATAACGACGTGTTCATGCTCATCGCAGTGATCGCCGTGCTGACGATGATCTGGATCTCCATTCGCGCCCTGTGGCTGATGAGCACTACAAAGAACGTCACTCCAACGCCTTCCGACTCCACCAGCGGTGCCACACCTTCATGACCGAACCGACCACGACGACCACCAACGCCATTGCCGCCACCCCCGAGGGCGTTGCGCCACCGTCCACGCCCGCCACCGAGCCGCGCTCGCTACGGGTTCGAGTGCTTTCATCGATGGGCTTTGCGGCGATCGCCCTGGTGGGTGTGCTGATCGTGTTGTACGCCTGGCAGTTGCCACCGTTCAGCAGCGCGATCGAGACCACGGAAAATGCATTGGTGCGCGGCCAGGTGACCATCATCGGTCCGCAGCTCAGCGGCTACGTTTATGAAGTGCCGGTGTCGGACTTCCAGTTCGTCAAGACCGGCGACTTGCTGGTGCGCCTGGATGACCGGATCTACCAGCAGCGCCTGGACCAAGCCCTGGCACAATTGGCGGTGCAAAAAGCCGGCTTGGCCAACGTGGTGCAGCAACGCAACAGCGCCGAGGCCACCATCAAGCTGCGCCAGGCAGCAGTCGCCGACAGCCAGGCGCAGGCGCGCAAAAGTGCCGCCGACCTGCGCCGTAATAACGAGTTGGTTCGCGATGGTTCGGTGTCCAGGCGCGAGCTGGATGTGAGCCTGGCGGCGAACGCGCAGTCGATTGCCGCGGTCGCCCAGGCCCAGGCCAATCTGGAGATCGCCCGCCAGGATCTGCAGTCAGTGATCGTCAATCGAGGCTCACTGGAAGCGGCAGTGGCGAGCGCGGATGCCGCGGTGCAACTGGCGCGCATCGACCTTTCCAATACCCGAATCGTTGCGCCCCGGGACGGCCAGCTGGGGCAGATCGGTGTACGTCTGGGGGCCTATGTCAACTCCGGCGCGCAGCTGATGGCCCTGGTACCGCATCAGCTGTGGGTGATTGCCAACATGAAGGAAACCCAGATGAACAACGTGCGGGTCGGCCAGCCGGTGACGTTCACGGTGGATGCACTGGACCACCGCAAGTTCAAGGGCCGGGTGCAGCGGATCTCACCCGGTACCGGTTCTGAATTTGCGCTGCTGCAAGCCGACAACGCCACCGGCAACTTCGTCAAGATCGCCCAGCGGGTGCCGGTGCGGATTACCGTGGACGAAGATCAGGCCGAGAGCGAGCGGCTGCGGCCGGGGATGTCGGTGGTGGTGAGCATTGATACGGCGGCTTCAGGCGACCCCGCAGCCCCATAACATCGCGGTGGCGAGCAAGCTTTGCTCCCACAGATATCTCGTTCAGGCGGCCACCAGCGGTGGCATGGTGCCCAGCAACGACACTGCCGCCACCGCGCCAATCCCTAATAGCCACTCCATGATCACGCTGGTTTTCAGCGCCCCCATGCGCTGGTCGCAATCATTGACCCGCAGCCGATTGAACAACGCCAGGCCCAGCATCGCCGCCACTAACCCGACCTTGATCAACAGAATCAAGGCAAATCCCGACCACAATGGCGTCGGCCACAGCTGGCCCGTCAGTACTCGCACGTTGATCAGCCCCGTCAACACCAGTCCCGCCACCAGCGCGTAACCCACACCACTGAACCGCTGGAGAATGACGCCGATCGGGTGGACTGATGCCTGGCGCAAGATCATCACCAGCAGCATCAAGCCGCCCAGCCAGATGCCAACGCACACCAGGTGCACGATCTGATTGAGGATCAGCAGTTGGCCGTTCAAGCCATCGAGCATCGCGCCATGGCCCACGGGTGCAAGCGTCGCCAGCAACAAGCCACCCAATACCAGGCGCGGCAGCAGGGAGGCCTGCCAGCGTGTGAACAGCAACGCCAGCACCAGCCCGTTGAGTAACAGATGCCAGCGCCATACCTGGCCGAAAAACGTGTTGCCCATGACCAGTTGCAGGGTCGGCAGGTCAAGGGCGGCCGCCCAGTCCCCGGCCATGCTGGCAGTGATCAACAGTAACCAGCAGACGCCGCTCACCAACGCCACCGCTGCCAGCCATCGGCTCACCCGCGCCAGCGGCTGATCCAGCGTGGTAATGCCACGCCCCAACAGCAGGGGCCTGAACACCCAGGCCCCGACCAGCATCAGCACCACGGTGAAATGCAGAAAGCGGCACAGCACCATCGCGCTCGTCATGAATTACTGACCGACCTTGAAGCTGTAGGCGCCTTCACTTTTATGAGTATCGACCGACACCGCGTGCCATTCGACCTTGTACGCACCTGCAGTCAAAGGCGCTTGCGGCGTCACCACCAGGGTTTTCTTGTCACTGCCTTCGGTGGCCAGGCTTTTTACCGGTACGTTGCTGCCGTCCTTGCTCAGCGTCACCTTGGTAAAGGTCGCTTCCACCCCTTCGGAAAATACCAGGCGCAGCTCTGCCGGTGCGCTGACCGTGCTGTCGGCGGCCGGGCTCTGGCTTTTCAGGTGGGCATGAGCGAACACCGACGAGGCGGCGAACAGCGAGCCGAGGAGGGTGACGGTGGTCAGGGTTTTCTTGAGCGTCATCATGGAATACCTCTGGGCAGGTTGGAAGAGAGGTGCAGTTTACCTTCCAGGGCGCGCCGGGACGAAGTTTCGTTTTGCCCTGTCGCCGCGAAGTAGAGCGGATGCTAGTCTTGACCAACGCTGTCGTCAGGGAGCCCTCATGGGCAATCACAAGATCGAGATCCGTCGCAGTAACGTCGAGAAAATTCTGCTGGGGGCTGAAAAGGTCTTCGCCGAGAAAGGCTTCGGCAGTACCGCCATGGCCGACATTGCCGCCGAAGTGCAACTGCCGCGCTCCAACCTGCATTACTACTTCAGCACCAAGAGCGAACTCTACAGTGCAGTGCTGTTCGACCTGCTGGAAGTGTGGAAACAGGACGCCCTGTGCTTCGAAATGTTCGACGACCCGCGCGTGGTCCTCAGCAGCTACATCCGCGCCAAGATGCAACATTCGCGCAGCCGTCCGTACGGCTCCAAGGTCTGGGCCAACGAAATCATCCATGGCGCGCCGACGCTGGGTGAGGCACTGGACGCCAGCCTGTACGACTGGGCCAAGATGAAGGAAGCGAAAATCCGTCAGTGGGTGGAAGACAAACGCATCCTGCCGGTGGAGCCCTCCAGCCTGCTCTACATGATCTGGGCGTCGACCCAGCACTACGCCGACTTTGATCATCAGGTGAATATCCTGAATGATCACCAGCCATTGTCCGATATGCAGTTTGAGCGGGCGGTGCAGACGGTGACGAGTGTGATTTTGCGCGGGATTGGGTTGGAGCCCTAGATGTCCCATACATCAGTGGGTGTTGGCCAGGGAGTCGTCGGTCTGTGGTGCGCTTGAAAAGATCGCAGCCTCGTTGCACTCGACAGCTCCTACGGGGGCGGGGTGGCGCTTGGGCCGGGTAGGAGCTGTCGAGTGCAACGAGGCTGCGATCTTCTACTGTTTAAAGGTCAGACCGCGACATGGTAGGGGTTGCGCGGATCGTGGTTCCAGTCCAGGAACGGCTTGCCACTGTCGATCGGCACCATCTCGATGCAGTCCTGCACCGGGCAGGTGATCTGGCACAAGTTGCAGCCCACACATTCATCGTCGATCACTTGATACTTGTGCGTGCCATCGGCCTGCTTGAGGCTGGCCACCGCCTGGTGCGAGGTGTCTTCGCAGGCGATGTGGCAGCGGCCGCAGCCGATGCAGGCTTCCTGGTCGATCTTGGCGATGACCTGGTAGTTGATGTCGAGGTACTTCCAGTCCGTTGTATTAGCCACCGCACGCCCGGAAAAGTCCGCGATGCTGGCGTAGCCCTGACTGTCCATCCAGCGTGACAGGCCGTCTTTCATCTCCTCGACGATCCTGAAACCATGCAGCATCGCTGCCGTGCACACCTGCACCGTGCCGCTGCCGAGCGCAATGAATTCCGCTGCATCGCGCCATGTGCCAATGCCACCAATGCCGGAGATGGGTAGCCGCTGTGTCAGCGGGTCGCGGGCGATTTCGGCGACCATGTTCAGGGCGATGGGCTTGACTGCCGAACCGCAGTAACCACCGTGGGTACTCTGGCTACCGACCACCGGGTTGGCGACCATGCGTTCGAGGTTGACGCTGGTGATGGAGTTGATGGTATTGATCAGCGATACCGCATCGGCACCGCCGCGATGGGCGGCGCGGGCGGCGACGCGGATGTCGGTGATGTTGGGCGTGAGCTTGACGATCACGGGCAGCGAGCAGTAGGTCTTGCACCAGCGCGTGACCTGTTCGACGTACTCCGGCACCTGGCCGACCGCTGCGCCCATACCGCGCTCGGGCATGCCATGGGGACAGCCGAAGTTGAGTTCAATGCCGTCAGCACCGGTCGCTTCCACCAGCGGCAGAATGAATTTCCACGACTCTTCCACGCAAGGCACCATCAGCGAGACGATCAGCGCGCGGTCCGGCCAGTCCTTTTTGACCTGGGTGATTTCCCGCAGGTTGATTTCCAGGGAGCGGTCGGTAATCAGCTCGATGTTATTGAAACCCATGACTTCCCGGTTGGCGCCAAACAGCGCCGAGTAGCGTGATGACACGTTGACTGCTGCCGGGTCCTCGCCCAGGGTTTTCCAGACCACGCCACCCCAGCCAGCCTCGAAGGCGCGGACTACGTTATAAGCCTTGTCGGTGGGCGGTGCGGAAGCCAGCCAGAAGGGGTTGGGGGCTTTGATACCGGCGAAGTTGATCGAGAGATCGGCCATTTACGCAGCCTCCACATTGAGCATGAGTTGGGTGTGGATGGCCTCGGCGGCCAGTTTGCCGTGTTGCACCGCTTGCACGGTGAGGTCCTGATCGAGGCTGGTGCAATCGCCGCCCGCGTACACGCCAGGAATGCTGGTGCGCAGCTGTTCATCGACCTGGATGCGCTCGCCCTGGCGCTTCAATTCCCGGGCCAGTGGGTCGGCGAGTGCAGCGGTATCGAAGGCTTGGCCGATGGCTTTAAAAATCGCGTCGGCTGCCAGTTCGAAGGTTTCACCGGTGGTTTGCAGCCGATCTTCTACCAGCACGGTGCGGGCGAAGCGCATGCCACGCACGTTACCCAGGTCATCGAGCAACACTTGCTCCGGTTGGGCCCAGGTCAGCAGGCGCACCTGATTGGCTTTGGCGATGTCCTGCTCGTGGCCGGTGGCGCCCATTTCCTCGACGCCCCGGCGGTACACCAGGTTGACGTCGCGGGCGCCGAGGCGGGCCATTTGCACGGCCATGTCGATGGCCGTGTTGCCGGCGCCGAGGACGATACAGCGATCAGCCAGGGGCAATTGGGTCAGGTCGTCGGCCTGGCGCAGTTCGCGGATGTAGTCGGTAGCGGCGAGCAGTCCCGGCGCATCTTCGTGGGCCAGGCCCAGTTGCTTGCTGGCGTTCAAGCCAATGCCGAGGAATACAGAGTCGAATTGCTGGTGCAGTTCACTGAGGGTCAGGTTTTCGCCGAGTTTTTGCCCGTGACGTATTTCGATGCCGCCGATTTGCAGGAGGAAATCCAGCTCTTTCTGGGCGTAGTCGTCCACCAGTTTGTACTTGGCGATGCCGTACTCGTTGAGGCCGCCGGCCTTTTCCCGTGCCTCGAAGATCACCACGTCGTGGCCGTGCATGGCACTGCGGTGGGCGCAGGACAGCCCGGCGGGACCGGCACCCACCACTGCGATGCGTTTGCCGGTAGCCGCCGCACGGGAGAATGGATGCGTGCTGAAGTGCGCGTTGTCGACTGCGTAGCGTTGCAGCAGGCCGATCAGTACCGGTGCGCACTCATGATCGTTGTTGCGCACGCAGGCCTGCTGGCAAAGAATTTCCGTGGGACAGACCCGCGCACAACTGCCGCCCAGTATGTTCGCGGAGAGTATTTTATGGGCGGCACCTTGCACGTTGTCCGCATGGATATTGCGGATGAACGACGGGATATCGATTTCACTTGGGCAAGCATTCACACAGGGCGCGTCGTAGCAGTAGAGGCAGCGCGAAGCCTCCAAGTGCGCCTGCCGGTCGTTGAGTGGTGGCGCCAGGTCGGTAAAGTGACCGGCGAGGGCGACCGCACTTTCATGGGGATGCGGGAGGTGGTTCAAGCTCTTGATCACGGTGTTGGCCTCACGGTTATTGAGGTGCTGCCTCTGGTGGGCAGTGGGTTTTCTGTTGCGTCCGGGCTGGCCCGCAATGGCCGAAGGCCTGGATTTCAGCGCTTCACAGCAACTGGCTGATTCAACTCAGCCCGCTTGCTCAGCAGGTCAAACACCGCCGGATATGCCGGCCGCTCGACATACCGCCCTGCACCGCGTTCGGCCCGCAGGTCACCATCGGCCCAGACCACTCGGCCCTGGCTGATCGTGTGGCTGGGCACACCGCGTACGGTCTTGCCTTCAAAGATATTGAAGTCGACCTGCTGGTGATGGGTGGCCGCGGAAATGGTCCGGGTACCTTGCGGATCCCACAGCACCAGGTCGGCATCGGCACCGACGCGAATGGCGCCTTTGCGCGGGTAGAGGTTGAAAATTTTCGCGGTGTTGGTCGAGGTCAGCGCCACGAACTGCTGCATCGAGAAACGCCCGGTGTTAACCCCCTCATCCCACAGCACGGCCATGCGGTCTTCGATACCGGCGGTGCCGTTGGGGATCTTGCTGAAGTCATCGCGCCCGGCCGCTTTCTGCTCGGCACAGAAGCAGCAATGGTCGGTGGCGGTGGTGTGCAGGTTGCCCGATTGCAGCCCGTGCCAGAGTGCCTCCTGATGCCCGCGCGGGCGGAAGGGCGGGCTCATGACGTAGCCGGCGGCAGTGTTCCAGTCCGGGTGCTGATAGACGCTGTCGTCCAGCAGCAAGTGCCCGGCGAGGACCTCGCCGTAGACCTGCTGGCCCTTGCTGCGGGCATAGGTGATTTCGTCGAGGGCTTCCTTGGTCGAGACATGCACCAGGTACAGCGGGGTGCCCAGGGTTTCGGCAATACGGATCGCCCGGCTGGCGGCTTCGCCTTCCACCTGTGAAGGCCGCGACAGCGGGTGCGCTTCCGGCCCGGTGATGCCCTGGGCCATCAGCTTGCGTTGCAGGTGATACACCAGCTCGCCATTTTCCGCGTGTACGGTCGGCACGGCGCCCAGCTCCAGGCAGCGTTCGAAACTCGCCACCAGGGTATCGTCCGCCGCCATGATCGCGTTCTTGTAAGCCATGAAATGCTTGAAGCTATTGACCCCGTGCTGGCTGACCAACTCGGCCATTTCTTCGCGAACCTGCTCGCTCCACCAGGTGATGGCGACGTGGAAGCCGTAGTCCGCTGCCGATTTTTCTGCCCAGCCGCGCCATTGATGAAAGGCTTCCATCAGCGATTGCTGCGGGTTGGGAATCACGAAGTCGATAATCGAGGTGGTGCCACCGGCAAGCCCTGCCGCCGTGCCGCTGAAAAAATCTTCGCTGGCCACCGTGCCCATGAAGGGCAGTTGCATGTGAGTGTGCGGATCGATACCACCGGGCATCAAGTACTGGCCGCTGCCGTCGAGCACTTCGGCACCCGCCGGAACATCCAGTTGATCGCCGATGGCTTTGATCACGCCGTCGGCGCAATAGACGTCGGCGCGATAACTTTCATCGTGAGTTACAACGGTGGCGCCACGGATCAACAGAGACATTCCGAGTTCCTCGCAGGCAATGACCGACTGGTGCCGGTTCTAAATGTTTTATATGAACCAGACGCAAACAGGTGTATTCCTGTCAGCGCTGTCAGGAATAGAAACTAGTCCGAGTTTGAGGAATGAGCAAGATTATTTTTTATAAGCTAATGCCATTAATAACCTATTGATAAATAAAGATTAAATATTGAAATCACCAATTTGGTTCAAGCTTTCACCATTTTGACGCACTTGACAGGATGCCAAAATAGACGAGATTTCTTATGTGAAATCAGCTGCTTGAGAAGCGTCTATGGTTAACGCGCAAAGCGGGGAAAAAAGTTTGATGCACCAGTTTGAGTCCTGACGGTTCAGACAACTTTGCCTGGTCGTCGCCCTGAGCGCCGGGCAGTGTCCCGAGGACCGTTTGTTTATATGAATAAACATGATGAGTTTCAGAGAGTTAACGCTTTTTAATGGATCTGCCCGATGCGCAAGCGGGGCAATCGGCATGTTTATTGATGTCGCCAGCCCCTGATGAGCAAGATAATCAAAAATAACAGTGGAGCGGCCATGCAACAGATCAGATCGCAAGTGACCGAGCGCAACGGCTTGTATGAGCTGGAAGCCGGCACCGACGTCCTCGACAGTCCCCGTTACAACCACGACATGGCACCGACCAAGGTGCGCGAACGAACCTGGAACAAGTGGCATATCACGGCATTGTGGGTCGGCATGTCGATCTGCGTGCCGACCTACACCCTCGGTGGCGTGCTCACTGCCTATTTCGGCCTGAGTGTCGGCGAGGCGCTGCTGGCGATTCTGTTTGCCAACATCATTGTGCTGATCCCGCTGACGTTGAACGCGTTTCCCGGCACCAAGTACGGCATCCCTTTTCCAGTGTTGCTGCGTTCCTCTTTTGGCATTCTCGGCTCCAACATTCCCTGCCTGATTCGGGCGCTGGTGGCCTGTGGCTGGTTCGGTATCCAGACCATGTTCGGCGGGTTGGCGATTCACCTGTTCCTCGGTTCGGTGTTCGAGGGCTGGAAGTCCCTGGGCGGCACCGGGGAGGTGATCGGTTTCATGGTGTTCTGGGCCCTGAACCTGTGGGTAGTGATCCGCGGTGCCGAGTCGATCAAGTGGCTGGAGACACTGTCTGCACCCTTGCTGGTGCTGGTTGGGGTGGGAGTGCTGGTGTGGGCGATGCCCAACGTGTCGATGACCGAGCTGATGGCGATCCCGGCCAAGCGTCCGGAAGGGGCGAGCGTTGTCAGTTACTTCGCCGCCGGGCTCACCGCAATGGTCGGTTTCTGGGCGACCTTGTCCCTGAACATTCCGGATTTCAGCCGTTATGCCAAGAGCCAGAAGGACCAGATAGTCGGGCAGATTATCGGCCTGCCACTGACCATGTTCCTGTTTGCCGCCCTGGGTGTGGTGATGACCGCGGCCTCGGTCAAGCTGGTGGGGGTGACCGTGTCCGATCCGGTAACGTTGATTGGTCATATCCAGAGCCCGGTGTGGGTCGCCCTGGCCATGGCACTGATCATTATCGCGACGCTGTCGACCAACACTGCGGCGAATATCGTGTCGCCGACCAACGATTTCCAGAACATTGCGCCAAAGGTCATCAACCGCACCAAGGCGGTGTTGCTGACCGGGGTGGTCGGGCTGGTGCTGATGGCCCATGAATTGTTGAAGAAGCTTGGCTTGATCGTTTCCGACGTCAGCCTGGAGACGGTGTATTCCAACTGGTTGCTCGGTTATTCGAGTTTGCTGGGGCCGATTGCCGGGATCATGGTGGTGGATTATTTCCTGATCAGGAAACAGCAACTCGACCTCGCTGGGCTGTACCGCGATGACGTGTACCCGGCCTGGAACTGGTTCGGTTTTATCGCCTTCGGCGTGCCGGTGGCGCTGACCTTGCTGTCGTTGGGCAGCGATGCGTTCAGCTGGTTTTACAGTTATGGCTGGTTTACCGGTTCGGCCTTGGGCGGGTTGATTTATTACGGGTTGTGTTCACTGCGACCTGACCCGTCTGTTGCGAAATCTGCGGTGTAAGTGCCGGCCTCATCGCGGGCAGCCCGGCTCCCACAGGAGTGGTGTCAGACGCAACTAACGGGGACACCACAATCCTTTGGGAGCCGGGCTTGCCCGCGATGACGGCAGTGATAGCACCGGAAAAAATCTGAATAATCCAATAACAAGTCGCCTGAGGAGATCAACATGAACGCTGCTGTAGACGTTCTGCAGTCCACCCATCAGCACATCAACCGCGATCGCCTGTGGCAGTCGCTCATGGAACTGGCCAAGCTTGGCGCCACGGTCAAAGGCGGTGTCTGTCGCCTGGCCCTGACCGACCTCGATCGTCATGCTCGGGATATCTTTGTCAGTTGGTGCGAAGAGGCGGGCTGCACCGTCAGCATCGACGCGGTCGGCAATATTTTCGCCCGCCGTCCCGGGCGCAATCCGGACCTGCCTCCCGTGATGACCGGCAGCCACATCGACACCCAGCCCACCGGTGGCAAGTTCGATGGCTGCTTTGGTGTGCTGGCCGGCGTTGAGGTGCTGCGCACCCTCAACGATCTGGGCGTGGAAACCGAGGCCCCGCTGGAGGTGGTGGTCTGGACCAACGAAGAGGGCTCGCGTTTTGCGCCGTGCATGATGGGCTCGGGGGTCTTCGCGGAAAAATTCACGCTGGAGGAAACCCTGGCCAAAGTCGATGCCGACGGCGTCACCGTGGGCGAGGCACTCAATGCCATCGGCTACGCCGGCACTCGCAAGGTCAGCGGCCATGCGGTCGGTGCCTATTTTGAAGCGCACATCGAGCAAGGCCCGATTCTTGAGGATGAGCGCAAGACTATCGGCGTGGTCATGGGGGCTCTCGGGCAGAAGTGGTTCGACCTGAAACTGCGCGGAGTCGAAGCCCATGCCGGCCCGACGCCAATGCACTTGCGCAAGGACGCCCTGGTCGGCGCCTCCATCATCGTGGGTGCGGTCAATCGTGCCGCCCTGGGTCATCAACCTCACGCCTGCGGCACGGTCGGGTGCCTGCAAGCCTATCCCGGCTCGCGCAATGTCATTCCCGGCGAAGTGCGCATGACCCTGGACTTCCGGCACCTGGAACCGGCTCGCCTGGATTCGATGATTGCCGAAGTTCGCCAGGTGATTGAAGCCACCTGCGAGCAACATGGCCTGAGCTACGAACTGACGCCCACGGCGGATTTCCCGCCGCTGTATTTCGAGCAAGGTTGTGTCGACGCGGTGCGCAATGCGGCGCAGGGGCTGGGTCTGTCGCACATGGACATCGTCAGTGGCGCGGGGCATGACGCGATCTTCCTCGCCGAACTGGGGCCGGCGGGGATGATCTTCGTGCCGTGCGAAGGCGGTATTAGCCACAACGAGATCGAAAATGCGGCGCCGGATGACCTGGCGGCGGGGTGTGCGGTGTTGTTGCGGGCAATGCTGGCGGCTTCGGCGGCGATTGCAGGGGGGCAACTGGCGGCTTGAATGATGAGGTCCCCGTAGGAGCTGCCGCAGGCTGCGATCTTTTGGCTGCGTCGAAAGCGGCGCGAGATCAAAAGATCGCAGCCTGCGGCAGCTCCTACCGGGGGCTAGTCGTCGACGTGCATCAGTTGCTGCACGCCTTCCCAGGCTTCGGCGCGCATGCGCTCCAGGTCGAGCCCCGGGATCACGCCGTCATCGACCACCACCCGGCCACCCACCAGGCTGTAGCGCACGGTGATCGGTTCGCCCGCGACCACCGGTGCTACCGCCAGGTCGTGGAAGCCGAAAAAGCGCGGGTGATCCAGGCCGTAGATCACCAGGTCCGCTGCCTGTCCGATCTCCAGTGTGCCCACCGCACCGAGGCCCAATACCTGAGCGCCGCCGGCCGTGCCCCAGTGAATCACGTCTTCGGCGGTGGTGGCGCCCGCGCCTTGTTCCGCCCGGTGAATCAGCCACGCGGTGTGTGCTTCACCGACCATGCTTCCGGACTCGTTCGACGCCACGCCATCGACGCCCAGGGATATCGGCACGCCGGCCTCGGCCATCTGTGGCACTGGCGCGATACCGCTACCCAGTCGAGCGTTGCTCACCGGGCAATGGGAAACGCCGGTGCCCGTCTGCGCGAGCATGCGGATTTCGCCAGGTTGCAGGTGCACCGCATGGGCGAACCAGACATCCGGGCCGAGCCACTCGTGCTCAGCGACGAATTCAACCGGCAGGCAATTGTATTTCTCGCGGCAGAAATTGACGTAGTTCTGCGTCTCCGACAGGTGCGTATGCAGGCGCAGGCCAAGGCCACGAGCCGTGTGAGCCAGCTCCCGCAGCAGGGTGGGCGGCAGCGAGAAAGTGGGCGTGGTCGGCGCCACCACGACCCGGCGCATGGCGTCCGGAATGTCCTGGTGATAGCGCGATTTCAAGCGCTCGATGTCGCCGACCATTTGCTCCAGCGACTCCGGCTGCAGCGCGGTTTTTGAAAAGCCGGGGTGTGCACTTGCCGACTCCAGGGCACCCCCTCGGCACAGCACGAAGCGCAAGCCGAATTCGTCCGCCGTGTCGAACAGCAGGTCACCTGTCTCGGTCGTGCCGTGGGCGTGGTACAGGTAGTGATGGTCGGCGCAGGTCGTCACCCCCGACAGCAGCAACTCGGCCATGCCCAGCCGCGCGGCAATGCGCGACAGCTGCGGGGTGAAGCGGTTGAGGCGTGGGTAGGGCACGCTGGCGAGCCAGCCTTGCAGGTCCTGGTTCAACCCCTCGGGCACGGCTTTGAGCAGGTTCTGGAACAGGTGATGGTGGGTGTTGATCCAGCCTGGATACACCAGGCAATGACGGGCGTCGATCACCCGCTCCCCGGGTTGCGCCTGCAGGCCGGCGGCCATTTCGGCGATGCGCCCGTTGACCACGCGGATGTCGACGCTGCCGGCCCGGGCGCGTTCGCCGCGCAGGCCGGTCATCACCTCCAGCGGGTTTTTGATCAGGATGTTTTGAAGTTGAGTCATGGGCTTCTCCGGTCAAAGGCTATGGGAGGCGGGTTTGCTGGCGGCGCTGTCTGGCGCGCTGACGCCATTGAGGGCGGCGTTAAGCAGCACTGACACCAGGCAGGCGATCACCACGCTGCTGTGCAGGAACGGCTGGCTCCACTCGGGCAATTGCTTGAACAGCGCCGGGGCCAGCACCGGCACCAGGGCGGCGGCGATGGTGAAACCGACGATCAGCACGTTGTAGCGATTACGCTCGTAGTCGACCTTGGCCAGGGTCTGGATGCCGGCGGCCGCGACCACGCCAAACATTGCGATCCCGGCACCACCCAGGGCTGCGGTCGGCATTGAGGCGATGATTGCCCCGGCCTTGGGCACCAGGGCCACGGTGCACATGAGCAATCCGCTGATCGCCACTACCCAGCGACTGCGCACGCCCGTGAGGATCACCAGGCCGACGTTCTCCATGAAGGCAATGAACGGGAAGGCGGCGAACATGCCGGCAATGGTGCTCGCCAGGCCGTTGGCCCGCAGGCCGTTGATCACCTGTTTTTCTTCCACCGGCTTGTCGACGATGTCGCCAATCGCGACGAACAGCCCCATGGACTCGACCATCTGCACAATCATCACCACCACCATGGTCGCGATCGGGATCAGGCTGAAGGTCGGCAGGCCGAAGTAGAACGGGTAGGGCACCGTGAGCCAGGGCGAATCGCCGACGCTGCTGAAGCTGCCCATACCCAGCCCGTACGCCAGCCCCGCGCCCACCAGCATGCCCACCAGCACCGCCATGTTGCGCAGCATCGGGCTGCCGTAGCGGTTGACCAGCAGGATGGTCAACAGCACCACGGCCGCGACAGCCAGGTACGCCGGCGCGCCAAAATCGCTGGCGTGACGCCCGCCACCGACCCACTCGTAGGCAATCGGGAACAGCTGCAGGCCGATCACGGTGACGATGCAGCCGGTGACCACTGGCGGGAAATAGCGCCGCAGTCGGCCGACGAAGGGCGCGACCAGCATGGTAAAAATCCCTGCGCCGATCACCGCTCCGCAAACCCCGGCAAATCCCACCTCCGGGTTGCTGCCAATGGCGATCACCGGGCCGACGCTGCTGAAGGCCACGCCCTGCAGAATTGGCAGGCGTACGCCGAATTTCCAGAAGCCCACGGTTTGCAACAGCGTGGCGATGCCCGAGCAGAACAACGTGGTGCTGATCAACACCACGGTATCGGCCTGGGACATTTTCAAGGCGCTGGCGACAATCAACGGCACGGCGATGGCGCCGATGTACGAGACGGCCATGTGTTGCAGGCCGAGGGTGAGCATTTGGCGCACAGGTAGAACCTGGTCGACCGGGTGGATGGTTGAAGGGGGAGTGGCTGACGACATGGGAATCACCTCTTGCTGTTTTATGCTGTAGAGAGGGGTATTCGTGCTGATGCCTGATGCCTGATACCTGTGGGCTACCAGAGGTGTCAGGCATCTGTATGCCCGGAGCCGCCATCCACCGGCTCCGATGCCGCTGCTTCAGCCTGCCAGGCAGGCGGCAAAGCCCTGGTTCAGCGCCGCGCGGTCCAGGTCGCGGCCGATGAACACGATCTTGCTGGAGCGCGGTTCAGTGCCCCACAAGGTTGATGCGCGAAACTCCACTAGGCTGTGAACGCCTTGCAGTACATAGCGCTGGTCCTGGTCCTGCACCGCCAGTACGCCTTTCATGCGGTACAGGTTGTCGGCCTGAGCGGTGCGCAGTTCGCTGATCCAGCGGTGAAACGCGCCGAGGTTCACCGCGCCGTCCACGGCAATGCCTACCGACGAGACACTGGGGTCGTGGTCATGATCCGGCTCGTGATGATGTTCGTGGCCGTGATGGTCATGTTCGGCGCCGATTTCCATGAGTTTTTGCGTGGACTCGAAGGCGCCGATGCCGAGGATTTTTGTCAGGTCGATTTCGGCATAGCTGGAGGTCACCAGGTCCGCAGTCGCGTTCAAGCCACGAATTTTTTCGCTCAGGGCGTGCACCTCGGCGCTGCTCACCAAGTCGACTTTGTTGATCACGATCCGGTCGGCGCAGACGATCTGGTCCACCGCCTGGTTGTCGACGCCATCGAGTTGCAGGTCTTCCAGATGCTGGGCGATGTGCTTGGCGTCAACCATGGTCACGATCGCATCCAGTTCCACTTCATCGGCGATGGGATCGTTGATGAAAAAGCTCTGTGCCACCGGGTACGGATCGGCCAGGCCACTGGTTTCGATCAGGATGTGGTCGAGGCGTACCGGGCGCGCCACCAGTTCGCGAACGATGCGCACCAGGTCTTCGCGGACCTCGGCGGTGCAGCACACACACCCGTTGACCATCTCGTAGATTTCCTCGGTCTCGGAACTGAGGACCAGGTCGCCGTCGATCCCGACCTCACCGAATTCGTTCTCGATCACCGCGATTTTGCGTCCGTGGTTTTCCTTGAGGATGTAGTTCAGCAGGGTGGTTTTGCCGGCGCCGAGAAAGCCGGTGAGGATGGTCACCGGGATCTTGCGGTTCGGGGTCGGGGCGTTGAATGGGCTGTTCATGTGATGCTCCTTTGGAACCAATGGGTCGGGGTACTGCAGTGTGTAAGCGAGCCTGCTCGCGATGGCGCTGGATCAGCCGATCCCGATGCTGGCTGTTGCGGCCTCATCGCGAACAGGCTCGCTCCCACAGGTTTTGCTTTTCAATGAATGAAGGTCCGGTTCGCCCCAGCGCAACGCGGTGCCGGCGTCCAGGCCGAACAGGTCGAGGACCCGACCCAGGCTGTGATCGACCATTTGCGCAAGGCTTTGCGGGCGGGCGTAAAAGGCCGGGACGGGTGGGGCGATGATCCCGCCCATTTCGGTGACGGCGGTCATGTTGCGCAGGTGCGCCAGGGTCAACGGCGTTTCCCGGGCCATCAGCACCAGGGTGCGGCGCTCCTTCAAGGTCACATCGGCCGCGCGGCCGATCAGGCCTGCGGAGGTGCCGGTGGCGATTTCCGCCAGGGTGCGCATGGAACAGGGCGCCACCACCATGCCCAGGCAACGAAACGAGCCACTGGCGATGCCCGCCGCGACGTCGTCTGCGCGGTGGTAGTGACTGGCCAGGGCGATCACGTCCGCCAGTTTGTAGCCGGTTTCATGGGCCATGGTCAGCAACGCGGCCCGGCTGATGACCAGGTGCGTTTCGATGTCGAGCCTGGCCAGCAACTCCAGCAGGCGCACGCCGTAGATAAACCCGGACGCGCCGCTGATACCGACCACCAGGCGCTGGCGATTCATGACCGATAACCCTGCAGCAGGCTGCGCGCGCGCTCCAGGGCGGCCTGGTCGAGTTGTGCCTTGATGCCGTCAAACCCTGCGCCGCGGGTGGCGTCCAGGCCCATGCGCGAGGTGGTGCCGTTGACCGAGGACGAAGGGTCCAGGGGACTGCCGGGCAAGCCGTCGATGACGAAGATGTCCTGATGCGGCTGGAAGTGCGTGGCCAAGGCCCAGAGCACCTGGCTGTCGTCATTGATGTCGATGTCGCTGTCCACCGCGATCACCGATTTCAGGTAAGGGTCCCAGCCCAGCAGCGCCAGCATGATCTGCCGCGCTTCGCCGTCGCGGCTCTGGTCCAGGGCCACGTAGCAATGAAAATGCGTACCGGAGTTGGGGTAGTGCACGGCGGTGACGGCGGGAAAGCGCGCCTTGAGCTTTTCGCTCATTTCGGCTTCCCGGGGTAGCCGCGCCAGTGTCAGGTGTTCGGCATAACGACCGCCGACCACGTCCACCAGCCAGGCATCCTTGCGGCGCATCAGGGTGTCGACGCGCAGCACGTTGTTGGTCGAACGGTCCGAGGAATAACCGCTGAACTCGCCAAACGGACCTTCTTCGGCATAGGCCGTCGGGTCGATCGCACCTTCGAGCACGAATTCGGCGAACGCCGGCACGCCGATGCCGTAGCGTGCGGTCTTGACCAGCACCAGCGGGGCGCCGAACAGGCCGCCGGCGACTGCCCGCTCATCACTGCCGAAAGGTAACCGCGCGGCGGCGGCGAGCATGAACAGCGGATGGGCGCCAACGACCATGGCCACGCGCAATTCTTCCCCGCGTTCCCGGGCGGTTTGCAGCATGCGCCACAGGTGACCCCGTGAGTGCAGGCTGGTGGCGAGGGTCTGCCGGGCATGGCGCATGGAGCGGTGATAGCTCATGTTGGCGATGCCGGTCAGCGGATCCTCGGCAATGATGATCGCGTTGGTAATGTAGGGGCCGCGGTCGCTGTCGAAGTGCTTGAGCATCGGCAACAAGGCCAGGTCCACGGCCTCGCCTTCGAAAATTTCGTCCAGCACCGGGCCGGTTTCAACGTAGCGCGGTGCGATGGGCTGGTTGGCGCGCGCCTGGAACGTCTCGTGCAGTTGCGCCGCGGTGACGCCGAAGATCCTTGCGATCCGGCTGCGGGAGGCGAACAGGTTGGTGGCTACGGGCACGCCGAGGTTGCCGACCTGTTCGCAGATCAACAGCGGATCGCGGCCCTGGCCGGCGAGGGCGTCGACCAGGGCGGTGACGTCCTGGTCGGCACTCAGGGGTTCGTGGATGGTCAGCACATCGTCCGGGTACAACCGGCGATAGGCGTCGATGAAAACGTGGAAATCCTGGGTATCGCCAAGCGTCGAAACGGTCATGGTTTCACCTCGTAAAAAAGCAGGCGCGCAGGGTTGAGGGCGACGTTCGATCGACAAGCCGTTGGCCCGCCGGTCGATCGAACGCCGGTTCATCTTCGCGCCTGTAAAGTCGCTGTACCGCAATGTTGTGGATTGGTGCAGAACCTGTGGGAGCTAGCCTGCTGGCGATACCGGTGGGCCAGTCGACATTGATTTTGACTGTGCTGCCGCCATCGCCAGCAGGCTGGCTCCCACAGGGTTCTGTGTGATGCCGATCTACAAATAAGTCGTGGTCAGGCGGATGTCCGCCTCGATCAGGTCCTTGGGTGGCGGCGTCGGTTCGATGCCGCACAGCCGGGCGATGTTGTTGCCCAGGTAGTCCTCCAGATGATCCTCATCGATGCCCAGGCCTTGCGGCGCAGGCGAGCACAACACTTCGAGTTCGCGTAGCCACATGCCCGGTTCGTTGGGTGGCGAGTCAGTGCCGAACACGATCTTGTTGCGCGGCAGGTCCTTGGCGAACTCGACGATCCGCGACTGGAAGCACCAGCCGGATTCGCAGTACACGTTCGGTGTGTCCATCGCCATCCAGAACGCTTCGAACGAATAGTTGCCGCCGGTCTGGATGCCGAAGTGACCGATGATGAAGTTGACCATCGGGAACTCGCGGATGATCGGGTAGAACATCGTCGGGATGGTGTACGGGCCGTCGCCGGTGTGGATCAGTACCACGATGTTGTACTTGGCGCAGACCTTCATCGCCGGGCGCAGCCAGTCCAGTGCGCGATCGGGGCGATAGCCGTGCATGTTGGCGTGCAATTTCAGCATCTTGAAGCCGTATTCCTTGATGTGGAATTCCAGCTCCGCGGCGCCGTTTTCCGGTCCCCAGCGCGGGTTGAAGTTGAAGTTGCCGATGAAGCGGTCCGGGTACTTCACACAGAGTTCGGCAATGTACGACATGTAGTCGCGCACGCCTTCGCGGCCCCGGCGGTTACCGTCGCGATAGCCGGTGTTGCCCGGTGGCGGCTGGATGAAACCCATGTCGATGCGGCGAGGTTTGCCGTTGATCATGTAGGGGCCGTCCATCAGCTTGAGCATGCGCTCGCCGGTGAAGGGTTCGCCCGTGTGGCGCCAGGCCTCGTCGACCAGGTTGGTGGGGTGCAGATGGGTGTCGATGATCATCGATTCAGCTCCTGGCCAGTTGGGTGGTGACGGGGCGCTTGAGTTGCGCCTCGGCTTCGGACACGGAACGCGGCGGGGCAGTCGGCTCGAGGCCGATCATCCGTGCGGTGTTGTTGCCCAGGTAGTCTTCGAGGGTGTCCTCGTCGAGGTTCAGGCCCTGCGGCGGCTCGTGGCACAGCACTTCCAGCAGGCGCAGCCACATGCCCGGCTCGTTGGGGGGTGTGTCGGTGCCGAAGAGGATTTTGTGGGTGGGCAGCACCTTGGCGAATTCGACGATCCGCGATTGCAGGCACCAGCCTGATTCGCAGTAGACGTTGGGCAGTTCCATGGCCCATTGCATGGGTTCGAACACGTAGACGCCACCGGTCTGCACGCCGAAGTGCGCCATGATGAAATCGACGTTGGGAAACTCCTTGATCATCGGCACCCATTCCGACGGGATACTGTAGGGGCCATCACCGGTGTGCAGCTTGACCGGGATGCCGAGCTCGGCGCATTTCTCGAAGGCCGGACGCACCCAGTCCAAGGCGCGGTCCGGGCGATAGGCATGCATGTTGGCCTGCATTTGCACCATCTTGAACCCGTGTTCCTTGACGTAGCGTTCGATCGCCTCGACGCCGTTCTGCACTCCGCAACGCGGGTTGTAGACAAAGCAGCCAATGAAACGATCTGGGTAGGTCTGGACCATCTTCAGGGTGTAGGCCATGTAGGCGTCGATGGACTCGCGACCTGTCAGGTCGCCGTCGGTCCAGGTGTAGATGGTGTTGCCCTGGGGGGGCTGGATGAAGGCTTTGTCGATGCGGCGAGGTTTGCCGTTGACCATGTACGGGCCATCCATCATCTCCAGCAGACGCTCGCCGGTGAACGGGTCACCGTCATGCCTCCAGGCGAGGTCCACCAGATCGGTGGGATAGCAGCTGATATCGATGATCATTGAAGTCGATCTCCTGATAGCGGAAAGGGAACCTTGCGGTTCGCTAGCAGCCACGTCCGGGCAATCGGCCATTTCTATGCGCAGCAGGCTGCGCATTCCCTCGCCTGGTCGCATCCGGCTCGGGACGCTGGCTGCTTGGGGAGGAGTATTGGAAGGGGGGGCAGGGTTCGTACAATATTAATTGGGCGGGGGGGTGATATGCGTTCGATATCGTTTCGTATTGACTGGGCGGGCCTCATCGCTGGCAAGCCAGCTCCCACAGGTTTTTGTGTTGTCAGAAAGACTGGGTCAACACTTTGATCCCTGTGGGAGCTGGCTTGCCAGCGATGGCGTCAGGATTCTGTACGCAAGGCCAGCTGCTTGATCACCTCAACCACAGGCGCCACGCGCTCGGCTTGCCCCGGCGGCCACACCGCATACAGGTTGTAATGCGCCGGGATCTGCGCGGTGTTCAGTTCAACCAAGCGCCCCGCGCGCAACGCATCTGCTGCCAACAGCCCACGCACCAATCCCGCACCGACCCCCGCTTCAGCCGCCGCAATCAGGTTCGCCGCATTATCGAAAATAACCCGCGCGGCCGGCTCGGTGGGGGTTAATCCTGCGGCATCCAGCCACGGAATCCACGACCGACGCGTGTAGCCCAGCAACGGCAATTGCAACACCTGCGCCGGCGTCATCGGCAGCTGCAGACCGTGCCGCTCAAGCAGTCCGGGGGAGGCCACCGCCATGACCCGGTCACCGCAGATCTGCGTCATCTCGCAGTCTTCCCAGTCGCCATAGCCATAACGCAATGCCAGGTCCACCCGCTCGAACGAAGTGCGATCCGAGCGTGGCACCGACAGCATCACGACTTCATGCCCGGGCAGTAAATCCAGAAGCTCGGGCAAGCGTGGGTTGAGCCAGCTCTGCGCCAGTTCGCTGTCGACATCGAGCGTCAGCCGCTGCGCCACGCTGCGGTTCTTCACTGAGGACAGCGCGCGGTCGATTTGTGCCAGGCCGTCAGAGAGCACGCTGGCGAACAACTGGCCGGCATCGGTCAGCTTGCTGCCACCGCCTTCGCGCACGAACAGCGGCTGGCCGATGAAGTCTTCCAGGGCACGGATCTGCTGGCTGATGGCGCTGTGGGTCAAGTCGAGCTTGCGCGCAGCGCTGGAAAAACTGCCGCTGCGCGCAGCCTGGATGAATGCGCTCATGGACTGTACCGACGGGTATCGTTTGTACATGCTGTTAGTCCTACTTACACAGGGTGGCAGAAATCGTCGCTGGCCCGATTGGCCTGCGGTTACCACTATTCGATCACCAGGCCCGCACAAAGACGGGCCGCTCTTTTGGAGCCTGACAATGATCGAATTCACGGTAAACGGCGAACGACACGAGCTGGTAGAGACTGCGCCCTTCATGCCCTTGTTATGGGTGTTGCGTGACCACTTGAAACTCACCGGCACAAAGTTCGGCTGCGGCATGGGGCTGTGCGGAGCCTGCACGGTGCACCTGGACGGGGTCGCAGTGCGTTCCTGCCAGTTACCGGTGGCGGCGGTGGCGGGGCACCGCATCACAACCATCGAAGGTTTGTCGCCCACCGGGCAGCATCCGCTGCAACTGGCCTGGGTTGCCGAAGATGTCCCGCAATGCGGCTACTGTCAATCCGGCCAGATCATGTCGGCGGCGGCGCTGCTCATCACCGGGGCGGCGGTCACCGATGAGTCGATCCGCGATGCGATGTCCGGCAACCTGTGCCGCTGCGGCACGTACGGGCGCATCAATAAGGCGATCAAGCGCGCAGCCAATGCGCCGAAGGAGGCGTGATGACGAGCAACCTGATCGAGCTGCCACGCCGGCAGTTTCTCAAGCACAGCGCCACCGTTGCTGCGGGTTTGGCTGTTGCCTTCTACCTGCCCGCCGGCATCAGCGCCAGCGACCCGAAAGCGCCGGCGCCTGCCACTGTCTTTGAGCCGAATGCCTGGGTGCGGGTATTGCCCGATGGCACGGTCAAACTGGTGGTGCACAAACACGATTCCGGCACCGGCACCCACACCGCACTGGCCGCGTGCGTGGCGGAGGAGCTGGACGTCAACCCGATGACCGTGCAGGTCATCTCGCCGGAAAACCCCTTCTTCGAAACCTATATCCACCCGGTGTGGAAAGTCTACTCCACCGGGGGCAGCACCAGTGTGTCGCTGGAATATGATCGCCTGCGCATGGCGGGCGCCACCGCGCGGGCGTTGTTGATCGCGGCAGCGGCAAGGCAGTGGCAGGTCAGCCCTGACAGCTGCACCACCGAGGAGGGCCGGGTGGTTCACAGCACCAGCCAGCGCAGCCTGGGTTATGGCGAACTGGTGAGTGTGGCCGCGCACTTGCCGGCGCCCACAGCCGTCAAGCTCAAGGACCCCGCGCAGTTCAAGTACATCGGCAAATTGCGCCATAAACGCGATGCGGCGGCGAAGGTCTGCGGACGTTTCAAGTACAGCATCGATTTGCAATTGCCCGACCTGTTGGTGGCGGTGATCCTGCGCACCCCGGTGGTGGGGGCGAAAGTCTTGAAGGTGGATAGCACAGCAGCATTGCAGGTCCCGGGTGTGCGCAAGGTGATCGCGGTACCGGGCCGTCCCGACGTGCTCGGCGGCAATCAGGAAGGTGTCGCAGTATTGGCCGACACTTACTGGGCCGCGCAGCAGGGGCGGGCGCTGCTGGTGGTGCAATGGAGCGAGTCGCCCCTCGCCGGGTTCGACAGCGATCAGCTGGCAACAGCCCAGGCGGCGGCGCTGGCTGATAAAACCGCGCTGCGGGTCACAGCGATGCAGGCGGGTGATGTCGATGCTCAATGGCCGGGCGCGGCGCGGCTGCTGGAAGCTGATTACCGCATGCCCTACAAAGTCCAGAACCCTCTGGAACCGATCTGCATCACCGCCCAGGTCAAGGACCACGCCATCACCTATTGGGGCGGCGTACAGGTGCCGTCTTCGGCATTGGAGGCGGCGCACGTGGTGTGCCGTATCGCCAAGGACAACGTCACCATCAATGAGATGGTCTCCGGTGGCAGTTTCGGCGCACGGGAGGCCAAGTACTGGCTGTTCGAAGTGGCGTACCTGGCGCAACAGGCCAAGGTCCCGGTGAAGCTGATGAACAGCCGTGAAGATGAAATGCGCTCGCTGTTCATGCACCCGGCCACGTTGCACAAGGCCAAAGGCGCACTTGACGCCCAGGGCCGCCTGACGGCCTTGCGCCTTGAAGCCGTGTCGCCGGCCTCGCCGGAGCAGTGGGAGCCGGGCTATTTTGAACGGCCTGACCGCATGGACTACAGCACCACCGAAGCGCTCACCGCGTGGGACTTTGCGTATCGCCCGGCAAACCTGGACCTGGTCTGGGTCAAGCACGAAAGCCAGGTGCCGAGCGGCTGGTATCGCTCGGTGAGCTTCATCCCCAACGTGTTCGCCGTGGAAAGCTTCATGGACGAGCTTGCGCAGGGCGCCGCAGAGGATCCCCTGGCCTTCCGACTGGCCCACATGCACGAGCGGCCGCGTCATGTCGCGGTGCTCAAAAGTGCCGCCGAGCGTGCGGGTTGGGGCCAGCCGCTACCGGAAGGCACGGCCCTGGGGATTGCCACCAATCAGGGTTACACCAGCTTTATCGCCGTGGTGGCGCGGGTGGCCAGAAAGGACGGAGTGATTCGCGTGGAGAAGCTCACGTGCGTGGTGGATTGCGGCCTGGCCGTGTCGCCTGGCGGCGTCGAGGAACAAATCTACGGCGGCCTGATGTGGGGCCTTGGTCACGCCCTGTTCGATCGCATGGACATCAAGCAGGGACAGGTGGTGCAGAGCAACTTCCATGATTACCGGGTGCCGCGCATGTCCGACATGCCGCAGGTAGACATCCTGGTGCTCGACGGCGAACCGGGTAAACCAGGGGGCGTCGGTGAGCTGGGCAGCCCGTCGGTGGCCCCGGCCATTGCCAACGCGCTGTTCAGCCTGACGGGCGTGCGTCAGCGCTCGACACCACTGACCCTTGGGTAAACCGCCATGGACCTGCGCTTGTTGCGGTACTTCATGGCCTTGGCCGAAGAGCTGCATTTCGGTCGGGCCGCGGCGCGGTTGCACATCTGTCAGCCACCACTGAGCCAGCAGATCCGCCTGCTTGAGGAAGAGCTTGGTACGCCGCTGTTCGAGCGCAGCCACCATCGGGTCGAACTGACGGCGGCGGGGCAGATGCTCAAGGAGCAGGCGCCCCTGGTGTTCGAACAACTGAACCGCGCGCTGGACCTGACCCGCCAGACCGGTCGCGGCCAGTTGGGCGAGCTGGAGATTGGCATGATCAGCTCGGTGATGGTCGGCGTGCTGCCGCGGGCCCTGCACCTTTTTCGCGAGCGCTATCCGCAGGTCAACTGGCGGTTGCACGAGATGACTCCGGCGGCTCAGGTCAAGGCCTTGAAGGAAAAGCGTATTGACGCCTGCGTGTTTCGGGTCGGCTACGACGATCCGGGCCTGCGTAACGAACTGCTGATTTATGAACCGATCCGGGTGGTCATGCCGGTGGACCATCCATTGGCGCAACGCGAAGTGCTGGCGCCCGCCGACCTCGCGGCAGAACCTTTCGTGGCACTGGAACTCAAGCAATCGAGGTTTGCCGATTTTCTCTTCCAGTGTTGTATCAAGGCTGGATTCACCCCGCAGATCCGCCAACAGGTGATCGAGGTACAGACCCTGCTCAGCCTGGTCCGCGCAGGATTCGGTGTGGCCTTGCTGCCAGCCTCGATCGAACAGCTGGCGCCCGCCGGGCTGGTGTTCCGTCGGTTGAGCCCGGCACTGCCCGAGGTGCCGCTGTACGCCACCTACCGCGCCGATGATGAATCGCCGGTGCTCAAGCTGTTCCTTGATACGTTGCGCGAGTTGGTCGTCGAAGGTGCGCCCCGTTAGACGCTCCCACAGCCTTGCACCCACAGAATTCGGCATCGGCTACAGGGCCGTGTACAAGACTTATTCGCACTTACGCAAATGGTTGCGGTCGACATCTTCACAGAGCACCACGGGTTGGTGCGGATATATCAGTGGAGATCCAATGAGCCAGGACGTCCTGACCACCGAAACCAATCGCCGCCATCTCCAGCAGATCATCGCTGGCCTGTCCGACGGGGTGATTTTGCTGGAGCTAGACCAGACCATCATCTGGGCGAACGAAGCTGCACTGTCCATGCATGGCGTCGAGCAACTGGGTGACCTGGGTGCCAATGCCCAGGAATACGCCAAGCGCTTCGCCCTGCGTTATCGCAACGACCACCCGGTAGTGTTCGACAATTATCCGATCAGCCGCGTGGGCCGTGGCGAGACCTTCAGTGACGTGCTGGTCGAGGTGACCCGCACCGATGATGAGGAGCGTACCTGGGTGCACAACGTGCGCAGCCGGGTCCTGACCAACAGTCGCGGCGATCCCGAGTCGCTGGTGCTGATCATGGACGATGTCACCGAATGGGCCAGCGCCGAACAGCGCTTCGAAAGGACCTTCAACGCCAACCCCGCGCCGGCGGTGATCTGTCGCCTGAGCGATCTGCGCTATATCAAGGTCAATGCCGGTTTCCTGGAAATGACCGGCTATACCCGGGATCAGGTGATCGGTGCATCGACCTACGAGCTGGACATTCTCGAAGGGGCCGAGCGCAGGGAGCTGGCCATCGAGCGCCTGCGCGAGCACGCCACCATTCCGCAAATGCAGGCCGAGCTGACATTGCCCGAGGGCGGCAGCAAGCAGGTGATAGTGGCTGGCCAGCCATTGGCGTTCAACGAGGAAGACTGCATGCTGTTTTCCTTCGTCGACATTGAGCCCCGACACAAGGCCGAGGTTGCGTTGCGCCAGAGCGAGGAGCGATTTGCCAAGGCGTTTCGCCTGTCGCCGGTGCCGATCCTGGTGTGCGGGGCTGCCGATCAGGTGGTGATGGATGTCAACGAAGCGTTCCTCGATACCTTTGCCTATCCGAGTGAAGAAGTGCTGGGCAAAACGGTTGCCGAGATCGGTTTCTTTCATGACAAGGGGGCCCAGACTCGTCTGTTCGCCGCCCTGGAAAAAACTGCAAGGCTGGACCGCATCGACGTCGGCCTGCGCAAGAAAACGGCTGAATTGCTCGACTGCGCCATCTCGGCCGACACTGTGAATATCCAGGACCATCCGTCTTACCTGCTGGTGATGATGGACATCACCGAACGCAAGCGCACCGAGCTGGAACTGGTGGCGGCGATCGAGGAAGTGATGAAGGACGCTTCCTGGTTCAGCCGGACGCTGATTGAAAAGCTCGCCAACGTGAAGAGCGTCAATTCACCGAAACTGCCCAGCGTGTCATTAGCCGAGCTGACGGCGCGCGAACGCGATGTGCTGGGGTTGATCTGTGAGGGCCTGGCCGACAAGGAGATTGCGGCGCGATTGAAGCTGGCACCCAACACGGTGCGTAACCATGTGTCGACCATCTATTCCAAACTCGATGTCCACAGCCGCAGCGAGGCCATCGTGTGGGCACGGGAGCGTGGATTGTTCTCGGGGGAATGGCGCACCAAGGGGCAGCGCTAGGGGTGCAAATGCACTAGGTGATGGGGTGCAATTGGATGTGTCTGGCGACTCTTCCTGTTCGTAATCTGAGAGGGTGCGATACAGGTGCTGGAAAGACCTGTGGTGCCCCAACGGTACATCTCAAGGAACAGCAACATTGATAGCGAAAACATCGATATATCGATCCATTTTGCGCCAGTGCCAAGGTGAATCCCTATGATTTCTCTCGTGCAATTGCGTACCCAACTGGAGCAGAGCTTCCCTCCGCTGGCCTGTGACTGCAGCCTGACGGGCGACAGCTCGCTCACGGTGAAGCTCTATCATCCGACTTCAGGTCAGGTCGACCTGGTGGTCAGCGGGTTGAGCGTCGTCAATCTGCGAACACCTGATGCGGTCGCCGCGCTGGTCGAAGAATTGCGTTATGAACTCGAGAGTAACAACTTGCGCCAATTAGGCCCTTTATAGTCCAGAGTGGCCATTTACTGGCGTTGGCGGCAGGCTAGGCTATAAGAAATGCGAAGGTATTATTTTCTGTAGCCAGCGCGCGGCTTCGCGATGTTGTCGTCAGGTTGCCGAAAGTGTCGATAACTTACCGCAGGTCAGCCTATGAAAAGTCTTGGGAAACGCGTTTTTTCGCCGCTGTCGCTTGCCCTTTGCGCACTGATCCTCGGCGGCTGCGCCAGTCCGCCTCCGCCGCCACCCCCACCGGCACCACCACCTCTGGAACGTACCTGCGAAATGATCGAAAGCACTGATGTCCAGGGCGACGTGCGTGGGGAGAGCGGGCAAGTTACGCGAGTGACCGAGCTGACCCGGTGCGTCACCCAATAGGTTTTTCAATCGATATTGGTTTAACGCATACCCCCTAAGGGGTGTGCGTCAACTCAGATCAGGAGAGGAACCCGCCATCCACATTCAGCGACACACCCGTGGTGTAGCTGGACGCGTCACTCGCCAGATAAAGCACCGCCCCGGCCATTTCACTGGGGTCTGCTACTCGCTTGAGCGGGATCTGCTGCAGTGCAGTCTTGAGGATTGCATCGTTTTTCACCAGCGCCGAAGCAAACTTGGTGTCCGTCAGCCCAGGCAGCAGGGCGTTGCAACGGATGCCGAACTGCGCGCATTCCTTGGCAAACACCTTGGTCATGTTGATCACGGCAGCTTTGGTCACCGAGTAGATGCCCTGGAACACTCCCGGGGAAATACCGTTGATCGATGCCACGTTGATGATGCTGCCACCGCCGTTCTCGCGCATCAGCTTGCCGGCTTCCACGGACATGAAGAAGTAGCCGCGGATGTTCACGTCCACGGTTTTCTGGAACGCCCCGAGGTCGGTGTCCAGCACGTTGCAGAACTGCGGGTTGGTCGCGGCGTTGTTGACCAGGATATCGAGACGGCCGAACTGTTCCTTGATGCCGGCGAAGACCTGGCTGATCTGTTCCATTTCGCCAATGTGACAGGCGATCGCCGTGGCTTTGCCACCCGCAGCGATGATGGCGTCGGCAACGTGCTGGCAGCCTTCGAGTTTGCGACTCGAAACAATGACATGGGCGCCTTGTTGGGCCAGGAGTTTGGCAATGGCTTCACCAATGCCACGGCTGGCGCCGGAGACGAAGGCGATTTTGCCGTCGAGGTCGAACAACTGGGTCTTGGACATGGAATTCCCTTAATGAAGAGTCTTGTTATTGGGCCAGGGCGGATTCAGAGGCTGGATTTGGCAATGACCTGCAGGCTCATCTGCTCCAGCAGTTTGTTCATGTGAATGAACTGCGCAAAGCGTTTGTCCTGGGTCTGGCCATGGAAGAAGCGGTAGTAGATCTGCTGCACGATCCCGGCCAGGCGGAACAGGCCGTAGGTGTAGTAGAAATCGAAGTTGTCGATCTGCAGGCCGGCACGCTCGGCATAGTAGTCGACGAATTCACGGCGAGTGAGCATGCCTGGAGCATGGCTCGGCTGGCGGCGCATCAGTTGCACCGGCGGCGGGTCGCCGGCTTCTATCCAATAGGCCAGGGTGTTGCCCAGGTCCATCAGTGGGTCGCCGAGGGTGGTGAGCTCCCAATCGAGCACGCCGATGATCTGCATCGGATTGCCGGGGTCGAGAATCACATTGTCGAAGCGGTAATCGTTGTGCACGATGCTTGAGGTAGGGTGATCGGCGGGCATCTTGTCGTTGAGCCAGGCCTTCACCGCTTCCCATTTCGGTGCATCCGGGGTCAGGGCCTTCTCATAGCGATCGCTCCAGCCGCGAATCTGCCGCGCCACATAGCCTTCGGGTTTGCCCAGGTCGCCCAGGCCACAGGCCTGGTAGTCGACCCTGTGCAGCTCGACAAACTTGTCGATGAAGCTCTTGCACAGGGCCTCGGTCCTGGCTGAATCCAGCCCCAGCTCTGCAGGCAGCTCGGAGCGCAGGATAATGCCCTTGACCCGCTCCATCACATAGAACTCGGCGCCTATCACCGATTCGTCGGTGCAGTGCACGTAGGCCTTGGGGCAATAGGGAAAACCGTCGCGCAGTTGATTGAGGATGCGAAACTCGCGCCCCATGTCGTGGGCGGACTTGGCCTTGTGACCGAACGGCGGGCGCCGCAGGACGAACTCCTGCCCAGGGTATTCCAGCAGATAAGTGAGGTTGGAGGCGCCACCGGGGAACTGGCTGATGGTGGGCAGGCCACTCAATCCGGGAATGTGGGCCTTGAGGTAAGGATCGATCAGGCTGGCATCGAGTTCTTCGCCGCTGCGAATAGGTGTGGATTGGTCAGTAAGCGCCATGCTTATCCCTTCTGCTTATTCTGGAGGCCTGAAACTATTGGCTAATCTAATGCGCACTCCTGGCACCCACAACCACGAACATCCCTTATAGGTGAGCGTGTTGCCGGCCAATCATTGTTTTTGATACACCTGTTTGAATTATCTCAGAGCACCGCACTGCTCAGATCGCTGGGCAGGTTGACGGGCGTCAGTACCGGTTCACCGGAAAAGAATGCCACCAGGTTGCGCCCGACCATCTCCACGGTACCCTGGGTCGCTTCCGGAGACAGCCCGGCAACGTGCGGGGTGAGGATCACGTTGGCCAGGGACTTGAGTGCATCGGGGACCCGGGGCTCGGCGTCGAATACGTCCAGCGCCGCGCCAGCGATCCTGCGTTGCTCAAGCGCGCTGATGAGGTCGGCAGTCACGACCACACTGGCCCTGGCGATGTTGACGATAAAACCGCTGGGCCCCAAGGCATCTAGCACCTGGCGGTTGATCAGGTGCCGGGTACCCACCCCACCGGGCGTTGCGACGATCAGAAAGTCCGAGGCCCGGGCCAGCTCGGTCGGAGTCGAGCAAAAATCGTAGGGGACATCCTTGCGGTTCTGCCGGTTGTGGTAGCAGATCGTCATGTCGAAGCCATTGGACGCGCGCTTGGCGATGGCCATGCCGACTGCACCCAGGCCGAGGATACCCAGGCGTTTGCCCGCCAGCGACGGGCGCATGATCTTCGGCCACTCACCCCGGCGCACGGCGGCGTCGCAGCGGGGAATGTCGCGCACCAGCGACAGCAGCATTGCCATGGCATGGTCGGCCACCGACGACGCATTCACCCCGGCACCGTTGGTGACGGTGATGCCCCGGTCAGCGGCAGCGTGCAGGTCGACGTGTTCGTAACCGGCGCCGATCACGCAGATGATCTTGAGGGCGGGCAGGGCGCTGATCTCTTCGGCGTACAAGCCAAGCGGCCCGCGGGTCAGCACCGCATCGATCCGGTCACCATGACGGGCGATGGCAGCAGCCCGTTCGTTGGGGGTCGGTGCCAGAATCAGGTGAAAGCCCTGGTGTTCGAGAATCGGCAGGTAGTCATTGATGGTTTCGACCAGTACCAGAACGGTTGCGGGCATTGCGCGACTCCTGTGATCGGCGACTAGGTGGACAGCGCAAATGGGTCAAAAATGCTGATTCCCTGACAGTCTGGCAATCGTTGTCATTTGCGCAGTAGTGCTTTGATTCTGGACGGGTTCACGCAAGAAGCAAGGTCGGTGGCACGCCGGCTATCCAGTGTGCCACCAGGATACTGGGCGGCGCGCGCTCTGGTGTGTTCGGCCTGTGCAATCGGCTTGAAATCATAGATTGGGGATGAGCCGAATTAACTCCAGCGCATCGCTACGCAGCGACATATCTGAAAGCGACAGATAAGCCAGCTGATAACGACAGCTTTTGTGCTGATAACGACAAGTCGACGATCTGCCACGCACGACCATTCCTCAGCTAAGTCTTTGCTTCTGCTCAGTTATCGCGGAGAATCGCGCCCCTGTTTCGGCCGGACATGTCTGTCGGTTTTTTCCGACGCGTCCTGACCGAGTGGCAAGTGACCGGAATGCGGAGATCCGACCGGATGAATGATCAGGCCAATAGCGTCGACGAACGCTATGTAGCGACGAAACCCACCAGCCTCGAAGGCTGGAATCGCCATGACACCACCTGGATGTTGGGGCTGTTTGGCACGGCCATCGGCGCCGGCACGCTGTTCCTGCCGATCAATGCGGGTCTGGGCGGCTTTTGGCCGCTGATGATTCTTGCGCTGTTGGCGTTCCCCATGACGTTCTACGCGCACCGCGGCCTGACCCGGTTCGTGCTGTCCGGGCGCGAAGGCGCCGACATCACCGAAGTGGTTGAAGAACATTTCGGGATCAAGGCCGGCGCGCTGATCACCTTGCTGTACTTCTTCGCGATCTTCCCGATCCTGCTGATCTACAGCGTGGCGCTGACCAACACCGTGGGCAGTTTCCTCGAGCATCAACTGCACATCATGCCGCCACCGCGCGCGGTACTGTCGCTGGTGCTGATTCTGGGCCTGCTGGCGGTGGTGCGTTGCGGCGAACAGGTGATCGTCAAGGCCATGAGCCTGATGGTCTATCCGTTTATCGTCGCGCTGTTGTTCCTGGCGGTGTTCCTGATTCCCCACTGGAATGGTGGCATCCTCGCTACCGCGACCACAGTGCCGGCACCCTCGGCGTTACTGCATACGCTGTGGCTGGCGATTCCGGTGATGGTGTTCTCATTCAACCACTCGCCGATCATCTCGGCCTTCGCGGTGGATCAGAAGCGTCGCTACGGTGAACATGCCGAAGAGCGCAGCTCGCAGATCCTGTCCCGCGCCCACGCTTTGATGGTGGTGATGGTGCTGTTCTTCGTCTTCAGCTGTGTGCTGACACTGTCGCCGGCGCAGCTGGCGGAAGCCAAGGCGCAGAATCTGTCGATCCTGTCGTACCTGGCCAACCATTTCAGCAACCCGACCATTGCCTTTGCTGCGCCACTGATTGCCTTCGTGGCGATTTCCAAGTCGTTCCTGGGGCACTACATCGGCGCCAGTGAAGGGCTCAAGGGGCTGATCGTCAAGAGCGGCAAGCGTCCGGCAGCCAAGACCCTGGACCGCATGACGGCGGCCTTCATGCTGGTGGTCTGCTGGATCGTGGCGACGCTGAACCCGAGTATCCTGGGGATGATCGAAACCCTGGGCGGACCGATCATTGCGGCGATTCTGTTCCTGATGCCGATGTACGCGATTCGCAAGGTACCGGCCATGGCGCGGTATCGCGGGCAGGCTTCGAACGTGTTCGTGACGGCGGTGGGGCTGGTGGCGATATCGGCGTTGATCTATTCGCTGAGTGCCTGACAAGCAAGATCAAAGGATCGCAGCCTTCGGCAGCTCCTACGGGTAAATGCATTCCCCTGTAGGAGCTGCCGAAGGCTGCGATCTTTTGATTTTCAGGGCATAAAAAAACGCCGCTCATCTCACGATGGGCGGCGTTTTTCATTGCGCTGTAACGTTAGGCTTGAACGACCGGGATGTTGGCGTTCGCTGCAGCTTCACGGAACTCGGCGATCTGGTCGAAGGACAGGTAGCGGTAGACATCAGCCGCCATGCTGTCGATCTTGCCAGCGTATTCCATGTACTCCTCGACGGTCGGCAGGCGACCCAGGATGGAAGCCACCGACGCCAGCTCAGCCGAAGCCAGGTAGACGTTCGCGCCGTCACCCAGACGGTTCGGGAAGTTACGGGTCGAAGTCGACACGACGGTCGAATTCGGCTCTACACGGGCCTGGTTACCCATGCACAGCGAGCAGCCCGGCATTTCCATGCGCGCGCCAGCCTTGCCGTAGATACCGTAGTAGCCTTCCTCGGTCAGTTGGTGAGCGTCCATCTTGGTCGGCGGCGACAGCCACAGACGGGTTGGCAGCTGACCCTTGACCTGCTCCAGCAACTTGCCCGCAGCGCGGAAGTGGCCGATGTTGGTCATGCACGAACCGATGAACACTTCGTCGATCTTCTCGCCAGCAACGCTGGACAGCAGACGGGCGTCGTCCGGATCGTTCGGCGCGCAGAGCACAGGCTCCTTGATGTCGGCCAGGTCGATTTCGATGATTTCAGCGTATTCGGCGTCAGCATCGGCAACCATCAGCTCAGGGTTGGCAACCCAGGCTTCCATCGCTTGGGCACGACGCTCCAGGGTACGCGCATCGCCGTAGCCTTCGCCGATCATCCAGCGCAGCAGGGTGATGTTGGAGTTCAGGTACTCGGTGATCGACTCTTTCGACAGCTTGATGGTGCAACCGGCAGCCGAACGTTCGGCCGAGGCGTCGGACAGCTCGAAAGCCTGCTCGATGCTCAGGTCGTCCAGGCCTTCGATTTCCAGGATGCGGCCGGAGAAGGCGTTCTTCTTGCCTTTCTTTTCAACGGTCAGCAGGCCAGCCTGGATCGCGAAGTAAGGAATGGCGTGAACCAGGTCACGCAGGGTGACGCCCGGTTGCATTTTGCCTTTGAAACGCACCAGGATCGATTCCGGCATGTCCAGTGGCATGACGCCAGTGGCTGCGGCGAACGCTACCAGGCCGGAACCGGCCGGGAACGAAATGCCCATTGGGAAACGGGTGTGCGAGTCACCACCGGTACCGACGGTGTCCGGCAGCAGCATGCGGTTCAGCCAGCTGTGAATGATGCCGTCGCCTGGACGCAGGGAAACGCCGCCGCGGGTCATGATGAAGTCTGGCAGGGTGTGGTGGGTGGTCACGTCGATCGGCTTTGGGTAGGCCGCGGTGTGGCAGAAGGACTGCATCACCAGATCGGTCGAGAAGCCCAGGCACGCCAGGTCTTTGAGTTCGTCACGGGTCATTGGACCGGTGGTGTCCTGGGAGCCGACGGTGGTCATCTTCGGTTCGCAGTAGGTACCAGGACGAACGCCTTTGCCTTCTGGCAGGCCGCAGGCCTTGCCGACCATTTTCTGTGCCAGGGTGAAGCCTTTGCCGGTATCGACAGGTGCTTCTGGCAGCTTGAACAGGTCGGTTGGACCCAGGCCCAGTTCGGCACGGGCCTTGTCGGTCAGGCCGCGACCGATGATCAGCGGGATACGGCCGCCGGCGCGAACTTCGTCCAACAGCACCGGAGTCTTCATTTCGAAGGTGGTCAGGACTTCGTCAGTGCCGTGTTTGCAGACTTTGCCAGCATGCGGATACAGGTCGATCACGTCGCCCATGTTCATGTTGGTGACGTCGAATTCGATCGGCAGGGCGCCGGCATCTTCCATGGTGTTGTAGAAGATCGGAGCGATCTTGCTGCCGAAGCAGAAACCGCCAGCACGCTTGTTCGGGACGTATGGCACGTCGTCGCCGAAGAACCACAGCACCGAGTTGGTGGCGGATTTACGCGACGAACCGGTACCGACCACGTCACCGACGTAGGCGATAGGGAAACCCTGGCCGCGCATTTCTTCGATTTGCTTCATCGGGCCGGTCTTGCCTTGCTCGTCCGGCACGATGCCTTCGCGAGCCATTTTCAGCATGGCCAGGGCGTGCAGCGGGATGTCCGGGCGGGACCAGGCGTCTGGGGCAGGGGACAGGTCGTCGGTGTTGGTTTCGCCGGTGACCTTGAACACGCGCAGGCTGATCTTGTCGGCCAGGGTCGGACGGTTGCTGAACCACTCGCCGTCAGCCCAGGACTGGATCACGCCTTTGGCGTGTTCGTTGCCGTTGCGGGCTTTTTCCGCGACATCGTGGAACGCATCGAACATCAGCAGGGTGTGCTTGAGCTGAGCGGCTGCAACAGGGGCCAGTTCGGCGCTGTCGAGCAGGTCAACCAGGGTCACGATGTTGTAGCCGCCCTGCATGGTGCCGAGCAGTTCAACAGCGCGCTTCTTGTCGATCAGAGGGGAAGTGGCTTCGCCTTTGGCGAGGGCAGACAGGAAACCGGCCTTTACATAGGCGGCTTCGTCCACGCCTGGCGGAATGCGATTGGTGATCAGGTCAACGAGGAAAGCTTCTTCGCCAGCCGGGGGATTCTTCAGCAGCTCGACCAGGCCTGCAGTTTGTTCGGCGTTAAGCGGCTGGGGAACGATACCCAGTGCTGCACGCTCTTCGATATGTTTGCGGTAGGCTTCAAGCACAGTTATTACCCTCATCAGTGGTCCCAAATGGGTGTCCGGGACGCTCATCCCGAAATTGCCGTACTCATGCGCTGCGCGGCGTTGTGGGCCGCTTAGCCAGAATTACCGACAATTCCTTACAGAAGCTGCTTTCAAAGTTTTACGCCTGCAGAACGGGGAGCTGATGAGGGTTGGCGTTGGGCTTTTCCCCGCTGGAAAAACCCTTCGCCAACACCGCTCTGAAGGAACGACTGTGCTCGTGACGCTTTGAAAACAGCTTCTAACGGACATTGGCGCCTTAAAAGGCTGGCTGATTCTACGGCAAAAAAAAATTAAAGGTAAGTGAGGGTCTATTGGACTTTGGTGGCGAGTCGCGTTGTGCGCCTACGTGTGCGAGGCAAGGCGCGGGATGCCGCTAATGGTTGTTCCCTTGGCAAATCCCGCAACGCAGCTTCGCGCACGTAGGCGCGCAACGCGGCCGGTGCCAAAGTCCAATAGACCCTCCGCCCCTCAAGATTGAGGGGTGATCAATGTTAGACAAAGGGCTAACATGCCGACCTGTCCTGCTTTCCCGTGTTCTCCTTAACTATGCCCAATCAGACCATCAAGACCCCCTGCGTCGGCCTCTGCTCCACTGTTTACGGTGACCTGGTGTGCCGTGGCTGCAAGCGTTTCCATCACGAAGTGATCAACTGGAATGGTTACAACGAGGAGGAGAAGCGCGCGGTGTGGCTGCGGCTGGAGCAGCTGTTGTCCCAGGTCATGGCCAGCAAGCTGGAGATTTTCGACCCCCAGCGCCTGCGGCTGCAGCTGGAACAGCGCAAGATTCGCTTCGTGCCGCACCAGTCGGAATATTGCTGGGCCTATCAGCTGATCGCCCGGGGGGCTCGGGTGATCAACAACCTGGAGGCTTACGGGATGGTGCTGATGCCGGAATTTCGCGACTGGAACCTGCCGGAGCTGCGCGATGCGATTGATCGGGAGTTCTTTTTGCTGTCGGAGGCGCACTACCAGCGCTATATCGCCCCTGGCTTCCTGAAAGACGCCTTCGGCGGCTGACTTTAAAGTCAAAAGATCGCAGCGCCCACAGGCGCGTAGGAGCTGCCGAAGGCTGCGATCTTTTGATCTTGCTTTTGCTTTAATGCCGCGCCACCACCTCTTCCAGATGATCCTCGATCTCCTGCGGCTTGAGCACCAGCACATCACTCTCCACCGCATCCAGCACCACCTCTGCGGTATTGCCGATCAACGCCCCCGACAACCCGGACCGCGCCACGGTGCCAATCACCGTCACCACTGCACGCAGCTTGTGCGCCATGAACGGAATCAGCACGTCAGCCGGCCCTTCCTCGATGTGCAAGTGCTGATCGTCGATGTCGAACTCGGCCTGGAACGCCCGGCATTGTTCGCGATATCGCGCCTCGATGGTTTCGCTGAGTTGAAAGGTGGGGTCCGCCGACGACAGCATGGGCGACGGATGGGCGCTGATCACGTGCAGGCGGGCCTTGGCCAGGCTGGCGATGTCGTAGCCATGATCGATGATGATGTTGTGCAGGTGCCGGTGCTCCAGGTCGGTGTTGCCGACATCGATGGCCGCCAGAACCACCCCGTCCTTCCACGGATGGGCAGTTTTCACCAGCAGCACCGGGCACGGGCAGTGCCGCAACAGTTTCCAGTCCGCCGGCGTCAGCAGGGCTTTTTTCAACGGGCTGTCGGGGAAGTGCTGCTTGATCACCAGGCCGCAACCTTCAGCCTGCTGCACATCGATGATGGTTTCATGCAGGCTTTCGTTCCACGCCTGCTCGGTGGTGACGCTGTAGCCATCCGCCAACAGCGCCGCCTTGAGCACGCCGAGCATGCCGCCATGGTCGTGCTTGCGGTCGCACACCAGCAGATGCAGATGCGCCTGGGTCACGCCGGCAATCAGTTTTGCGCGTTTGAGCGCGAGGCTTTCCGAGTGTTCGGGCTCGATGACCACCAGGATGCTGCGGATGGCTTGCATGATCGGGATCTCCGGGAGATGGAAAAATGCTGCGTGGGACAACTATAGTTGCTGGCCACGCATCCGGGACTTGATGCATATCAACGGTAAGCGACTGGTGGTCTGGCGGCAGGCCGGTATAATCGGCGCCCTTCGTTTTGTACCTTCTTTGCGTGAGCCCCATGATCCTTCCCGAAATTCACGAGTTCCTCGGCTGCCGCACCCCCGACGGCTGGGTTCAAGCCGCGCTGGCGGATCAGGAAACCCTGCTGATCGACCACAAGAACTGCGAATTCAAGGCGGCCAGCACGGCGTTGAGCCTGATCGCCAAGTATCACTCACACGTCGATCTGATCAACCTGATGTCGCGCCTGGCTCGGGAAGAGCTGGTGCACCATGAACAGGTCATGCGCTTGATGAAGAAGCGCAAGATCGAGCTGCGCCAACTGTCGGCCGGGCGTTACGCCTCGGGCCTGCGCAAGGTGGTGCGTAGCCATGAGCCGGTAAAACTGGTGGATACCCTGGTGGTCGGCGCATTTATCGAAGCCCGCAGTTGTGAGCGTTTCGAAGCCCTGGTGCCACATCTGGACGAAGAATTGGGCAAGTTCTATTTCGGCCTGCTCAAAAGCGAGGCCCGGCATTTCCAGGGTTATTTGAAACTGGCTTACCAGTATGGGGATGCGAAGGATGTTGCCCAGGTGATCGACCGGGTGCGTGCGGCCGAGCAGGAGCTGATCCAATCACCGGACGTCGAATTCCGTTTCCACAGCGGCATCCCAACCGCCGCATAACCCCCGTATAAACGAGGCTTTCCCGTGATGACGCCCGCTAAATCGCCATCGCGGGCAAGCCATGCTCCTGCAAAAAACGTCATCCGCAAGGCAGTAGAACCGCTTCACCACAGAGACTGTGACTACTTTTCCAGACCGAGGCGTATATGCCAATCGGCAATGGACTCCTCGGGGTAGACGTCGAACTGCTGGTCCTTGGGCTTCACCTCAACCTCCACCCACGACGCTTTCGAACCCAGCATCAAATGCGTGTGCTCCGGTGGCACCGGCAGCGCGGTGTCGATGGCCGAGGCAAACGGATGAATCAACTCCGGCCATTGCGGGCTGAACAGCCACAACCCAGTCCCGCAAACAGAACAGAAATGCCGCTCGGCGGTGCTGTTATGGGCGCGTTTATCACCCACGTCCTTGAGCCGCGCATGGTAGATCGCGATGTGCTTGCGCCCGCGCACCTTCAGGCTGCTGGCGTCGCCACTGAGGTTGATCGCATAACCGCCGCCGCCCTGGGTCTTGCGGCAGATCGAGCAGTAGCAACGCTGGTAAGGGTAGGGATGAGCGCTGGTGAGGCTGAACGACACCGCGCCGCAATGGCATGAACCTTCGAGCTGCATGAGGACCTCCGGCTGTTCTCGAATCGATTCAAGACAGCCTAGACCCTTAGCGACTGTCGACCGGCACCAGAATCGCGTCGCCGGTCGCCACCAGTTTTAACTCGTCACCGGTTTGCGCGAACAACTCGGCGCGGGCGAACACCTGCTTCTTCCCGGCCTTCACCACCCGCCCCTTGGCGATGAACACTTCACCGACAGCGGGTGCCAGGCAGTTGACTGAAAAATGCGACGCCAGCACGTTGCCGGCGACCGTCCCGGCGGCAAAACCGCAGGCGGTGTCGAGCAACGCGGCGATCAGGCCGGCATGCAGGAAGCCGGCGTACTGCGCCATGTCGGTTTCGCGAAAAACCAAGGTAAGTTCGGCTTCACCGCTTTGGGCGTAGGTGACTTCGAAGCCGGCCCAACGGTTGAAGGCTGAGGTTGAGTTGATCTGTTTGAGTGCGTTGAGCATGGCGAATCCCTCCGGTTGAGGGATCAACATGCGCCGGGTTCGGGGGGAAGTCATGGTGGATAAAGGAGGGTGATGGGCGGGTGGAGTTGCGCTGAATGGACTGCTGCCAAAGGTACTGCTGCATATAGGTGGTGTAGGTGTAGAACGCCTGTAGGAGCTGTCGAAGGCTGCGATCTTTTGATCTTTTTTGGCGCGGCGGCTTAAGATCAAGATCAAAAGATCGCAGCCTTCGGCAGCTCATACGGGGGTGGACGTGTGCCAGTTACCGGGTCAGCATGACCGCCTCGAGACAGAGCCTTGATCAATGCGACGACTACCCTCCCTGGCAGCACTCAGAACTTTCGAATGCGCCGCTCGTCACGCTCATTTCGGCCGGGCGGCGGCGGAGTTGTGCGTCACCGACAGCGCCGTCAGCCATCAAATCCGTCAACTCGAAGAACAGTTGGGCGTGTCGCTGTTTATCCGCGAAGGTCGGCAGATTCGCCCGACCATGGCCGCCGGGCGCCTGATGCAGAGTTTGCAGCAGGCTTTCGAACTGATCGGCGAGGCCTGCGATGAACTGCGGGATCCGTCATCCCTTGCTGTGTTGCGCCTGGCGGTTACCGCCGAACTGGCGCAGAAATGGTTGATGAGCCGCCTCACGGATTTCTACGCGCGCTATCCGCACATCACCTTGCACCTCTACGAACAACCGATCGACGCCACCGCGCCGGGGGAGGACATCGACCTGGCGATCACCTACGGCACCGGCCCGGTGGACAGCAGCGCCTACTTCGTGCGGCCCTTGCCGGCGTTGCAGTTCTTCCCGGTGTGCAGCCCCAGCCTATTCAACCAGGGTACGCTTAAAACCCCGAAAGACTTGGCCCGTCACTGCCTGCTGCACGACGATCAGGACGGCAAGACCTGGACCGCCTGGCTCACCAGCCATGCCGGCGACCAGCGCCCGGAGCGACAACTGTATTTCGCTCACGCCGGGTTGGCGCTGGAGGCGGCTGCCCAGGGGCAGGGCGTGGCCATGGGCGATAACCTCACGGCACAGGAAGACCTGCTCAGTGGGCGGCTGGTGCGACCGTTCGCGGCCAACATCACCGCGCTCGGCCAATACGCCCTGGTCTGTGAACGGGTCCGCCTGGAGCGTCCGGCCGTGGCTCAAATGCTGAATTGGTTCAACGATCAGTTGGTCGATTGATGAGTTAAATTCAAGCATCCCGAAATAATCATCGTTGGTGAAGAGGGCGCTGGCGACCTTAGCCTGTGGTCATTCCAATCCCCGCTGATGAGGTATGCCCATGGCACGTTTGCTCGATTCCACCCCCAAACAAGACGGCTTCCGCCTGCCCGGTGAATTCGAAACCAAGTCCGGCTGCTGGCTTGGCTGGCCTGAGCGCACCGACGTTTGGCGCAACGGCGCCAAACCTGCACAGAAAGTCTGGGTGCAGATTGTTACCGCCATTTCCCAGAGCGAACCGGTGACTGTATGTGCCTCCGCAGCACAATTCGCCACCGCTCGCCGTCAATTGCCGCCGCAAGTGCGGGTCGTAGAAATGACCTGCAACGACACCTGGTTTCGCGACAGCGGCCCGTGCTTTGTGGTCAACGATGCCGGCGGCGACGTGCGTGGCGTGGATTTCGAGTTCAACGCCTACGGCGGTCTCGACGGCGGCTTGTATTACCCGTGGGACAAGGACGACCAGATCGCGAGCAAGATCCTCGAAATCGAACGTTTCGACCGTTACCGCGCGCCGCTGATTGCCGAGCTCGGTGGCATCCAGAGCGACGGCCAGGGCAGCATCCTGACCACCGAGCAGTGCCTGCTCAACCGCAATCGCAACCAGCATTTGGGCAAGGAGGAAGTCACCCGACGGCTGACCGATTACCTCGGCGCCGAGCAAATTATCTGGTTGCCACGGGGCTGCAAGTTCGACGAAACCGATGGCCATGTCGATGACCTCGCTTGCTTCGTCCGCCCCGGCGAAGTGGTACTGCAATGGACCGATAATCGCGATGACCCGCAGTGGGAAATCTACCAGGAGGCCTACGACATCCTGCGCAGCACCCGGGACAGCCGTGGTCGTGAGTTGACCGTGCACAAGTTGCCGCAACCGGATGTGCTGGAATGGACCGGCGAAGAAGCCGAGGGCCTCGATCAGCAGGACAGCACCCACACCCGCCAGGCGGGGACGAAAATCTGCGCGTCGTACATCAACTACTACGCCGGCAATACCTCGATTGTGGTGCCGTTGTTCGGTGATCGGCAGGATCAGACCGCGCTGGCAACCCTGGCCGAACTGTTCCCTCGGCACAAAATCGTCGGCATCGAAAACTCCCGGGAAATCCTCCTCGGTGGTGGCAACGTCGCCTGCATCACCATGCCGCAATACGCCGGCACTCCTGACCACAAGAAGGGGGTTTAACCATGGGCCTGCACAAACTGACTCAAGCGTTGTTGCTGGTGCTTGCACCCCTGTGTGTGCAGGCCGCCGACACCGCCAAACCGGTGGTCAACCTGTACATCTGGGGCGAGTACCTGGCCCCGGACACCCTGAGCAACTTCGAAAAACAGACCGGCATTCGGGTGGTGGCCGATCACTTCGACTCCCTCGAAACCGTCGAGACCAAACTGCTGACGGGCCACAGTGGTTATGACCTGGTGCTGACGGCGGGGCAGCATCTGTCCCGGGCGATCCAGAGCGGCGCAATCCAGACGGTGGACAAGCAGCAACTGCCGCACTTTGCCGGCGTCGGCGAGGAGTTCCGCCAGCACATGGCGGTGTTCGATCCGGGCAACCGCTACGCCGGGATATACGCCTGGGGCACCACAGGCGTGGGTTATCGGGAGGAGGCGGTCAAGCAGCGTCTGCCCGACGCGCCACGGGACAGCTGGGCGATGTTGTTCGATCCGACCGTGGTGTCGAAATTCGCGGATTGCGGGGTCAGCCTGCTCAACGACCCTAACGAAGTATTTGCCGCGGTCATGAAGTACATGGGCCTGGACATCAACCGCCAGAGCCTGGATGACCTGAAACTCGCGGAACAGCAATTAGCCAAGATCCGGCCTTACATCCGCTACTTCGATAACGACCTGAACATCAGCGACCTGGCCAACGGCAACACCTGCGTGGCGATGTCCTGGAACGGCAACGTGGCCATTGCTGCCGGTCAGGCTACGGCGGCGAACAAACCGTTCAAGTTGAGTTACCGGATCCCGAAGGAAGGCACGTTGATCTGGTTCGATGCCATGGTCATACCCAAGGACGCGCCGCATCCGCAGGCAGGGCTGGCGTTGATGGACTACCTGATGACGCCGCAGGTGATTGCGCCGATCACCGACACCATTCATTACGCCAATGCAATTACGGCAGCGGATGGGCTGATCGATCCGGCGATTCGCAATGATCCGGGGACGTATCCCTCGGCTGAGGTAAGGGCTTCGTTGTACAGCAAGAATGACAATGGGAAGGCGTTTAACCGGGCGTTGATTCGGGCGTTCAGTCGGTTGAAGTCGGGGTTGTGATGGGCTTTGGGTGATGCGGCCTACTTGCTAGGTACCCGCCACAAATACCAGCAAGCCACTGTCCGATAAGGCTTCCAGTCCAACCCGATCTCAATCATCTGCCGGCGAGTAGGCTGCACCTGCAAACCCTTCAACCGCCGATACCCCTCACGCACCCCAAAGTCATCCGCCGGCAAAATATCCGGGCGCTCCAGGCCGTAGATCAGCAGCATCTCCAAGGTCCAGCGGCCAACCCCGCGCAGGGTGATCAAGCGCTCGATCAGCGCTTCATCGTCCATCATCCGCGCGGTGTTGTAATCGGGCACCACGCCACTCACCGCCGCTTCGGCGATGCCCTGAATGGTCGCTATCTTGCTTGCCGAAAAACCGCAGCTGCGTAGCGCGTCAAAATCAGTCGCGATGATCTGCTCCGGGCGCGGAAAATTCCCTGGGGGGAACAACGCCAGTAAACGCCCGATGATCGCGTCGCCGGCCCGGGCATGCAGTTGTTGGTAGGCAATCGAGCGCACCAGGGATTCATAGGGATCCCGCGCCGGATGTGGCTGATGCAGGCAGGGACCAACGGTGGCGATATGTTGGCGCCAGTCGTCATCGATGCCGGCCAGAAACTGGCTGGCAGCCGACCACGCGTCGGGCAGGGCGCTCATGCTTCTTCGCGCGCCATGCCCGGCAGGCTCAACTGGCTGAGCTGCAGTGCCGCGTTCTCCAGGCGCAGCAGGAATGCCTTGCGCGGCTGGCCGCCGCCGTAGCCAGTCAGCGAGCCATCGGCGCCGATCACCCGGTGGCAAGGGACGACGATGGAGACCCGGTTGTGCCCGTTGGCCAGGCCGACGGCGCGGCTGGCGCCGGGCTTGCCGAGAATCGCGGCAATGGCGCCATAGGTACTGGTCTGGCCGTAAGGAATTTTCACCAGCTCGGCCCACACTTGCCTGGAAAATTCGCTGCCTGGCAGATGCAGCGCGACCCTGAATTCGCAGAGCTTGCCGGCAAAGTATTGCGCCAGTTCGTCTTCGATCTGGCGCAAATGGGCGTTATGCCCGGGCGCTATCACGTAGCCATAGCGGTTTTGCAGCGCTTCAAGCTCACGGGTCAGTGCCGGTCGGTCAAGAAACTCAAGCATCACCAGCCCGCGCCGCTCCGCCATGGCGATCATCGGCCCCAGGGGCGTGGTCAGGCGGGTGAAGAGCAGTGGCTCACTGTCGGCTGCTTTGCCTGGGGTGATGTGGAATGACTTTTGAAACGCGTCGCGAAAACCGCTTAGGGATTCATAACCCGAATCGAACGCCGCGTGGTCGATGGACTCACCCTGGCGAATGCCGCCTAGCGCCATGCCCAGTCGGCGGGTGCGTAGCCACGCGTGGAAGGTCATGCCGAAATGCTGTTTGAACCAGCGCCGAAGTTTCAACGGCTCGATGCCCTCGGCCAGCAGTTGCGCATCGGACCATTGTCGATCCGGGGTGGCTTCTACCGCGCCCAGTAGCTTTTGCACCCAGTCCGGGGCAATGGCCGCAGCGTCCAGTGGCTTGCAGCGCAGGCAGGCACGATAGCCCGCCGACAGGCATTCATCGGCATGGGCGAAGAACTCGACATTCTCCGGTTTCGGTTTGCGTGCCGTGCAACTGGGACGGCAAAAGATGCCGGTGGTCTTGACCGCGGTGAAGAACACCCCCTCGTAGGCGGTGTCACGTTCAAGCATGGCGCGGACCATCTCGTTGCGGGGCGGTAAGGAAGCGTTTTGTAGGTTCATGGCGTGAGCATAGGGGGCGTCGCGCCGGGGCTCCACCGGTAAATCGACAAAGAATTCGCCCGGAGCGTCAGGAGTGCTCCTGCGGCAGGTGCGTGCGCCTGCCGAGGGGTGTTTTGTTCAATACTCGGCGGTGGCGATTTCTTAGTCTGGGGGCCAATTCAACCGAGTGAAGAGGTTTGCGATGAGTCTGATTGTTTCCATGGCCGCGTTTGCGCTGGTGGCTTCGATCACCCCCGGGCCGGTAAATATTGTGGCCTTGAGCTCCGGCGCGCAGTTTGGCTTGCGCGCCAGCCAACGGCATGTTCTGGGCGCCACCTTGGGTTTCGTGGTGTTACTGCTGTTGATGGGGCTGGGGTTGCATGAAGTGTTGCAGCGCTGGCCGGCGCTGACGCAAGTGGTAAGACTGGCGGGGGTGGCATTCCTGCTGTTCATGGCCTGGAAACTGGCGGCCGACGATGGCCAGGTCGATGCTGCGAGGTCAACCCGCGCGCCCTCGATGCTGTATGGCGCGATCATGCAGTGGCTCAACCCGAAAGCCTGGCTGGCCTGCGTGGCGGGCATGGGCGCGTTTGTCGCTGACGGTGAGGCACGGTTGGTCTGGCAGTTTGCGGCGGTGTACCTGGTGATCTGTTATCTGTCGGTTGGGTGCTGGGCCTACGCCGGCACTTTTTTGCGCGGGTATCTGAACAACCCGCGGGGGATGCGTCTGTTCAATCGGGTGATGGCGGCCTTGCTGGTGATGAGCGCGGGTTATCTGCTGTTGCCTTGATATTGGCCGGGTGTAGCGGCAAGGTGGTGTTTGAATGCACGCTGAAAATGTGCCTGATCGGCAAATCCCGCTTCAAGCGCCACATCGGCAATCAACTGGCCGCTGCGCAGGCGGTCCTGGGCAAACTGGATGCGGCGATTGATCAGGAAGGCGTGGGGCGTCATCCCATAATGTTGTTTGAACGCGCGGATCAGATAAGACGGCGATAACTGGGCGGCCGCGCATATGTCTTCAAGCTTGAGCAACCGAGTGCAGTTGTCGCGAATGAAATCCGCTGCACGTTCCAGCTTGAAGTTGGGTTCACGCAGCGCTTGCCCGGCCGGGTTCAGCCGCAGCTGCAGGTCGCTGAAAAACTCCACCAGGGCGCTGTGTTTCTGCAGGTGGTCCTGCTGCGGATCAATCAACGCCTCATACACCCCGACCAGTCCCTCAAACAGGCTGGCATCGCGCACGTGCGTAAGGGCAAAGCGGCGAAACGCCAGGTCGGGACTGAAGCCCAGTTGGTGCTGCAGATCGGTAAGCCAGGCCGTATCGACATAAAACATCAGGTACGACCAGGGCTCATCTTCGATGGGATTGCAGGCGTGCACGTCGCCAGGGTTCATCAGCACGACGGTGCCGACGCTGACTTGCGACTGCGCTTGATCGTGGAGATAGGTACTGCGTCCAGCCGTGATCGCACCGATGGAAAAATGCTCGTGGGAATGGCGTGTGTAACACACCTCGCGACCGTCGGCGATGGAACGCGCTTCGACAAAGGGCAGGGCGTCATCGCGCCAGAATAGCGGACGCTGATCTTCATTCCTGGCAACCGCGCGCTTCATATTCGAATCCTGGGCAGGTGAGTCGTTGAGTGTAATGGCTCCTGCGGCCAAAGGCTCGCCCTGGTGAATATGTCTGGCATAGTCATTCTGACAACACATGGAGTCATATCGACCTCAATAAACGATTGTCATTATGACTTCCTGGACGCCATCTCATTGATTTTCAAGGCCCTGGATGTTGGCACGAGACTTGATATATCACTCGTACCCGAACACCTTCAGGAGTACCGGAAAATGTTCAGCTTCTTCAGTCATCCCCAGAATGTTCTGCACCTGTCCAGCCGCATCCTTGGAGCCGGTCTGGCCCTGCTCGGGGCCGGCATCTATGGCGCGTATTTGTACGGCGGACATCTGCCTATCCCTGCCTTGGTGTCGTTTCACGCCATGACCATCATCGGGCCCACCCTGTTGAAGATCGGCTACGTAATGCGCCTGTTATCCCAGCATCATCTGGGTCAGCGCCTGACAGGGGTATGCGCTTGATGCGCGCGTTGGGTTCGGCACCACTGTTCAGTCTCGGCTTTCGCCCGTTTTTCCTCGCCGGAGCCGGCTTCGCGGCGGTTTCCGTGGCCGTCTGGGGCTTGTGGTTGTACGGACGGTTGCCGGGTGCGCAGCCCATCGGCGGGATGTTGGCCTGGCATCGACATGAGATGCCGTTCGGTTTTGCTGCGGCAATCATCGCTGGCTTTCTCCTCACGGCAGTGCCCAACTGGACCGGTCGCCCGGGGCTCCACGGCTGGCCCCTGATTGGGCTGGTGCTGACCTGGCTGCTGGCGCGGCTGGCGTGGATGATGCCGTTGCCAGCCGAACTGCTGATCGCCACCCAGGTGCCTTTCCTGCCGTTGCTGGCATGGTTCATTGGAAGGGACCTGGTCATGTCCGGCAAGCGCGACAACTACCCGGTCCTGCTGGTGATCGCGCTGCTGGCGGGTTGCCAGTTGATGACCCTGGCCGGTATGGCGACCGACAACGTCGATCTGCAGCGTCGTGGTGTGCTCGCGGCGTTGTGGCTGGCAGGCGCGTTGATGAGCGTGATCGGTGGCCGGGTGATTCCGTTCTTCATTCAGCGCGGCTTGAATCGTCTGCCAGCGCCTGTGACCAACCCCTGGCCCACTCGCATCCTGCTCGTCGGCGGGCTGCTCGCAGCCCTGTCGTTCGCGGCCGGGTTCAACGACGTCCCCAATCCTTGGCTGTCTGGCCTGTTTCTGCTGATCGGGGGCTTGCACCTGCTGCGCCTGTGGCGTTGGCATGATCGAGGTATCTGGGGTGTACCGTTGCTGTGGTCGCTGTACCTCGCATATGCCTGGCTGGTAGTGGCGGCGCTGGCGATGTCGCTGTGGCATGCCGGCCTGATGTCGCAGCAGAGTCTTGCCAGTCACTCGCTGGCCGTCGGCGGGGTCGGCGGGTTGATCCTGGCAATGATTGCCCGGGTCGGTCTAGGACACACCGGGCGAGCGCTGACAGCCTCGAAACCGATCGTTCTGGGGTTTGCCCTGCTGATGATTGCGGGCGTCTGTCGGGTGCTGCTGGTACCGTTTTCCACCAGCGGCCTGGGCTTGTCGGCGCTGCTGTGGTGTGCGGCTTTTGTACTTTTTCTGTTGAGCTATACCCGGATTCTATTGCGGCCCAGGGTGTAGCGCTTGCCGGCCAGTGCACACTCGCTGGGCCCTTTAATGACATGACCGGTGGTCGATGAACCGGTCTCGCCCGCTATTTTGCGCTTAGCTGTAGGGATCACTCGAGGCGTGCTTGGGCATTGATCGGCCACAGCGACGCTCCTTCAGAACACCGTGAGTCTGAGGAAACCCGCAATGCTGACGCTTAACATCAATGGCAAGGACCAGGCTCTGGATGTCCCTGCGGACATGCCGCTACTGTGGGTGCTGCGGGATGTCGCGCACCTGACTGGAACCAAATTTGGCTGCGGCATGGCGCAATGCGGCGCCTGCACCGTGCACGTCGACGGCGCGCCGCTGCGATCCTGCATCACGCCCGCCACAGCCGTGGCCCATGGGCAGAAGATCCTCACGATTGAAGGCCTGTCCGCCGATGGATCTCATCCCGTGCAGCAAGCCTGGGCCGAACTCGACGTGGTCCAGTGCGGTTACTGCCAGTCCGGGCAGATCATGTCTGCCGCAGCCTTGCTGGCAAAAATCCCCAAGCCCACCGACAGCGATATCGACCAGGCACTGTCCGGCAATATTTGCCGTTGCGGCACCTACCCGCGTATCCGCGCGGCAGTCAAACGCGCAGCCGACATCGGTTGATTTCCGGGGAGGGCAGGTCATGAACAGCAGTCATCCGCTGTCGCGTCGGGGGTTTCTCAAGGGCAGTGCCGTGCTTGGCGGCGGGCTTGTCGTGGCCTTTGTCATTCCCGGTGCTCACCGCTTCGCCCTGGGCGCGGAGAATCAGGGCAATGTATTTGCGCCGAATGCGTTCTTGCGAATCGGCAACGACAACAGCGTCACCGTGCTGCTCGGGCACTCGGAAATGGGCCAGGGCATCTGGACCGGCCTGACCATGCTGATCGCCGAGGAACTGGACGCCGACTGGTCGAAAATCCTCGTCGAACATTCCCCGGCGTCGGCCGCCGATTATGGTCTGGCCGGCTTCGGCGGGATGCAGATCACCGGCGGCTCGACCTCGACCTGGATGGAGTTCGATCGCTACCGCCAGGCGGGTGCGGCGGCGCGCTTGATGCTGATCGACGCGGCGGCCAAGCGCTTCAATGTCGCGCCCTCGACGATCCGTACCGAATCGGGGGTGGTCATCACCGCAGATAATCGGGTCACCTACGGTGAACTGGCCGATGAAGCCGGCCAGTTGCCAGTGCCGGACCCGGCCTCGATCAAGCTCAAGGAGCCCAAGGACTGGAAGCTGATCGGCAAACCCACCAAGCGCCTGGACACGCCGGAGAAAATCACCGGCAGGGCCAGGTTCGGCATGGATGTGCAGTTCGAAGGTTTGATGACCGCCATGGTTGCTCGCACGCCGGTGTTCGGCGGCCACGTCAAATCTTTTGAAGGCGCCGCGGCGCTGGCGATACCGGGCGTGCACAAAGTGGTGCAGGTGCCCAGCGGAGTGGCGGTGATCGCCGATCACTATTGGGCGGCGAAGCTGGGGCGCGATGCACTCAAGATTGACTGGGACCTGGGGCCCAACACTGGCCTGGACAGCCAGCAATTGCTGGAAAGTTTCCGCAAGCTGGCCGGCACCCCGGGCCTGCCCGCGAGTAAGGCCGGGGATGCCAAGGCCACCCTGGCCAAGGCGGCGAAAACCATCGATGTCGAATACAGCGTGCCTTACCTGGCCCACGCACCGATGGAACCGCTCAATTGCACGGTGAAAATCACCCAGGACAAGTGCGAGATCTGGACGGGCACCCAGTTTCAGACTCTGGACCAGATGATCGCCGGGAAAATTACCGGCTTGAAACCCGAGCAGGTGGAGATTCATACCGAGTTCCTCGGTGGTGGCTTTGGGCGCCGGGCCAATCCGACTTCGGATTTTGTCGCCGAAGCGGTGCAGGTGGCCAAGGCCGCAGGCGCGCCGGTGAAGACGGTGTGGTCCCGCGAAGACGACATCCGTGGCGGCTATTACCGCTCGGCATTCCTGCATCAGGCGCGCATTGGCCTGGATGCGGGTGGGTTGCCCATCGCCTGGCAGCATGTACTGGTCGGGCAGTCGATCATGGCCGGAACCATGCTCGAGGCAACGATGGTCAAGGACGGCATCGACAAGACCTCTGTCGAGGGCGTGGCGGACAGTCCCTATCTGCAGCACCTGGCCAACCATCAGGTCGAACTGCATTCGCCGAGCACGGGAATCAATGTGCTGTGGCTGCGTTCGGTGGGGCATACCCATACCGGATTCGTCATGGAATCACTGATCGACGAACTGGCCGAGGCGGCGGGCCAGGATCCGGTGGAGTACCGACGCACGCTGCTCAAGGACCATCCGCAGCATCTCGGCGTGCTGAACCTGGCAGTGGAAAAGGCCAACTGGAAGGCAACGTTGCCGGACGGCCATGCGTTGGGCGTGGCGGTGCACGAGTCATTCGGCAGTTACGTCGCCCAGGTGGCCGAAGTGTCCCAGGACAACCTGGCGATTAGCGTGCATCGGGTGGTGTGCGCAGTGGACTGCGGCATTGCGGTCAACCCGCAGAGCATCGCGGCGCAGATGGAGTCGTGCATTGCCTTCGGCCTGGGGTTTGCCCTGCACAGCAAACTGACCTTCAAGAACGGCAAGGTGGAGCAGTCCAATTACCACGACTATCAAGTGCTGCGCCTCAATGAGATGCCGGTGGTTGAAGTGCATATCGTGCCCAGTACCGAGAAGCCCGGGGGGATCGGCGAAGCGGGTGTGCCGCCGACGGCACCGGCAGTGGCGAACGCCGTATTCGCCTTGACCGGGCAGCGCCTGCGGGAACTGCCGTTGCAACTGTCGGGGGTGTGAGATGAAACGACATCTGATGCTGGGCGCGGTGATGCTTCTTGGCCTGGTGGCCTACACCGAGGACCTGTTCGCGGACGACAGTGAAGCGCTCAAGGCCTTTGATACCGTGCAGAAAGTCTTCCAGAGCCCGCGTTGCCAGAACTGCCATATTCCGGGGGATTCTCCGCTGCAATTCGATGCCGGCACGCCCCATGCGATGAATGTCGTGCGGGGTATGGACGGCAAGGGTGCTGCAGGTCTGCCTTGTATCACCTGTCACGCCGAGGCCAATCCGCCGGCCAGTTACGGCCCCAATGCGCCACCCGGTGCGCCCCACTGGAGCCTGCCGCCGGCCGCCCACAAGATGGCCTGGATCGGCCTGCCGGCCGATCAGCTGTGCGCAATGATCAAGGATCGCAAGGCCAACGGCGACCGTGATTTCGCCGCGCTGATCAAGCATGTCAGCGACGACAAGCTGGTGCTCTGGGGCTGGAACCCGGGAGCTGGCCGGGCGCCTGTGCCGGTGCCACACGATATTTTTGTCGCCCAGTTCAAGCTGTGGGCGGAGGCGGGAGGGCCATGCCCGGTCCGGGGCATCTGACTCAGCGCCGAGCTCAAAAAAAACCCGCCGAAGTCGGCGGGTTTTTTATCGGCTAACCGAAGATTACTCTTCCAGGCTACCCATCGCAGTGGTGTTGAAACCACCGTCTACGTACATGATTTCACCGCTGATGCCGGACGCCAGGTCCGAGCACAGGAAGGCGCCGGCGTTGCCGACTTCGTCGATGGTGACGTTACGACGCAGCGGGGTTTGCGCTTCGTTGGCGGCCAGCATCTTGCGGAAGTTCTTGATGCCGGAAGCGGCCAGGGTGCGGATCGGACCGGCCGATACGCAGTTGACGCGGGTGCCGTCCGGGCCCAGGGAACCGGCCAGGTAACGTACGCCAGCTTCCAGGGAAGCCTTGGCCATGCCCATCACGTTGTAGTTCGGCATGGTGCGCTCGGCGCCCAGGTACGACAGGGTCAGCAGGCTGCCGTTGCGGCCCTTCATCATTTCGCGACCGGCCTTGGCCAGGGCTACGAAGCTGTAGGCGCTGATGTCGTGGGCGATGCGGAAACCTTCACGGGTGGTGGCTTCGGTGAAGTCGCCGTCCAGTTGGTCGCCCGGAGCGAAACCTACGGAGTGCACGATGCAGTCCAGGCCGTCCCACTTCTTGCCCAGTTCAACGAAGACCTTGGCGATTTCTTCATCGCTGGCCACGTCGCACGGGAAGCACAGGTCCGGGTTGGAACCCCAGCTTTGTGCGAACTCTTCGACACGACCTTTGAGTTTGTCGTTCTGATAAGTGAAGGCAAGCTCAGCGCCCTCGCGATGCATGGCGGCAGCGATGCCGGATGCGATGGACAGCTTGCTGGCGACACCGACGATCAGTACGCGCTTACCGGCGAGAAAACCCATGTGTTGCTCCTCTTTCAGGTTATTGCGCAGTGGCTGGAGCCAGGAAAGCGGCTTCCAGCAACTGCTGTGTATACGGATGTTGGGGGGCGGCAAAGATACTTTGCGCGTCTCCCTGTTCGACCACTTGGCCCTGCTTGACCACCATCAGCTGGTGGCTCAGCGCCTTGACGACAGCCAGGTCATGGCTGATAAACAGATACGTCAGGTTGTACTTGGTTTGCAGTGAACGCAAAAGCTCCACCACCTGGCGTTGCACGGTGCGGTCGAGGGCCGAAGTCGGCTCGTCCAGCAGGATCAACGCCGGTTTGAGCACCAATGCCCGGGCAATGGCAATTCTCTGCCGTTGCCCACCGGAAAATTCGTGGGGGTAGCGGTGCCGGGTGTCCGGATCCAGGCCTACCTCCTTCAATGCCGCAATAATCGCTTGTTCCTGTTCCGCCTCGCTACCCATCTTGTGGATCCGCAGGCCTTCGCCGACGATCTGGCTCACGCACATTCGTGGGCTGAGGCTGCCAAAGGGGTCCTGGAACACCACCTGCATCTCCCGCCGCAGCGGCCTGACCTGTTGCTGCGTCAGGCAGTCTAGCTGGTTGCCTTCAAAACGGATGCCGCCTTTGCTGCCGATCAGCCGCAAAATCGCCAGGCCGAGGGTCGATTTACCGGAACCGCTTTCTCCCACAATGCCCAGTGTCTGGCCTTGGGGCAGGCTGAAGTTGATGCCGTCGACCGCCTTGATGTGGTCGACGGTCTTTTTCAGCAAGCCTTTCTTGATCGGAAACCACACTTTCAGATCCTTTACCTGCAGCAGCGGCGGCCCGATGGCATTGGTGGCCGGCATCCCGCTGGGCTCCGCTGCCAGCAGTTCCCGCGTGTACGGATGCTGCGGCGCGCGGAACAATTCTTCGCACGATGCCTGTTCGACGATGCAACCGCGCTGCATGACACATACTCGGTGCGCAATTCTTCGCACCAGGTTCAAATCGTGACTGATCAGTAGCAGCGCCATGCCTAGGCGGGCCTGCAATTCCTTGAGCAATTCGAGGATTTTCAACTGCACCGTGACGTCCAGCGCGGTGGTCGGTTCGTCGGCAATCAGCAGTTCCGGCTCGTTGGCCAGGGCCATGGCGATCATCACCCGCTGGCGCTGGCCGCCGGACAATTCATGGGGTAGGGCCTTGAGGCGCTTGTGCGGCTCGGGGATGCCGACCATCTCCAACAGTTCCAGGGTGCGTTGGGTGGCGATCTTGCCGACCAGCCCTTTATGGATGCCCAGCACTTCGTTGATCTGCTTTTCGATGGAATGCAGAGGGTTGAGCGAGGTCATCGGCTCCTGGAAGATCATCGCGATCCGGTTGCCACGGATATGCCGGATGGTCTTTTCTTTCAGGCTCAGCAGGTCCTGGCCCGAGTATTCGATGGTCCCCGAGGGATGCCGGGCGAGCGGGTAGGGCAGCAGCCGCAGGATCGAGTGGGCGGTGACCGATTTGCCCGAGCCGCTTTCGCCCACCAGGGCCAGGGTCTCGCCGCGCTTGATGTCGAAGCTGACACCCTCGACCACCCTTTGCACGCGCTCGCCGACGACAAACTCCACCGCCAGGTCGCGCACTTCGATCAGATTGTCCTGATTCATTTCACTTCCTCGGGTCGAAGGCATCGCGAGCGGACTCGCCGATGAACACCAGCAAACTCAACATCAACGCCAGTACCGCAAATGCGCTCATGCCAAGCCAGGGCGCCTGCAGGTTGGATTTGCCCTGGGCCACCAGTTCACCCAGGGACGGCGCACCAGGCGGCAGCCCGAAGCCCAGGAAGTCGAGGGCGGTCAGGGTGCCGATGGCGCCGGTCAGGATGAATGGCATGAAAGTCATGGTCGAGACCATGGCATTGGGCAGGATATGGCGGAACATGATCGCACCATTCTGCATCCCCAGCGCCCGGGCCGCGCGTACGTATTCGAGGTTGCGCCCGCGCAGGAACTCGGCGCGCACCACGTCCACCAGGCTCATCCAGGAGAACAGCAGCATGATCCCCAGCAGCCACCAGAAGTTCGGCTGGACGAAGCTGGCGAGGATGATCAGCAGGTACAGCACCGGCAGCCCGGACCAGATTTCCAGGAAGCGCTGCCCGGCCAGATCCACCCAGCCGCCATAAAAACCCTGCAAGGCCCCGGCAATCACACCGATGATCGAGCTGAGGATGGTCAGGGTCAGGGCGAACAGCACGGAAATGCGGAAGCCATAGATTACCCGGGCCAGCACGTCGCGGCCCTGGTCATCGGTGCCCAGCAGGTTGTCCGCTGAAGGTGGCGCCGGTGCCGGGACCTTCAGGTCATAGTTGATGCTTTGATAGCTGTAGGGGATCGGCGCCCACAGCACCCAGGCATCCTTGGCCTTGAGCAGTTCGCGGATATACGGGCTCTTGTAGTTGGCTTCCAGCGGGAATTCGCCGCCGAAGGTGGTTTCCGGGTAGCGCTTGAGCGCCGGGAAATACCAGCCGTCGTCGTAATGCACCACCAGCGGTTTGTCGTTGGCGATCAATTCGGCGCCCAGGCTCAGGCCGAATAGCACCAGAAACAACCACAGCGACCACCAGCCGCGCTTGTTGGCCTTGAACAGTTCGAATCGCCGACGATTGAGTGGGGACAGGTTCATCTCAATGCTCCCGGCTTTCGAAGTCGATACGCGGATCGACAAAGGTGTAGGTGAGGTCGCCGATCAACTTCACCACCAGTCCCAGCAGGGTGAAGATGAACAACGTGCCGAACACCACCGGATAATCGCGGTTGATGGCCGCCTCGAAGCTCATCAGGCCAAGGCCGTCGAGGGAAAAGATCACTTCCACCAGCAACGAGCCGGTGAAGAAAATCCCGATGAAAGCCGACGGGAAGCCGGCAATCACCAGCAGCATGGCGTTACGGAACACGTGCCCGTAGAGCACGCGGTGGTTGGTCAGGCCCTTGGCCTTGGCGGTCACCACATACTGTTTGTTGATTTCGTCGAGGAAACTGTTCTTGGTCAGCAGGGTCATGGTCGCGAAGTTGCCGATCACCAGCGCGGTCACCGGCAGGGCCAAGTGCCAGAAATAATCGAGGATCTTGCCGCCAGTAGTGAGCTCATCAAAGTTGTTGGAAGTCAGGCCTCTGAGCGGAAACCAGTCAAGGTAACTGCCGCCGGCAAACAGCACGATCAGCAGGATCGCGAACAGGAAGGCCGGGATCGCATAACCGACGATGATCAGCGAACTGGTCCAGACGTCGAAATGGCTGCCGTGCCGCGTAGCCTTGGCGATCCCCAGCGGGATCGACACCAGGTACATGATCAGGGTGCTCCACAGCCCAAGGGAGATGGAGACCGGCATCTTTTCCTTGATCAGGTCGATGACCTTGGCGTCGCGGAAAAAACTGTCGCCGAAATCCAGCTTCGCGTAGTTCTTGATCATGATCCACAAGCGTTCCGGCGCCGATTTGTCGAAGCCGTACATGTGCTCGATTTCCTTGACCAGCGCCGGGTCCAGGCCCTGGGCGCCACGATAGGCGGAGCCGGCCACCGACACCTCGGCGCCGCCGCCGGCAATGCGGCTGGTGGCGCCTTCGAAGCCTTCGAGCTTGGCGATCATCTGCTCTACCGGTCCACCGGGGGCGGCCTGGATGATCACGAAGTTGATCAGCAGAATGCCCAGCAAGGTCGGGATGATCAGCAGCAGTCGTCGAAAAATGTACGCCAGCATCTGATTACTCCGTGCCCGTAGCGTCGGTTTGCAGTTTGGTTTCGACCTCTATCGCCGGTTTGGCATCCGGCTTGATCCACCAGGTGTTGATGCCGACATCGTAGGTCGGTGAGATTTTCGGATGACCGATATGGTTCCAGTAAGCCACGCGCCAGGTCTTGATGTGCCAGTTCGGGATCACGTAATACCCCCATTGCAGCACGCGGTCCAGCGCCCGGGCATGGGCCACCAGGCTTTTGCGCGAATCGGCGTTGATCAGTTGCTCGACCAGCTGGTCGACCACCGGGTCCTTGAGGCCCATGGAGTTACGGCTGCCGGGTTTGTCGGCGGCGGCAGACATCCAGAACTCCCGTTGTTCATTGCCTGGCGAGTTGGACTGCGGGAAGCTGCCGACGATCATGTCGAAGTCCCGTGAGCGCACCCGGTTGATGTACTGGGAGACGTCGACCCGGCGGATCACCAGGTCGATCCCCAGATCGCTGAGGTTGCGCTTGAACGGCAGCAGCACCCGCTCGAATTCAGTCTGGGCCAGCAGGAATTCGATGGTCACCGGTTTGCCGGTAGCATCGACCATCTTGTCGTCGACGATGCGCCAGCCGGCCTCCTGCAGCAGTTGATAGGCCTGGCGCTGCTGGGCGCGAATCATGCCGCTGGCATCGGTGCGCGGGTTCTGGAACGCCTCGCTGAACACCTGCTCGGGAATTTTTCCGCGAAAAGGGTCGAGGATTGCCAGCTGGTCGGCATCCGGCAGGCCCGTGGCAGCCATTTCCGAGTTTTCGAAGTAACTGCGGGTACGCACATAGGCGCCGTTGAACAGTTGCTTGTTGGTCCACTCAAAGTCCAGCAGCAGGCTCAAGGCTTGGCGCACGCGCACATCCTGGAACAGCGTGCGCCGCAGGTTGAATACAAAGCCCTGCATGCCGGTCGGGTTGCCGTTGGGGATTTGCTCCTTGATCAGGCGGCCTTCGGTGACTGCTGGAATGTTGTAGGCGTTGGCCCAGTTTTTGGCGGTCATCTCCAGCCAGTAATCGAACTGGCCGGCTTTCAGGGCTTCCAGGGCGACGGTGTTGTCGCGGTAGTAGTCGGTGGTCATGACGTCGAAGTTATAGAAGCCGCGGTTGACCGGCAGGTCCTTGCCCCAGTAGTCCTTGACCCGTTCGTAGCGCACTGAACGCCCGGCCTTTACTTCGCTGACCCGGTAGGGCCCGCTGCCAAGAGGGATTTCCAGGTTGCCCTTGTTGAAGTCGCGGTCGGTCCACCAGTGTTTGGGCAGTACCGGCAGTTGGCCAAGAATCAGCGGCAGCTCGCGGTTGTTGCTGTGCTTGAACTTGAACAACACGGTCAGCGGGTCTTCGGCGATCACTTCGGCCACGTCGCTGTAATAGCCGCGATAGAGCGGGGCACCTTCCTTGGTGAGCATGTCGAAACTGAAGATCACGTCCTCGGCATGGATAGGGTGACCGTCGTGGAACCGGGCTTGCGGGCGCAAATAGAAACGCACCCAGCTGTTGTCGGGGGCTTTCTCGATCTTGCCGGCGACCAGGCCGTACACGGTGAACGGTTCGTCCAGGCCTTGTCTGGCCAGGGTGTCGTAGATCATGCCGACATCGTCGGCGGGCACGCCTTTGCTGATAAACGGATTGAGGCTGTCGAAGCCGCCGAAGCCTGCCTGGCGGAAGGTCCCGCCCTTGGGCGCGTCGGGGTTCACGTAATCGAAATGCTTGAAGTCGGCCGGGTATTTGGGCGGTTCGTTGTACAGGGTCAGCGCGTGTTGCGGAGCGGCGCAGGCCAGCCCGGCAAACATCAGGCCGCTGACCTGCAACAGCAGGGCACGTACAGGTGTCATCGATCCTTCTCCGAAGATTTCAGCCACCACGCGCTCAAGCCCAGGGTGTAGGGCGGCGTGGTAACAAAGGCAAACCGGTTGCGGTAGGCCAGGCGGTGATAATTGAGGTACCAGTTGGGAATGATGTAGTGCTGCCACAGCAGTACGCGATCCAGGGCTTTGCCTGCGGCGACCTGCTCGTCACGGGTCTTGGCGGCGAGCAGCTGTTCGAGCAGGTGGTCAATCACGGGATTGGCGATACCTGCGTAATTCTTGCTGCCCTTGACCGCCACCTGGCTGGAGTGGAAGTACTGCCATTGCTCCAGGCCGGGACTGAGCGTCTGGTTGAGGGTCATCAGGATCATGTCGAAGTCGAATTGGTCGAGACGTTGCTTGTACTGGGCGCGATCGACCGTTCGCAGCCGGGCATCGACGCCGATGCTCGCGAGGTTCTCGACGTACGGCTGGAGAATGCGTTCCAGGTTGGGGTTGACCAGCAGGATCTCCAGGCGCAGCGGCTGGCCGGCGGCATTTTGCAGGCGCTGGCCGTTCAGCTTCCAGCCGGCTTCGGCGAGCAGGCCCAGGGCGTTGCGCAGTGTCTGCCGGGGAATGCCGCGACCATCGGTCTGGGGCAGGCTGAAAGGTTCGGTAAAGAGCCTGGCCGGCAGCTGATCGCGATAGGGCTTGAGCATCAGCCATTCGTGGCCGACCGGCAGCCCGGTGGCGGAAAACTCGCTGTTGGGGTAGTAGCTCATGGCGCGTTTGTAGGCGCCGCTGAACAGCGTGCGGTTGGTCCACTCGAAGTCGAACATCAACCCCAGCGCTTCGCGGACCTTGGGATCGGCAAAGGCGGGGCGCCGGGTGTTCATGAACAGGCCCTGGCTCTGGGTCGGAATCTGGTGCGGGATCAGCGCCTTGATCACCTCACCGCGCCTGACCGCCGGGAAGCGGTAGCCGTTTTCCCAGTTTTTCGCCTGGTGCTCGATGTAGATGTCGAACTCCCCGGCCTTGAACGCTTCGAAGGCGACGTCGCTGTCGCGGTAGAACTCGACCTCCATCCGGTCGACGTTGTACTTGCCGCGATTGACCGCCAGGTCCTTGCCCCAGTAATCCTTGACCCGCTCGAAAATCAACTGCCGCCCGGGCGTTACTGAGGTAATGCGGTAGGGGCCGCTGCCCAGGGGCGGTTCGAACGTAGTGGCCTTGAAGTCACGGCCTTTCCAGTAATGCTGGGGCAACACCGGCAACTCGCCCAGGCGCAGGATCAACAACGGGTTGCCGGCGCGCTTGAAGACGAATCGGATACGGTGGGGGTTGAGGATATCGACCCGCAGCACTTCCTGGAGGTTGGTGCGGTATTGCGGATGCCCTTCCTTGAGCAGCAGGCGATAGGAAAACGCGACGTCGTAGGCGGTGATCGGCGCGCCGTCATGAAACCTGGCCTCGGGGCGCAGGTTGAACACGACCCAGCTGCGGTCTTCGCTGGACTCCACCGATTGCGCGATCAGCCCGTAGCTGGAGGTGGGCTCATCGCCGGACGGCGCGTATTGGCCGGTGCCCACCATCAGCGGCTCGTTGAGTTCGTTGATGCCGTATTGCAGGAAATTGGGCGTGGAAACCGGGCTCGATCCCTTGAAAGTATAGGGATTGAGCGTATCGAAGGTGCCGAATGCCATCACTCGCAACGTACCGCCCTTGGGCGCTTGCGGGTTGACCCAGTCGAAGTGGGTAAATCTGGCCGGGTACTTGAGGGTGCCGAACTGCGCATAACCATGGCTTTCGCTGATCGTCGCGCTTGCGGGTGAGCTCAAGGCCAGGCTGATCAGGAACAGGAGGAGGGGACGCTTCAAGTCAGAGATCCGATCCAGGCGGCTTGGGCTTTATGGACCGTACAGTAACAGCTTGTCTTGGCAGGAAAAAGATGGCGTATTTGTAGGAGCGAGCTTGCTCGCGATGGTCGATCACGATAACGCTGGGAATCTGTCACCCCGCGGCGTTCTCAGGTTCTTCGCGAGCAAGCTCGCTCCTGCAGGGGATTGTGTGCTTCCTTGAAAAATAGCCCCTGGTTCAGGGGCTGTTTTTTAGTGCGGCGAGTAGACCGTCAGCATCTGGCCGGGCTTGAGCGCCTGGCCCAGGCGTGGATTCCAGCGTTTGAGGTGTTGCATCTCGACGTTAAAGCGCTTGGCGACCATGTACAGTGAGTCGCCCTGCTTGACCTTGTATTTGGTCTGCTGTTTCTTGCTGTTGGCGGCGACTACCGTGTTGACGCGTCCGCCGCTGCGCTTGGTGTTGTCCTGCATCACCAGGGTCTGGCCAACCTTGAGGTTCTTGCCGGTCAGCTTGTTCCACTGCTGGAGATCTTTCACGTCGACTTTGTTGGCCTTGGCAATGGTGCCCAGGTTGTCGCCGCGCTTGACCCGGTAGGAGCGCTTGGCGCCGGCAATCGCCGGGCTGTTGGCGCTCTCGAACACTGGCTTGAGCGGTCGCTTGCTGATCAGTTCTTCCGGGCGCATGGTCGACAGGCTGGTGGTCAGCAGTTGCGCCTTCGAGGTGGGCACCAGCAAATGCTGGGGGCCATCGAGGGTGGTGGTGCGCTGCTTGAATGCCGGGTTGAGCTGGAACAGTTCGTCTTCGTCGATGTTGGCCACTGCAGCGACCTTGGACAGGTCCATGCGCTGGTTGATCTCGACCACCTTAAAGTACGGCTCGTTGGCGATCGGGCTGAGGTTCACCCCGTAGGCTTCCGGCGCCAGCACCACTTGTGACAGCGCGAGCAGCTTGGGTACATACGCCTGGGTTTCCGCCGGCAGCGGCAGGTTCCAGTAATCGGTCGGCAGGCCCAGCTTTTCATTGCGCTCGATCGCCCGGCTGACCGTTCCTTCCCCGGCGTTGTAGGCCGCGAGTGCCAGTAGCCAGTCGCCGTTGAACATGTCATGCAGACGCGTCAGGTAGTCCATCGCCGCGGTGGTCGAGGCGGTGATATCGCGACGGCCATCGTAGAACTGGTTCTGGCGCAGGTTGAAGTAACGCCCGGTGGAAGGAATGAATTGCCAAAGTCCCACCGCATGGGCCCGGGAATAGGCCATCGGGTTGTAGGAGCTTTCTATCACTGGCAACAGCGCCAGTTCCAGCGGCATGTTGCGTTCTTCCAGGCGTTCGACGATGTAGTGAATGTACAGGCTGCCGCGTTCGCCGGCGTTTTCGAGATAAGACGGGTTGTTGGCGAACCACAGGCGCTGTTGTTCGATGCGCGGGTTCAGGCCGACGCTGTCCTGCAACTGGAAGCCCTGGCGCATGCGCTCCCAGACGTCCTGTGGTATTTGCGGAACAGGCTTTTCGCTGAGCCAGACAGGTTTCTGCTTGGCTCGAGCGGCGATGTTGGGGGTGTGTGTCGCTTCGGTTTGCGGCACATGGCTTGAACAGCCCGCCAGGGTGGCGGACACAGCCACCGCGATGGCTTGAGCCAGGCGGGTCAATGCGTCTGAATTGATGGACTTACGAATAGATGACGACATTGGCTGGAAGTAAGTTCCGGGCAAAAATGTCGGGCGATTCTAGAAAGCACACCCCCCGAGGTCAACCATTGAGAATTCCTGTACCGCCCGGTAGCCTCCCTAGAACTTGTCTTTCCAGGCACGCAAGGCAGCAAAGACCGCACTCGGGCTACTGTTATCGGCGCCGCTCCGTTCGTCCACTTTTTGTTTAATAGATGTTTCGCCGGCACGCAGGAAGGGGTTGGTGAGCTTTTCCAGGGACAGCGTCGAAGGCAGGGTCATGATCCCGGACTCGCGCATTTGTGTGACTTTGCCCAGGCGTTCGACCGTGTGCGGATTGCCGGGCTCGACCGCGACGGCGAAGCGCAGATTGCTCAGGGTGTATTCATGGGTGCAATACACCAGCGTATCCTCGGGAAGGGCTGCAAGCCGGTTCAGGGAGGTATACATTTGCTCCGCAGTGCCCTCGAACAGGCGGCCGCAACCGGCAGCGAACAGGGTGTCGCCGCAGAACAGCAGGCCATGATGATAGAAGGCAATGTGCCCCAGGGTGTGGCCGGGAACGGCAAGAACATCGAACTCCCAGCCCAGCACGCTGACCCGGTCGTTGTCCTTGAGCGCCACGTCGCGGGCCGGGATGCGCTCGCTGGCCGGCCCGTAGACCGTCGCGTCCGTCGCGCTCTTGAGCAGTTCCACGCCGCCGACGTGATCATGGTGGTGATGGGTGATCAGGATATCGCTCAACACCCAGCCCGGATGGGCCGCAAGCCAGGCCTGCACGGGCGCGGCGTCACCGGGATCGACCACGGCGCAGCGCTGTGTATTGTGGTCCTGTAACAACCAGATGTAGTTGTCGGTAAAGGCAGGCAGGGCACTGATCTGTATCATCGTCGGATTCGCCAAGCGGAAAACATTGGCGCATCTTAGAACTTCCTGGCGCGTTGGAGAATGCAATGACCGATAAAGCGTTCGCTCAGGCGGATCCTGACTGGCTGGATTTGATCAGCGCAGCCCGTGAATGGCTGTCCGGCCCGATTGGGCAATTTCTCCTGGATGAAGAGCGGCGCATGCTCGAAGACGAGTTGGCGCGCTTCTTTGGTGGCTATCTGGTGCACTACGGCCCATCGGCTCAAACGCCTCCGTCGGCGCCGCAGGTGCAGCGCAATGTGCGCCTGGGCGCGCCGCTGCCCGGTGTGGAGATCGTCTGCGAGGAACAGGCCTGGCCCTTGAGTGAACATGCCGCCGACGTCGTGGTGCTGCAGCATGGGCTGGATTTCTGCCTGTCGCCACACGGCTTGCTGCGTGAGGCCGCCAGCAGCGTGCGGCCAGGAGGGCACCTGCTGATTATCGGCATCAACCCCTGGAGCACCTGGGGGTTGCGGCACCTATTTGCCCATGACGGCTTGCGCAAGGCCCGCTGCATATCGCCTTCGCGGGTCGGGGACTGGCTGAACCTGCTGGGCTTCGCGCTGGAGAAACGCCGCTTCGGGTGCTATCGTCCGCCGCTTGCTTCCCCGGCATGGCAGACCCGGTTGGCCGGTTGGGAGCGCAAGGCTGGCGACTGGCAGCTGTCCGGTGGCGGCTTCTATTTGTTGGTGGCACGCAAGATCGTGGTCGGTTTGCGCCCCCTGCGCCAGGAGCGCCGCGAGCCCATGGGCAAGCTGATTCCGTTGCCGATGGCCAAGGTCAACCGTCGCCGCATCGAACCGTAAGACACTCTTTTATTCCCGGCCGGGTTGACCCCGGCCTCGGGCATCGCTGATCACGGATCGGCGAGCCACGGCATTTTTCTGGAAAGGTTGGCATGAGCGATAGCGTAGAACTCTTCACCGACGGCGCCTGCAAGGGCAATCCCGGCCCTGGCGGCTGGGGCGCATTGCTGGTGTGCAAGGGCGTTGAAAAAGAACTCTGGGGTGGCGAGGCCAACACCACCAACAATCGCATGGAGTTGATGGGGGCGATCCGTGGCCTGGAAGAACTGAAGCGCTCCTGCGACGTGCTGCTGGTGACCGACTCGCAGTATGTGATGAAAGGCATCAATGAGTGGATGGACAACTGGAAAAAGCGCGGCTGGAAGACGGCGGCGAAAGAGCCGGTAAAAAACGCTGATCTGTGGAAGCTGCTGGACGAGCAGGTCAATCGCCACAATGTCACCTGGAAATGGGTGCGCGGGCACATTGGCCATCATGGCAACGAACGGGCGGACCAGTTGGCTAACCGCGGCGTCGATGAAGTGCGCGGCTACAAACAAGCCTGAAACGCTGCACACCCCCGTAGGAGCTGCCGCAGGCTGCGATCTCTTGATCTTGTTTTCAGAGCGCAGATCAAAATCCCCGCAGGAGCTGCCGCAGGCTGCGATCTTTTGATCTTGTTTTTAGAGCGCAGATCAAAAGATCGCAGCCTGCGGCAGCTCCTACACGGTGACCCTGTTCTCTAAGGCCTCCGCCAGCGTGTTAACATTCGCGCTTTTTCAAGATCGACCCGTTGAGAGCTGAGCACTGATGGCCACCAGATCCGTTGTACTCGATACCGAAACCACCGGCATGCCGGTGACCGATGGCCACCGGATTATCGAAATCGGCTGTGTCGAGTTGCTCGGTCGGCGCCTGACCGGCCGGCACTTCCATGTCTATCTGCAACCTGATCGCGAGAGTGACGAAGGCGCGATTGGCGTGCACGGCATCACCAACGAATTCCTGGTGGGCAAGCCGCGCTTCAACGAAGTGGCCGATGAGTTCTTCGAATTCATCAAGGGTGCACAGCTGATCATCCACAACGCGGCATTCGACGTTGGCTTCATCAACAACGAATTCGCCCTGATTGGCCAGCACGATCGCGCCGACATCACGCAACACTGCTCGATCCTCGACACCCTGATGATGGCCCGGGAACGTCACCCGGGGCAGCGCAACAGCCTGGATGCCCTGTGCAAGCGCTACGGCGTCGACAACTCGGGCCGCGAGCTGCACGGCGCCTTGCTCGACTCCGAGATCCTGGCGGACGTCTACCTGACCATGACCGGTGGCCAGACCAGCCTGTCGCTGGCCGGTAACGCCTCCGATGGCAATGGCTCGGGCGAAGGGGCGGATAATTCGGCGACCGAAATACGCCGCCTGCCGGCAGATCGCCAGCCGACGCGGATCATCCGCGCCAGTGAGGATGACCTGGCCCAGCATGTGGCGCGGTTGGAAGCGATCGCCAAGGCGGCGGGGGCTCCGGCGTTGTGGCAGCAGCTGGTTGAGGCTGAGGCTTCGGCGTAGGTCCTGGTAAAGATCGCAGCCTCGTTTCACTCGACAGCTCCTACGGTTTGAAAGATCGCAGCCTCGTTTCACTCGACAGCTCCTACGGAGGGCGAGGAGGCGATGACCCATTTCAGGGCATCCCCACTCGCCACATTCGCTCCAACCCTCTACCCTGAGGAGATTGGCAGACTTAGAGCTGCCGCCTCAGGATCCTGAGCCCAATGTATAAAGACTTGAAATTCCCGGTATTGATCGTCCATCGCGACATCAAGGCCGACACCGTAGCCGGTGATCGGGTGCGCGGCATCGCCCGGGAGCTGGAGCAGGAAGGCTTCAGCATTGTCTCGGCGATGGACTACGCCGAGGGCCGCCTGGTTGCTTCGACCCATCACGGTCTTTCCTGCATGTTGATCGCCAGTGAAGACGCCAGCGCCAATTCACATTTGTTACAGAATATGGCCGAGCTGATCGGACTGGCCCGGGTTCGCGCGCCGGATCTGCCCATCTTTGCCCTCGGCGAACAGGTGACCCTGGAAAACGCTCCGGCGGATGCCATGGCCGAGCTCAACCAGCTTCGCGGCATCCTGTATCTGTTCGAAGACACCGTGCCATTTCTGGCCCGCCAGGTCGCCCGCGCGGCACGCAAATACCTCGACGGGCTGTTGCCGCCGTTCTTCAAGGCGCTGGTGCAGCATACCGCCGACTCCAATTATTCGTGGCACACCCCCGGGCATGGTGGTGGCGTGGCCTATCACAAGAGCCCGGTAGGGCAGGCGTTCCATCAGTTCTTCGGGGAAAATACCCTGCGCTCGGACCTGTCGGTGTCGGTGCCCGAGTTGGGTTCCCTGCTGGACCACACCGGCCCCCTGGCCGAAGCCGAGGCGCGCGCGGCGCGTAACTTTGGTGCCGATCACACCTTCTTCGTCATCAACGGCACGTCCACCGCCAACAAGATCGTCTGGCATTCAATGGTCGCCCGGGATGACCTGGTGCTGGTGGACCGCAACTGCCACAAGTCGGTACTGCATTCGATCATCATGACCGGGGCGATTCCGCTGTACCTGTGCCCGGAACGCAATGAACTGGGGATTATCGGCCCGATTCCCTTGAGCGAATTCAGCCGCGAGACAATCCAGGCCAAGATCGATGCCAGTCCGTTGACCAAAGGGCGGGCGCCCAAGGTCAAGCTGGCGGTGGTGACCAATTCGACCTATGACGGCCTTTGCTACAACGCCGAACTGATCAAGCAGAGCCTGGGCAACAGCGTCGAGGTGCTGCATTTCGACGAGGCCTGGTACGCCTATGCGGCCTTCCATGAGTTCTTCGCCGGGCGCTACGGCATGGGGACCTCGCGTAGCGCGGACAGCCCGCTGGTCTTCACCACCCATTCCACGCACAAGCTGCTGGCGGCGTTCAGCCAGGCTTCGATGATTCACGTGCAGGACGGTGGGGCCCGCCAACTGGACCGAGACCGCTTCAACGAAGCCTTTATGATGCACATCTCCACTTCGCCGCAGTACAGCATCATCGCTTCGCTGGATGTGGCGTCGGCGATGATGGAAGGGCCGTCGGGTCGGTCGCTGCTGCAGGAAATGTTCGATGAAGCCCTGAGTTTTCGGCGCGCCCTGGCCAACCTGCGCCAGCACATCGCCGCCGATGACTGGTGGTTTTCAATCTGGCAGCCGCCTTCGGTGGAAGGCATCAAACAGGTGGTCACTGAAGACTGGTTGCTGCAGCCTGACGCCGACTGGCACGGCTTTAGTGGTGTGACCGACGATTACGTGCTGCTTGACCCGATCAAGGTCACCCTGGTGATGCCCGGCCTCACGGCGGGAGGTGCCTTGAGCGAGCGCGGGATTCCGGCGGCGGTGGTCAGCAAATTCCTCTGGGAGCGCGGCCTGGTGGTGGAAAAGACCGGGCTGTATTCGTTCCTGGTGCTGTTTTCCATGGGCATTACCAAGGGCAAATGGAGCACGTTGCTCACTGAGTTGCTGGAATTCAAGCGCAGCTACGATGCCAACGTCAGCCTGGCGAGTTGCCTGCCGTGCATAGCGCAAGAGGACGCCGATCGCTATCGGGGCATGGGCTTGCGTGACTTGTGTGACCAACTGCACGCCTGTTACCGCAGCAACGCCACGGCCAAACACCTCAAGCGCATGTATACCGTACTGCCACAGATCGCCATGAAACCGTCTGACGCCTATGATCACCTGGTACGCGGCAACGTTGAAGCGGTGTCGATCGATGCCCTGGATGGGCGGATCGCTGCCGTGATGCTGGTACCCTATCCGCCAGGAATCCCGTTGATCATGCCCGGCGAGCGTTTTACCGACGCCACCCGTTCAATCAACGATTACCTGGCATTTGCCCGCACATTCGACAGCAGCTTTCCCGGCTTTGTCGCCGATGTGCACGGCTTGCAACACGAAGATGAGGGCAATGGACGGCACTACACCGTCGATTGCATCAAGGAATGAGGACCTTTCCCAGCATGCAACCGGTTATGAATCCCAAATACCCAGGGCTGTCGGTACGAGTCGCTGACGATGGATTTGCCCCCTATATCTGGGGCAGCGATTTCAGTTTTGAAGTCTCGGCTTATGTCGCCGCCGAAGTCGGCAAGCCAGTGGAGCAGTGGCCCGTGACGCCCATCACGCCGTATCGAAAGTGCTACGGAATTGACCCTGAAGAGTTCAGCAGTTTTCGCGATGCGGCTGATAGCGCGGTGTTCATGGCTTATCTGGACGATGAGCCGGTGGGCCATCTGGTGGTCAGCACCAACTGGAACGGCTTTGCCCATATCGACGAGCTGGCGGTGCATGCGCCGGCGCGGCGCCACGGTGTCGCCAAAGCCCTGCTGGATGTCGCGCAGTTCTGGACGCGGAAAAAGAAACTGCCAGGCATCATGCTCGAAACCCAGAACAACAACCTGGGTGCCTGCCGACTCTACGAGCGTTGCGGGTACGTGGTAGGCGGCATCGATTACCTGCGTTATCGCGGCATCGATCCCAATACGGCCGAGGTCGCGTTGTTCTGGTATCGATTGTTTGATGATCCGCTGGTCATGCCGCTCAGTTCGCCAACATCGCCACGGCTTGTTCCGTGATGATCTCCAGCAGGGCCTGGGCCGCCGGTGAAGGTTCGGCGTTTTTCAGGCTCAGGGCATACAGGCTGATCGGCACCGCGGGTGCCAGCGGGCAGGTGTCCAGTTCGGCGGTCCTGGCTCCCAGGGCGGTGAACGGATCTACCAGCGCCAGGCCTTCCCCGGCTTCGACCATGCTGCGCATCATCTGGTGCGTCTGCACCCGGGTGTGGATGACCGGGGCCGGGCGTAGCGCATGCAGTTTGTGCTCCAGCGCCAGGCTCAGCGGATCATGACCGTCGAGGCCGACCATCGACTGGCCTGCCAGGTCCTGCAGCGAAATGTATTTCTGTTTGGGTTGCAGCCAGCCATGGGGTGCCAGCAGCTGGATCTTGCCTTGGGCGATGGCCTGGCAAGCGATGTCGGCATGGTCCGGGTCGTGCAGGCTCAGGCCCAGGTCGGCTTCGCGCAGGAGCAGACGCTTGACGATGCCGCGGGTGGGTTGGGTCAGCAGAGTGCAAGGTGCATCGGGAAGACGCCGGCGCAGGGCGGCAATGGCGTGGGGCAATAGTTTGTGCGCCAGGGGCGGGGTGCAGATGATTCGCAGCGGGGGCGCCTGGTATTGCTTCAGGCTGCTGGCCAGGCGCTGGGCCGGCTCAAGTGCTTCATAGACGTGGGCAATTTCAACCTGCAACTCCCGCGCTTCTCGCGTGGCTTGCAGGCGGCCACGGACGCTGGAAAACAGCATGAAACCCAGCTGTTCTTCAGCGTCGCGCAGGGTGCGTTCCACCTCGGTCACTGGCAACTGCAACCATTCGGCCGCGGTGCCCAGGTGACCGGTCTGCAACAGCGCCTGGATGACTTCGATATGACGTAAACGCATGCGTGAAGTCCATGTTCGGCAGATGAAGGATTCAGTGTTTGAATCCTAACTCATGTCCGCGCATCTGACTTCTGCTCATAACGGCAGGTTATGAGGCGACGTTCGTTTCCGGCAGCTTGCCGACGTAGGTATCCGGCTCGCGAACGATGGTCACATCCGATTGAATCAGCAGGAACTGGTTGTCATCGAGCTTCTTGACCCGGTCGCCGATGGCCAGCTTGTAGGTGGTGACAGGCACCGAGCCGGTTAGGCCGTCTGCCGACGGGGTGGATTCCTGGAACTCATGCACCGAATAGACGCGGCCTTCCGCATCTCTTGCATGGAACTGACCGACAAGTACTGCTGCCATCTGCTTAGAACCTCTGGAGATAAATCACTCAATTTGCGGTGTGTAGACCGTGCTTGGGCGAAGTAAGTTTTCTTGCAAGAAAAAAATAGTCGCAGGGGCGAATTTTCGGTCGCGTCCTGGGTGAATCGTCATCTATAACTACAGGTTCTTTCCGTTGAACAGTCGAGAATCTTCCATGAGCAATGTCTATAAGGTCGCCGTTGTGGTCGGCAGCTTGAGAAAGGAATCGATCAACCGCAAGGTTGCACTGGCCCTGGCTGAACTGGCTCCGGCAAATCTCAAGCTGGAAATCGTCGAAATCGGCGACCTGGCGCTTTATAACGAAGACATTGATGGTCAATCACCGCCGGCAGCCTACAGTACTTTCCGGCAACACGTGAGTTCATCCGACGCGGTGCTGTTCGTCACTCCGGAATACAACCGTTCTGTACCGGCCCCGCTGAAAAACGCAATTGACGTGGGCTCGCGGCCCTACGGGCAGAGTGCCTGGAGTGGCAAGCCTGGTGCGGTGATCAGCGTGTCTCCCGGGGCGATCGGCGGGTTTGGTGCCAATCATCACTTGCGCCAGTCCATGGTGTTTCTCGACGTGCCTCTCATGCAGCAACCGGAAGCGTACCTGAGTGGGGCGGGGTCGGCGTTTGATGAGGCGGGCAAGCTGTCCGAGTCGGTGAAGCCGTTTCTGCAGAAATTCATTGACGCTTACGGGCGCTGGGTAGAGCAGCACAAGAAGGTCTGATAAACAGCGTTCATTGGGATAGGAGCGGTCTTCGGGATCCTGTATGTTGCATCGATTTTTGAAGGCTGCTCCTGCATGCTCACCGCCTCGCTGATTTTCCTGCTGACCATTACCCTGGTGATCTGGCAACCCAAAGGGCTGGGTGTCGGCTGGAGTGCAGTGCTGGGCGCCGTGCTGGCACTGGTGTTTGGCGCAGTGCACTGGAGCGATATCCCGCTGGTGTGGCAGATCATCTGGAACGCCACCGGGACGTTCATTGCGCTGATCATCATCAGCCTGTTGCTGGACGAGGCGGGGTTCTTCGCCTGGGCGGCGCTGCATGTCGCCCGGTGGGGGCGCGGCAGCGGACGCAAACTGTTTGCCTTCATGGTATTGCTCGGTGCGCTGGTCTCGGCGTTGTTCGCCAATGACGGGGCTGCACTGATTCTCACGCCTATCGTGATTTCCATGTTGCTGGCACTGCGGTTTTCGCCTGCCGCGACGCTGGCGTTCGTGATGGGCGCCGGCTTTATCGCCGACACGGCCAGCCTGCCGCTGGTGGTGTCGAACCTGGTCAACATCGTCTCCGCCGACTTCTTTAACATCGGTTTTAACCGCTACGCGGCGGTGATGGTGCCGGTCAACCTGGTCAGCGTCTTGGCCACCCTGGGTGTGCTGCTGTGGTATTTCCGCCGTGACATCCCCAAGGATTACGACCCCGAACAGCTGGAAGAGCCGGCCGGCGCGATCCATGACAAGGCGACTTTTTATGCCGGCTGGGCGGTCTTGGTCATCTTGCTGGTGGGCTGTTTTGCCCTGGAGCCGCTGGGGATTCCGATCAGTGCCATTTCTGCCGTCTGTGCGGCTCTGCTCTGGGTGATTGCGGCGCAAGGCCACAAGATCTCCACCCGCAAGGTCCTCAAGGAAGCTCCCTGGCATATCGTGGTCTTTTCCCTGGGCATGTACCTGGTGGTGTATGGCCTGCGCAACGCCGGGCTCACGGGTTATCTGGCCGGTTGGCTGGACGGCTTTGCCGGGTATGGCGTCTGGGGCGCAGCGATGGGTACCGGTGTGCTGACGGCGCTGCTGTCGTCGATCATGAACAACCTGCCGACGGTGTTGATCGGCCTGTTGTCGATCGATGCCAGTCAGGCGACCGGTGTCGTGAAGGAGGCAATGATTTATGCCAACGTGATCGGCAGCGACCTGGGGCCCAAGATCACGCCCATCGGCAGCCTGGCCACTTTGCTGTGGCTGCATGTACTTGAGCGCAAGGGCATCCGGATCGGTTGGGGGTATTACTTCAAGGTGGGGATCGTGCTGACGGTGCCGGTGCTGCTGGTGACTCTGGCGGCTTTGGCGGTGCGGTTAACCCTGTGACCGAGGTGGCCCCATCGCGGGCAAGCCTCGCTCCCACAGGGGTCATCAAAAAACTCAACCACCACCCGGCACATTCGGCCAAAGATCCGCCACCAGAAACAACCGCTCGGCTTCCTGCCAATCCCCCTCGGCATTTTCCTCCAGCCGCACCAGCAGCTGCGCCGGTGCCTGCGGGTCAAGCTCGCCCAACCAGGCATCCAGTTGCCCCTGGCTCCAGGTCTGCTCTGCCGGGTAGTGCGCAGGCGCAAGCCAGGCATGGCGGGGCAGGGGCTGCCAGCGTCCGCCGGGACGCCGGGTAACGAATGTCGCCCAGTCTTTCTGATGCAGCCAGCTGCCACGCAAATGGTGGGGATGCGCGCCGCTGGGTGGCTCGGCGGTGCCCGGCCAGGGATACAGCAAGTAGCCGCCGAGCCACAGGTGCGCGCTGAACTGCTGGATATCCAGGGCTGCCAACACGGCACGGCTTTCCGGGCGCGCCGAAATGGGCAGTTGGTGCTGGCTCAGGTGCGCCAGCTTGCGGTCCAGCCGGTCGTGACAGCCGGGCCCCAGCCATTGCCCGGTATCCCGGCCATCGCCATGCTGCGGGCCGAGGTACAGCTTGATCGCCAGTTCCAGATGGTGCACACCGTCGCGATCGCGCAACAGCATGTCCAGCTCACCCAAGGTGTGACCCTCGCGGCGGATCGGCAGATTCGCTGCGATCAGCTCGATACCGGGCGCATTGCGCACGGCGTACTGCCACAGGCGCTCGTAATACAAACCCAGCCGCCGGGTCCGGGCCTGGGCCAGCCAATGCAATAAGTCATAACTGTCACGATCGAGCTGGCGCAGCCAGTGTTCCAGGCGCTGCGGCGCCTGTACCCAGTCGCTGCCGGCCAGCGGATGGCGCTGCGGCCATGGCGTCTCGCTGAGCATCGGCGGCGCGAGAATGACCCACGCCAGGTCGCGCACCTCGGGATGGCGTAGCTGGTGGGGCAACTGCAGCAAATCTGGAAATAGGATCATCTTGCGAGCATAGCCTGAAACACGAGTAGCCCCTTGTGGCTGAAAGGATTTTGTCTGCGGCCGGGTTTCGCCCATAATCGTGTTTTTCGCCGGCACAGACCCCAGGGGCCCCATGGAGCAATTTCGTAATATCGGCATCATCGGTCGCCTCGGCAGTTCGCAGGTGCTGGATACCGTTCGCCGACTGAAACGCTTCCTGCTCGATCGTCACCTGCACGTGATCCTGGAAGACACCATCGCCGAAGTATTGCCAGGGCATGGCCTGCAGACCTCATCGCGCAAGATGCTCGGCGAAGTGTGCGACATGGTGATTGTGGTCGGCGGTGACGGCAGCCTGCTCGGCGCTGCACGGGCGCTGGCCCGACACAATATTCCGGTGTTGGGCATCAACCGTGGCAGCCTGGGCTTCCTGACCGACATCCGCCCCGATGAGCTGGAAGTGAAAGTCGCCGAAGTGCTCGACGGCCACTACCTGGTGGAAAACCGCTTCCTGCTCCAGGCCGAGGTCCGCCGGCACGCCGAGGCCATCGGTCAGGGCGATGCACTGAATGACGTGGTGCTGCACCCGGGCAAGTCCACGCGAATGATCGAGTTCGAGCTGTACATCGACGGCCAGTTCGTCTGCAGCCAGAAAGCCGACGGCCTGATTGTCGCCACGCCGACCGGGTCTACGGCGTATGCGCTGTCAGCGGGCGGCCCGATCATGCATCCCAAGCTCGACGCTATTGTGATTGTGCCGATGTACCCCCATACCTTGTCGGGACGGCCAATTGTGGTCGATGGCAACAGTGAGCTGAAAATCGTCGTGTCCAAGGATATGCAGATCTATCCGCAAGTCTCCTGTGATGGGCAGAACCATTTCACCTGCGCGCCGGGTGACACCATCACCATCAGCAAGAAGGCCCAGAAACTGCGGCTGATCCACCCGCTGGACCATAACTATTATGAAGTCTGCCGGACAAAGCTCGGCTGGGGCAGCCGGCTGGGTGGTGGAGGCGACTGATGCTTGATCCCGCGCGTAGCTACGACCTGATCGGTGACGTGCACGGTTGCGCTCTGACCCTTGAGCACTTGCTCGACCGGCTCGGTTATCAAAAGCACGGTGGCGTCTGGCGGCACACGTCGCGCATGGCGGTGTTCGTGGGCGATATCATCGACCGCGGCCCGCGCATTCGCGAGGCCCTGCACATCGTCCATGACATGGTCGAAGCTGGCCAGGCGCTGTGCATCATGGGTAATCACGAGTTCAACGCCCTGGGCTGGAGCACGCCGGCGCTGCCGGGCAGCGGCAAGCAGTTCGTGCGCGAGCACACACCGCGCCACGCACGATTGCTGCATGAAACCCTGACCCAGTTCGAGGACCATCCGGCGGACTGGCACGACTTCCTGCAATGGTTTTACGAAATGCCGCTGTTCGTCGATGCCGGGCGTTTCAGGGTGGTGCATGCCTGTTGGGATGCCGGCCTGATCGAGCCGCTGCGGGCGCTTTTCCCCAACGGCTGCGTCGATGAGCATTTCCTCCAGGCGTCGGCCGTGCCCGGCAGTTTTGCCTGCACCGTGTTCGACCGGCTGTTGCGCGGCACTGACATGCGCCTGCCCGATGGCTTGACCATGACCAGCGGCGATGGCCTGACGCGTTCGTTCTTTCGCACCAAGTTCTGGGAAGACGACCCGCAAACCTACGGAGACATTGTGTTCCAGCCTGACGCCTTGCCTGATCCGGTGGCCCGGACGCCGCTGTCCTCTTCCGAAAAAACCAATCTGCTGCGCTATGGTGCGCACGAGCCGTTGCTGTTCGTGGGGCATTACTGGCGCAGCGGCAAACCGGCACCGATTCGCCCGAACCTGGCCTGCCTGGATTACAGCGCGGTGCTTTACGGCAAACTGGTCGCCTATCGCCTGGACCAGGAAACCCGCCTCGATCCGAACAAGTTCGTCTGGGTCGATGTCGAGCGGCCGGAGGTGTTGCAATGAGTACGGTGGCCGTATTGCGCCTGCCGTTGGCGGTGGACCTGAGCGGATTCGTCAAGCTGCTGCAGCGTATGCAGGTGCCGCACCGGGTCAGCGAAGAGGCGGGTGAGCAGGTGCTCTGGGTGCCGGCCAACATCAGCGAGGACGTGCGCTCACTCTACGAGCGTTTTCCTGCCGGCGACCCCGACCAGCAATTGGATATCCCGCAAGCACAACCCCTTCATCGGCCGGGTTTTGTCGAGCAACTGCGCTACGCCAAGGCCACGGCGCTGGTGTTGCTGCTGAGTATCATCGTTGGCGCGGTCACGCTGCTGGGGGAAAACCTCGACACGATGCGCTGGCTGACCTTCCTTGATTTCCGCATCGTCGGCGAGTACATCCACTTCGTGCCGCTGGCGGACAGCCTCGCGGCAGGGCAGTGGTGGCGCCTGGTGACACCGATGCTGATCCACTTCGGCATCCTGCACCTGGCCATGAACGGCATGTGGTACTGGGAGCTGGGACGGCGCATAGAGTCGCGCCAGGGCAGCATCAACCTGGTCGGCCTGACGCTGCTGTTCAGCCTGGTGTCCAATTACGCGCAGTACCTGTTCAGCGGCCCGACCCTGTTCGGCGGCTTATCGGGGGTGCTGTACGGCCTGCTCGGGCACTGCTGGATCTTCCAGTTGCTGTCGCCCAACCCGGCGTATCGCCTGCCGCGCGGCGTGCTGGTAATGATGCTGGTATGGCTGGTGCTGTGCCTGTCCGGGCTGGTCTCGATGATCGGCTTCGGCGAAATTGCCAACGCCGCCCACGTCGGCGGGTTACTCATCGGATGCTTCACAGGCCTGTTGGGCGGTTTGTACAACCGCCGTAAGCTGGCTGCCTGAATTTTTTGCTGTGAATAAAGAGCGCGGAGACCCAATGTCCTCTTTTAACGAAATGATCAAGAACATCACCCCCGACATCTACGAGAGCCTGAAACTGGCGGTGGAAATCGGCAAATGGTCCGATGGTGGCAAACTCACCGCCGAACAACGGGAATTGTCGCTGCAGGCGATGATCGCCTGGGAAATCCAGAACCTGCCTGAAGAGCAGCGCACTGGCTACATGGGCCCGCAGGAGTGCAGTTCCAAGTCGATTGAAGTGCCCAATATCCTGTTCAAGTCGGATGCCATCCATTGATCGAGATTGGCCGCGGTGCAATCAGCAAGATGTCGGCGCGCCTGGACGGGCCGAATGTGCAGTACGCGTTTCGTCTGGGGGATGCCGAGGTGCCGGTCAATCCGTTGATCGGCACCACAGTACGCCTGGAGTACCTGGGGGCGATCCATTGCTCCCATTGCGGACGCAAGACCAAGACCAGCTTCAGCCAGGGCTACTGCTACCCGTGCATGACCAAACTGGCCCAGTGTGACCTGTGCATCATGAGCCCCGAACGTTGCCACTTCGACGCCGGCACCTGCCGTGATCCGGAGTGGGGCCAGACGTTCTGCATGACCGATCACATCGTCTACCTGTCCAACTCGTCAGGGGTGAAAGTGGGGATTACCCGCGCCACCCAGCTGCCGACCCGCTGGATCGATCAGGGCGCGCGCCAGGCATTACCGATCATGCGGGCGTCGACCCGCCAGCAATCGGGATTCGTCGAGGACCTGTTCCGCAGTCAGGTCGCGGACAAGACCAACTGGCGTGCTTTACTCAAGGGCGAGGCAGCGTCCGTGGACCTGGCGCAAATCCGTGACCAGTTGTTCGACAGCTGCGCCGAGGGGCTGCAAGGTTTGCAGGAACGATTCGGCCTGCAGGCGATCCAGACCATTGCCGACGTGGAGCCCATTGAAATCCACTATCCGGTCGAGCAATACCCGGCCAAGATCGTCAGCTTCAACCTGGACAAGAACCCGATTGCCGAAGGCACGCTGCTGGGGATCAAGGGCCAATACCTGATCTTCGACACCGGCGTCATCAATATTCGTAAATACACGGCTTATCAGCTCGCCGTGCATCAGTAAGGACTCCAGCATGCGCACCGAACAACCGAAGATGATCTACCTGAAGGACTATCAGGCGCCCGAGTACCTGATCGACGAGACGCACCTGACCTTCGAGTTGTTCGAGGACCACAGCCTGGTCCATGCGCAACTGGTGATGCGCCGTAACCCCGAGCGCGGCCCCGGCCTGCCGCCGCTGGTGCTGGATGGCCAGCAGCTGGAACTGCTGTCGGTCGCCCTGGCGGACAGCGAGTTGAGCGAGAGCGATTACCAGCTGAGCGAAAATCATCTGACCCTGCACCCGACCAGCCCTGCGTTCACGGTCGACACCAGCGTGCGGATCCACCCGGAAACCAACACCGCCCTGGAAGGCTTGTACAAATCCAGCGGTATGTTCTGCACCCAGTGCGAGGCCGAGGGTTTCCGCAAGATCACCTATTACCTCGACCGCCCGGACGTGATGAGCAAGTTCACCACCACGGTAATGGCGGAGCAGCACAGCTACCCGGTGCTGCTGTCCAACGGCAACCCGATCGCTTCAGGCTCTGACGAAGACGGCCGGCACTGGGCAACCTGGGAAGACCCGTTCATGAAGCCGGCGTACCTGTTCGCGCTGGTGGCCGGTGACCTGTGGTGCGTCGAAGACACGTTCACCACCATGACCGGCCGTTCCGTGGCGCTGCGCATCTACGTCGAGCCGGAAAACATCGACAAGTGCCAGCACGCCATGAACAGCCTGAAGAAGTCCATGCGCTGGGACGAAGAAGTCTATGGTCGCGAGTACGACCTGGACATCTTCATGATTGTCGCGGTGAACGACTTCAACATGGGCGCCATGGAAAACAAGGGCCTTAACATCTTCAACTCCAGCGCCGTGCTGGCCCGGGCCGAGACCGCGACCGACGCCGCTCACCAGCGCGTCGAGGCGATTGTCGCCCACGAATACTTTCACAACTGGTCGGGCAACCGCGTGACCTGCCGTGACTGGTTCCAGCTGTCGCTCAAGGAAGGCTTCACCGTATTCCGCGATTCCGGTTTCTCCGCCGACATGAACTCGGCCACGGTCAAGCGCATCCAGGACGTGGCCTACCTGCGTACCCACCAGTTCGCCGAAGATGCCGGCCCCATGGCCCACGCCGTGCGCCCGGACAGCTTCATCGAGATTTCCAACTTCTACACCCTGACCGTGTACGAAAAAGGCTCGGAGGTGGTGGGCATGATCCACACCCTGCTCGGTGCCGAAGGCTTCCGCAAAGGCAGCGATCTGTACTTCGAACGCCATGACGGCCAGGCCGTGACCTGCGACGATTTCATCAAGGCGATGGAAGACGCCAACGGTGTCGACCTGACCCAGTTCAAACGCTGGTACAGCCAGGCTGGCACCCCGCGCCTGGCCGTGAGCGAGTCTTACGATGCCGCCGCGAAAACCTACAGCCTGACCTTCCGCCAGAGCTGCCCGGCCACCCCCGACAAGGTCGAGAAGCTACCCTTCGTGATCCCGGTCGAGTTGGGCCTGCTGGACAGCCAGGGCGGCGAAATCGCCCTGCGTCTGCAGGGCGAAGCCAGTGCCCAGGGTACTTCGCGGGTTATTTCGGTGACCGAAGCCGAACAGACGTTCACCTTTGTCGACATCGCCGAACAACCCCTGCCTTCGCTGCTGCGCGGGTTCTCGGCGCCGGTGAAGCTGAGCTTCCCCTACAGCCGCGATCAACTGATGTTCCTCATGCAGCATGACACTGACGGTTTCAACCGTTGGGAAGCCGGCCAGCAATTGTCGGTGCAGGTGCTGCAGGAACTGATTGGCGATTACCAGAAAGGTGAAGCGCTGGTGCTCGACCAGCGTCTGATTACAGCCCTGCACAGCGTGCTGACCGACGAAACACTGGACCAGGCCATGGTCGCCGAGATGCTCTCGCTGCCAGGCGAAGCCTACCTGACGGAAATCAGCGAAGTGGCCGACGTCGACGCCATCCATGCCGCCCGGGAGTTTGCCCGCGAGCAATTGGCGAACAACCTGTTCGAGCCGTTGTGGCTGCGTTACCAGGCCAACCGTGACCTGTCGAAGAACACGCCCTACGTTGCCGAAGCCGAACACTTCGCGCGTCGTGCCCTGCAAAACATCGCGCTGTCCTACCTGATGCTCAGTGAAAAAGCCGAAGTACTGGCCGCGACCCTGGAGCAGTTCGAGGCCAGCGACAACATGACCGAGCGCCTGACGGCGCTGGCGGTACTGGTCAACTCGCCATTCGAAGAACAGAAGGCCCTGGCCCTGGCGAGCTTTGCCGAGCACTTCAAGGACAATCCCCTGGTCATGGACCAGTGGTTCAGCGTCCAGGCCGGCAGCCCGTTACCGGGCGGCCTGGAGCGGGTGAAGGCGTTGATGCAACATCCGGCGTTCAACATCAAGAACCCGAACAAGGTCCGCGCCCTGATCGGTGCATTTGCCGGGCAGAACCTGATCAACTTCCACGCGGCCGATGGTTCTGGCTATCGTTTCCTCGCGGATCTGGTGATCGAGCTGAACGGCTTCAACCCACAGATCGCCTCCCGGCAACTGGCGCCGCTGACCCGCTGGCGCAAATACGACGAGGCCCGCCAGGCGCTGATGAAAGGCGAACTGGAGCGCATTCGCGCCTCGGGCCAACTGTCCAGCGATGTGTTTGAGGTGGTCAGCAAAAGCCTGGCCTGATCCCGATGCCGCAGGATAACCATATCCTGCGGCAATCTGGCCCTGATATCCCGCTGCACGCTACCTCTGTAGGAGCTGCCGAAGGCTGCGATCTTTTGATCTTGATCTTCGGCAATCTCAGGCCCGCCAAAGCAAGATCAAAAGATCGCAGCCTTCGGCAGCTCCTACAGGGGGTGTTATCACCTCTTTCAATACCCTGGCATTCACCCGCACCCCTTATCCCGCCAGTTAACAAAAGATAACGCGGCGTCGATTGTCAGACCTTTCCAAACCCCGATAGGATAAGCCAGCTTCCGAAGGGGCTCTAGATTGCGCATTTCAGGACTATGCTCCAGAACAGGCAATCAGCATGAGCACCCTTACGGCGCCCTGAAGGGTTGAACGACCTAACAATAATAATGGGGGAAAGGTCTATGAGTGAGCCTGTCATGGGTGTGGGCAACTGCCGCCCGCCGGCATTGCGCAAAATCGCGTTGCTGGCTACAGCGCTCTCGCTGTTGGGCTGTGCCCTGTGGTCGGTGCCTGTGCTGGCCGCTGCCGCGTCGGCATCCGACGTTGTTTATTCCGTTGAATCGGCCAGGGCCAGCAAGAGCCTGATGCTCGACGTCGTGCACGCCGGCAAGCGCCTGGTGGCCGTTGGCGATCGCGGGCACATCCTGTATTCCGATGACCAGGGCACCACCTGGACCCAGGCCAAGGTGCCAACCCGGCAACTGCTGACCTCGGTGTTCTTCGTCGACGACCAGCATGGCTGGGCGGTCGGCCATGACGCGCAGATCCTCGCCAGTGAAGACGGGGGAGTGACCTGGACCAAACAGTTCGAAGACCTCAAACGTGAATCGCCGCTGCTCGACGTCTGGTTCCAGGACGCCAACAGCGGCTTCGCCGTGGGCGCCTACGGCGCGCTGCTGGCCACGAGCGATGGTGGCAAGCACTGGGAAGATGTCAGCGATCGCCTGGATAACGAAGACCAGTTCCACCTCAATGGCATTGCCGCCGTCAAGGATGCCGGCCTGTTCATCGTGGGCGAGCAGGGCAGCATGTTCCGTTCTGCCGACTGGGGCCAGACCTGGGAAAGACTCGAAGGCCCATACGAAGGCTCGCTGTTTGGCGTGATCGGTACCGCTCAAGCCAACACCCTGTTGGCCTACGGCCTGCGCGGCAATCTGTTTCGCTCCATCGATTTCGGCACCACCTGGGAGCCGGTTGAACTCCAGGCCACCCGTGGCACGCTGGAGTTCGGCTTGTCCGGTGCGACCTTGCTCGACGACGGCTCCATCGTCATCGTCGGCAACGGCGGCAGCGTGGTGCGCAGCACCGACAACGGCGAAACCTTCAGTGTGTTCAATCGCCCTGACCGCATCTCCGTCTCGGCGGTGACAGCGGCGGGCAATGGCAATCTGATTCTGGCAGGACAGGGCGGCGTTCGCGCTACTTCGCTAACCGGCGCCGAGCTGGGCAAATAACAAGAAGGCGGAGCTATGACATCCATGAGTAGTCATCACCAGGACAAGGCGACGTTCCTCGAGCGCCTGATTTTCAACAACCGCCCGGCAGTGATCACGATCTGCCTGCTGGTCAGCATTTTCCTGTTCTGGCAGGCGACGCTGATTCGACCGTCCACCAGTTTCGAAAAGATGATCCCCCTGGAACATCCTTTCATCCAGAAGATGATGGAGCATCGCAACGACCTGGCCAACCTGGGCAACACGGTACGCATTTCCGTCGAAGCCACTGACGGCGACATCTTCTCCAAGGAATACATGGAGACCCTGCGCCAGATCAACGACGAAGTGTTCTACATTTCCGGCGTCGACCGTTCCGGCCTCAAGTCGTTGTGGAGCCCCAGCGTGCGCTGGACCGAGGTGACGGAAGAAGGCTTTGCCGGGGGGGAAGTGATCCCGCAGAGCTACAACGGTTCCCAGGAAAGCCTCGACCTGCTGCGCAACAACGTGCTCAAGTCCGGGCAAGTCGGGCGCCTGGTGGCTAACGACTTCAAGTCCAGCATCGTCGATATCCCGTTGCTGGAGTCCTACCCGGACCCGCAGGACCAGGGCAAGCTGCTGGCCCTGGACTACCGCAAGTTCTCCCACGAACTGGAAGACAAGATCCGCGACAAGTTCGAGAAACAGAACCCCAACGTACAGATCCACATCGTCGGTTTCGCCAAGAAAGTCGGCGACCTGATCGACGGGCTGGTGATGGTGGTAATGTTCTTCGGCGTGGCCTTCGTCATCACCATGATCCTGCTGTACTGGTTCACCAACTGCATGCGCAGCACCGTGGCGGTATTGAGCACGACGCTGGTCGCGGTGGTCTGGCAGCTCGGGTTGATGCACTTCTTCGGCTTCGGGCTTGACCCGTATTCCATGCTGGTACCGTTCCTGATTTTCGCCATCGGGATCTCCCATGGCGTGCAGAAGATCAACGGCATCGCCTTGCAATCGAGCGAGGCGGACAACGCCCTGACCGCTGCGCGGCGCACGTTCCGCCAGTTGTTCCTGCCGGGGATGATCGCGATTCTCGCGGACGCGGTGGGTTTCATCACGCTGTTGATCATCGACATCGGGGTCATTCGCGAGCTGGCGATCGGCGCGTCGATCGGCGTGGCCGTGATCGTGTTTACCAACCTGATCCTGCTGCCAGTGGCTATTTCCTACGTCGGTATCAGCAAGCGCGCCGTGGAGCGCAGCAAGAAGGACGCAAACCGCGAACACCCGTTCTGGCGCCTGCTGTCGAACTTTGCCAGCCCGAAAGTCGCGCCGATCTCGATTGTCCTGGCCCTGATCGCTTTCGGTGGCGGCCTCTGGTACAGCCAAAACCTGAAAATCGGTGATCTCGACCAGGGCGCACCGGAACTGCGTCCGGACTCGCGCTACAACAAGGACAACAACTTCATCATCAGCAATTACTCCACCAGCTCTGATGTATTGGTGGTGATGGTCAAGACCAAGTCCGAGGGCTGCTCGCGCTACGAAGCCATGGCGCCGATCGACGAGCTGATGTGGAAAATGCAGAACACCGAGGGCGTGCAGTCGGCGATCTCGCTGGTGACCGTGTCCAAGCAGATGATCAAGGGCATGAACGAGGGCAACCTGAAATGGGAAACCCTGTCACGTAACCCGGATGTGTTGAACAACTCCATCGCCCGGGCTGATGGGCTGTACAACAACAGCTGCTCCCTGGCGCCGGTATTGGTGTTCCTCAACGACCACAAGGCCGAGACCCTCGACCGCGCGGTGCATGCGGTGCAGGAGTTCGCCAAGGAAAACAATAAGGACGGCCTGGAATTCATCCTGGCGGCCGGCAATGCCGGGATCGAAGCGGCGACCAACGAAGTCATCAAGGAGTCGGAGCTGACCATCCTGATCCTCGTCTACATCTGTGTCGCGACCATGTGCATGATCACTTTCCGTTCCTGGGCGGCGACCTTGTGCATCGTGTTGCCGCTGGTACTGACGTCGGTACTGGGCAACGCCCTGATGGCCTTCATGGGCATCGGCGTGAAAGTGGCAACGCTGCCGGTGGTGGCGCTGGGTGTGGGGATTGGCGTCGACTACGGCATCTACATCTACAGCCGCCTGGAAAGCTTCCTGCGTGCCGGCCTGCCGCTGCAGGAGGCCTACTACCAGACGCTGAAATCCACCGGCAAGGCGGTGCTGTTCACCGGCCTGTGCCTGGCGATTGGCGTGTGCACCTGGATCTTCTCGGCCATCAAGTTCCAGGCCGACATGGGCCTGATGCTGACCTTCATGCTGCTGTGGAACATGTTTGGTGCGCTGTGGCTTCTGCCGGCACTGGCGCGGTTCCTGATCAAGCCGGAGAAACTGGCGGGGCAAAAGGGCAACTCGCTGTTCGCTCACTGATCCATCGCTGAACAAAAAAACCGCAACTCAGGTTGCGGTTTTTTTATGGGCGCCAAGATCAAAAGATCGTCCGAACGCGGCCCGAGCCTTCGGCAGCTCCTACGCAATGTACGACACACCTCTGTAGGAGCTGCCGAAGGCTGCGATCTTTTGATCTTTTGATCTTTTGACTTTGCTCTAAGACAATTCCGTACCGAGCACCACATTCAAAGCACTGCGCGCATCATCCAGTTGCACCAACGTCGCATGCCGCGCCCCCAGCGCATCCCGATTCTCGATCGCCGTCAGAATCGCCTTATGCCGTGGCAATGCCAGCTCATGCAGGTTCGGCCGCTGGTTGGAATGCTTCAACGCTTCGCCAATCGCCACCGACAGCATGTTGCACAGGTTGGCCAGCAGGTCATTGTGGGTGGCGTCGGCGATGCGGCTGTGGAAATCCAGATCCGGTTGCAGCAACGCTTCAGGGGTCGGAGCCGCTTCCATGCGTTGGTACGCCTCGCCGATGGAGGCGATGTCCGCGTCGGTGGCGTGCTGCGCAGCGAGGGCGGCCGCAGCCGGTTCGATAATGCTGCGCACGCTGGTCAGCAGGTCGAAGAATTCATTTTGCGGGCTGCTTTGCATCAGCCAGTGCAGCACATCCGGGTCGAGCATGTGCCATTCCTTGCGCGCCTTCACCACTGTGCCGACTCGCGGCCGGGAATACACCAGGCCCTTGGCGACCAGCACCCGCGTGGCTTCGCGCAATACCGGGCGACTCACCGCATACTCTTCGCACAACAGCGCTTCGGCGGGCAGTTTGTCGTCGGGCTTGAAGCGTCCGGAGACGATCTGCATGCCCAGGTCCTGGACAATGCGCGAATGCATGCTTTTGCGGTCAGAGGGTTTGCGGTAATCCATGGCGAGCGACGCGATCCTGGGCGGGTGGAGGTGTTGCGCATCATAGCAGGCGTGGGGACGGTACTGAGTCAGATGAAGGACCAATGTGTGCGAGCTTGCGCCTGCAGGATGGATGCGCGTGGGCCGCCGTGCCTGGAGGTTTCAAGTTACACATCTGCACGTCGGTCACTTGGAGTTCGAGCGTTTCTTGAAAAAAGCGGCCTGGGCGCTGGCGCTTAATTGCTGTGCCTGTCCGCCGACATGGCTTGCGCACAGGACAGGTCTTGATCAAAGCACACCAAGGCAGGAGAGGCATCATGAATACTGTTAACGCTACGTCGTTGCATGCAACAGGCATTATTAAATTGCCCATGGGGGCGGTCCCTCCGTCGTCTACCGACCTGAGTCTGGAGCTTGTGACGACAGGGAACGGATGTGGCGACGCAGTTAGCGGCTCTGCTTGGGGCGCCCGTCAGCCTGTGACCTTACCCTTCAAGACCAGCGAAACTTCGCAGGAACAGTTGGCGGATTTGCTTCTACGCCACGAGATCTTCCAAAATGAAAGCTCCTCCTCCGACAAGGTTCTGAGCCAATTCCCGTTCTCTCAGCCCGGCTACTTGCTCGCAAAGGACTCTCTCCATTTCTACGTCGAATTGCATCTAAAGGAGCTGGGGGTCGATACCAAGGGTTCACACCGGGCCATCGACGGCATTGTAGAAAAGATGCTCGACGCTCCTTCTGCATTCGAGTTTGTAAAGGTCCTGCAAGGACTCGATAAAAAAATCCAGTCCGGCCATCTGACGCCCAAAGAAGTTATCGAGCGATTTCGGTTCGGAAACTACACGCGCGCAGCGGTTCATCAGCAAGGGGCCTCGTCGCAGGCCCCTTGCTGGAAGCAGAAGATGGAGGCCGTGCATCATTTACTTCTGTCTGTGACGCCGCCGAAGCATAGCGTCGGGATCAACGAGCACCACGCTGGCAACGCCAGCAGCCAACAGATCCAGGGAGCTGTGCATCGGGGTTCGCCTGTACCCGGCTCCGAGGATTCATCCCAGTGGCAGGCCTCTGGCGGGGCACTGACAAAGGAAGGTCCGCGCAAGACGATTGGGAATAAACAACAGACGACTGGTTTCTGGCCGTCCGGGGCTATGGCAGAGGAAATGTCGATCGTAGTTGAAGAAAGTGAACGTGTGTTGCTCCCCAACGTTGCATCGCCGTTATCGGCGTTATCGGCTTTCATTGCAAGAACTGGGGTGAGAATTCGCAATTCGCCCATCGCCTTTACGGTGGGTGCCGGCACTGCTTTAAGTGGCACCGCGTATTGGATATACACACAGAACACGGCCAGTCCGCCGCCTGCTTCCAACGCGGTCCCTGATGTTACTCCGCCTGCCGTTACAGACGTTACAGACGTTGCACGGGAGCGGGATGTACAACAGCGTGGCAACGGGACTTCAGAGAGAGAGAAGTTCAACCATGAGCATCGGCCTTATGAAGGCTACCGACGCATCGACGACAAGGAGAAGGCCGAGCGAGGCCAAAAAACTTCAGAGGTGGATGACCTCAAGCTGCACCCAAAAAAAACCGCGCCTCCCTACACGCCCAGCTAGGAGAAGGACTAGCGACGCGGCGAGAGCCCGGAGGTCGAGGTGCTCAACCGTTAAAAAGTCCGCGCGTAGTGGGGTATCGCACTGATTAATAATCAGCGCGAATACCCGTCAGCTTGAGAGTTTTGGGTTGCCGGGCAACATGATATTCCCATATTGAAACTGCAATGTGGAAGGTGTCTTGTTCGGTACCCACACTCAATATTAGAAGCGCGAAGACGTTAACTGAGACGCCCCCATTACCTGTATTAATGACGCCGTGAAAACCCCTTCTGTCGGCTGTCAGACCGATCCCATAGGCAAGCCTCGCCTCTCCGTATCGATCCAATCCCGTTGGCGCAAAGCCTGCCACAGAATCACACTATTCCAACACTCTTAAAAACGGTTGAGGCTTCGGGTGGCGACTATGTCCGGAATCTTGGGTTACACATCAGCGGGGCGTTCACTTGCGGTTCGAGCGTTTTATGAAAAAAACGGTATGGGCGCTGACGCTTAATCCTGGCCCTGTCCTGTGCGCAGCTTGCCAGTGCACACGATGGGCATTGATCAAGACACCCTCAGAAAGGAGAGACACGATGAAGGCTGTTAACTCTACCCAGTCGAGTCATCCACAGGTCGCTGCTCAGGAGAGGCCTGCGCCTGCGCTGGATAAAGGCTTGAGACGGGTACTCATAGCCACGGAGAACCCTCTCGGCGGTGAAGGGCTGCCCCGCCGTATGGCTGCCGGTTCGCCCTCCAACCAGCGCCCGGCCCCGGTCGTAGAGAGTAGCCCTACCTTGCCAGCACAGACGCGTGAGCTGTTGCAACGTATTAGCGACTATTTCTCGTGGAAAACAGCAGCCAACGAATTTATCGCCGAATTGACCCAAGACCCGAGGGGGAATACCCGCCGGGATGAGCTCGAAAAGGACCTTTTGATTTACAGCGTCGCCAGGACGCTGACGGAGGCAGGGGTTGATCCCACAGATTTGGCGGCGGCCATCAAAGGTCTGGTAGAAAAGATGCGCAGTGCCTCACCCGCGCTGGACTATACGAAAGTGATGCAAGGACTCGTCAACAAAATCCAACAAAGCCACAACACACCTCAACAGGTCATTGAGCAGTTTTCCCTAAAGTCATATGTGCGAGCGGCGTGCCATCAGCTAGGACCTTCGTGTCAGCCCTGGGGCAGGCAGGATGCCATGGTGGCCGCGCTTTATCTGTTCGCCCCTTGCCTGACGAATCAGACCTATAGCGTCGGGACGCATGAGCAGCGTTTTTTCGAGGCCCTGGCGCAGGCGAGCACGCAACCGACGGTGGCCAACGAGCAGATGGTACGTGATCGATATCCGGCGTTCCACGAAGCGGTGAGTCAGTTCACCCCCATGCTGCCTTTCACCCCACTCGCGACAACCACTATTGAGCAACAGGAACGCGAGATCGTACAGGCCCGGATCGAAGAGATTCCGAACACTCGTTGGAAGCCGCGACAGATCAGCCACCTGGTACCTGCTCTTTCTACACAACCGCTGGAAGATGATTGCTCTGCGGCGCGAGGCCGGACATTTTCAAACCTTCCCCACGCCCACGCCGGGGCGCTGACCAACCAAGGTCGGTCGATCAGGATTGCGAACCATCTGACCCCAGCTTTCGGATTTAGTGGAGCCAATGCTGCTCCATCATCATCCAACGATCACATCAACATTCCCATCGAAGGCGAAGACCAGACGCTTCTCCAGCCGGCATCGGACGTAGCGCAGGTATTGCTGGCCGCAGTCCCGGCCCGGGTTGTGCAGCGAAGTCGCCTCACTGCTGCCGCAGCGGTGGGTTTTGCTGCGATTACAGGTGCCCTGTATGCCGGTTACCGTTATCTGTCCCCCCACGCCGCCCCACCCGCGCAGCGTTCCATCGTGCCAGTCAGTGACCGTGAGCAGGAAATCCTGGCATTCCTGCAGCAGGCGCCGCATGTACAGGATAACGGGGCCTGGACCTCGAGCCTGGACGCGCTGCGCGCCTTGCTCGCGCAGACCCCCGAGCCCTCCCGGATCGAGGCGGCGGCGGCTCTGTTGGACGTGGACCTGGGGCGGTACTGCGCCCTGGTCGCGCAGCAGGCTCCCGCAGGCGCGACACGACAAAGGCGCAGCGTGACGGACGAAGCCGCCGAGGTCATCATTCCTGGCCTGGGAGTGGTGACCGTCAGCGAGGTGGTAATAGCCGTGCAGCATGACCAGCAGCGCGCGCAGTTGGAAGATCAGCTCTTCGTCAATCTGCAACAATACTGGCGCAACGACCCGGAAATGCACTGGCTCGAGAGTCAGCCGCAGAGCGAACAGAAATTATGGATCAGTTATGCCGCCGCCTGCCTTGCCAGTAACCGCGCATTGAGCGACGCGCTGCCCACACCCGCGGGACTCTGGCTTGAGCGTGCGCAGTACTACTGGGCGCAACAAGGCCTGCCCGGTCATCCTTATGAATATGAGGTGAGCTTCAATAGCAGTGTGCATGCGGGGCAGCTGCAGGTGCCCATCACCACGCACTTATCGCTGCTGGAGGCCAGCAGGCTCGAGCCTTGGCTTGAGATCACCAATGTCACGGTCTGGCGCGGTGGCCAAGTCTTGACTGCCTCCCGGCAGGATAGCGTCATGGATTTCCAACGGGGTGCAGGCGCCTGGCAGCCGCTGCTTGCTGAAGTGACCGCGCGCCATACCACGCAACGCGCGCAACTCCAGGCGCTGTACAGCCGCAGTCTGGAGGCGGAGCTGCACCGGGATGTGCTTGAAGCCCGGTTCAAGGGAGAGCTATCGGGGCATGGCGCTTATCTCGATGGCGAGCGTATCGTGCTGGACGCCCTTCGCAACGAGCCGGGCGTGCGCACGGGTTTGCTCAGCCTGTCCAAGGGCACCGGCCGACAGGCCGTCTCGGTGAACCTGACGAACTGGTTGGTGTTCGAGCGTGCCGGGGTTCAGGGCGAGAGCGCCGGGGTAGTGCTTTACCGGCCGGACATCCACACCTGGCAGGCGTATAACACCCGCCAGGAACTTTTCCAGGACCTGGATCAGCGTCGCCTGCAACAGCGTCTGCTGGGCGAATTGACTGTCACCACGCAGTCCTCATTCGGTGTTCTGCTCAGAGAAGAAGCGCTGGCGCTGGCAGCACCTGAAGACCGTGCCACCTTACGTCAATTTTTTCAGCGAATCGCCGATAAACCCGCCGTTTGGAGTGAGGCTAGCCTGACGTTCACGCCCTACGCCAAGGGCGACTTTGCGCACAATATCGCTCAATGGGCCAGCGATAAGCTTGCGGTAAACGACCGCCAGCTACGCGAGCAAAAGCAAAGCCCGAGCCTGGCTGCGCGGCAAGCCGAAGCGGTTGCCATCGCAGCGCAGTCGGACGCTTTTAGGGTGGAGCACCTGCCACCTTTGCGCGAGTTTAACCGGCGCCAGGAGAGCGCCAAGCTCACCCGCTTCGTGCACCAGCAAAACCCGCAGGCCAATCAGACACGGGTGGATTCCGACACCGTCTTTATAGACTACAACAACCGCAAGATGACTTTGACCGACTGGGTAGAACAATATCGCGGTCATGGCGACATGCCCTTTGATTTTTCCAGCACCAACGTCACCAGCAATAATTTCCAGAAATACGCCACGCTGGCCGCCGCCGATCCTGCGCTACAGGCCTTGCTCAACACCCCAGCCGTAAAGCAAAGTGTGGAAGCCAACCTGCGTGCCACCTATGCGGGTGATGACTATATTGCGCACGTGCGTGCACTGCTGGATCCGAACACTGAGCACTACGCTATGTTCCAGCAGCTTCGCGTGGCCGAGCAGATCGCAGGCCTGCGCGTGGCGGTACAAATGGCGCATGACAACAAGGAACTGGCACCGGATCAATCGCTCTGGCTTAAAAGTCTGGTCGACAGACTGCCCGGCTCCTTGGCGTGGACTAAAGAGGAAGTGGGCGAGCTAAGCATTCGTGGAACGCGCATCCCCGGTATGTGGGTGCTGTCACGACGTTATCAGGGCGCTCCGGTCAGGCAAGCCGAGGCTCGGCGGGAGAGTTTCGTTTACATGGCCAGCGCCCCGTGGGGCAAGTCGCTCTGGAAGCTCGATGCCAACTTCATCGCCTGGCTGCGCACCGAGCCGTTGCGCGAAGCGGTAGAGCAACGCGTATTGACCGAAGACCGCACGCTCATTGATGAAGCGTTCAAGAGCATGAGTTCGAACAGTTTTCGCACCGCGGTCAGGCCGCTCAGCCATTTTGCCGTGGCCTGTGATCAACTGATTCTGGACATCATCGACAACACCGCAGAGACCACCACCAGCAAAGCCGAGGTTATCCAAAACGAGATCCTCAAAGGGGCACGCTACGCCGCTAGCGGTGCTTGCCTCATCAGTACCGCCGGTATCGGGGCTGCACCCTGCGCACTGCTCACACTCCCGTTGATGGCAAACGATATAAGGAATGTGGTGCAACTCACACGGCGCGGCGAGACTGGCGAGGCGCTGCTGGAGTCGGCTTTTTTGTGGGCCGACACGCTCGATGTCATGCCGGGGTTTAAAGCCGCCCTGGCCGTGGGCAAGGCCAGCCTGGGCATGCGATCCGTCCGGCGTTATGCCGAGGGCCTCACGCCAGGCGGCAGGCCCAATACGCTGTTTTCGCGCCACGACTTAAACCCCACCGATCTGAGCAAGACTAATGCCCCTCGTGCCGAACTCGGCGGCGCCTTCTATCGGCGGGCAGGCAGCGACAAGTGGTACGTCATTGATCGCGAGCTGGGTCAGCAGTGGGTGTTTGAGGTGTATTCCGATAATGGTTGGAGAACGATGCGCATCCGCGATCCGCAGCGGCCATTGGGGCAGGGGATGCCCATTGTTTGGCGTGACGGGAGCTGGCAGTTCGATCCCGGCGGTTTAATGGGCGGAGCTCCGACTGTCGAACAATACCTTCGCAGACCCGGTATGTCGGAAAGTGAATATTACGTGATGCGTGAACACTTTGAAAAGGACGTCAATGATTTTTTTAGCAAACCCCATACCTCTGGCTCAACAGAGTTACCTTCCATCTCAGCCTCGGAAACTCTTGAAACGTTCTTTGATAAAATATACAGCACCCACAAGGGGGTGGTAATAGGTGAACAGCACCGTGAGATGGATACGGTGGTGCTGTATACAACGTTAAAAAAAATGATGGGAAATTTGAAGAAAAACGGTGTAAAAGTTTTGTATGTGGAAATTCCCGTTGATAGTCGAGAAGGGCGGGATATTTTGGAAGCATGGCCTGACGGCAAGGTGAACGCCGGGTTTACGCCAGGCCGTGGGTCTGATATTACAAGGGTTGCAATGATGAATGAAGCTCACGCTCAAGGCATCAGAACTAATCCAGCAGACAGCCTGCTGGCGATGGGCATTAATTTTGACTTGTCAGAAAGTATTGGTCCGCTCGCAGATAACTTAGATCAGGGTATATGGAAGGCGCAGCGCCTCAGACTTTTTAACTACCTGGCAACTTTACAAATCCAAAGTCTCGGTCCGGATGAAAAATGGCTGATGGTGGTAGGTAAGGCACATGTCAAAACACTCGAAGGTGTTCCTGGCGTAGCCGAACTTAACGGTGCTGTGGGAATTGACTTTGAAATTGGTCACTCGCTCTATGCCCCGACCATCAGCGGCGCGACACGTCACGGTGATTTCAAACTTTCAGCTTCTGATAGATATCAGAGCAACTGGGATGCCGACTGATTTTAGCGCCCCTAGATTTATCGTAAAAAGCCGACTTGCTGTTGGCAGTGGGTAAGGATGTGATGTGGCCAGTGCGTGGGCTTTGTGAGGGGGGGATTGCTATTGCGCCATCACAGCGATAGGGCGCCTGCTTGTTTGGAAGTCGGCATCCTTGCTGCGCGCGCCGCAACGGTAACCGCTCCATGAACCCCACATTCAAAACGTCCAGCTGATCCCAGATGCTGTGCTCCCGATGACCTCAAGCTGCACCAAAAAAAACAGCGCCTCCCTACACGCCCAGCTAGGAGAAGGACTAGCGACGCGGCGAGAGCCCGGAGGTCGAGGTGCTCAACCGTTAAAAAGTCCGCGCGTAGTGGGGGTATCGCACTGATTAATAATCAGCGCGAATACCCATCAGCTCGAGCGTGTCGGGTTGCCGGGCAACATGAAATTTCCCATATTGAAACTGCAATGTGGTCGGTGTTTTGTTCGGCACCCACACTCAATGCAAGAAGCGCGAAGGCGCCAACTTGGACGCCTCCATTACCTGCGTTAATTACGCTGTGAACACACCCCGGGTCCGTGGTCGCAATCGCTGACTAACCGCCTCCAGCACATCGCACCCATCGCGCAACGGAATGGCGCAGAGCAGGGCGAAGTCGCTCAGGATGAACGACCCGCACTCGACCGTGCCACGCATGGACAGGTTTTCCAGCACCTGGGTGACGGCGCCGATTCGGAAGATGGCAGAGTCGATCAAAATATCGAGTGGGGCCTGGGTGTCGACGAAAAAGGTCGGCATGTCGTCGCAATTGCTGGTGAGCGGCTTGAAGCGGTTGTCGGGGTAGGGGGCTGGTTTATTATAGGGTGGATCAGGGGTAACTGGCGTCATGGTTTGACTCCTAACGTATGGTAAGGAGCCGCCAAACATTGCTTCCACACAATAGGTGGCGGCCGTACGCAGGTGTGGAAGACCGGGACGTTAGGCACCCGGCGCGCTCGAAAGCGCCCCGCGCACAGCCACCATAAAGCACAGGCCATAAAAAACGCCAAACGGGTAGCGCGTGACGCGCCTAACGATATAAGGGCTTCCACACCCTGTCACTGAATTTGCAGTGACTTGCCGCCATTGCACGCGTTCATCCGGCGCCAGGAAAGTGCCAAGCTCACTCGTTTCATGCAACGGCAAAAACAAAGCGCTCATTCGAGCCATTGGCCAGAACACTTGGCAGTTGGAAGACGGCGTTGTGACATGCCAGGCGGATTTTAGCCTGGATGCCTTGGCAGCATGCGCGCTCTGTGCAAGTTGAAGCCAGGTACAGACTTGAATATGCAGGCCATCAGTGAGGTCCATCAAGGCCGGGTTAACAGGAAGAGAACTGCATGTACGTCAACAAACAAGGGGCTACGGCGATTTTCTGAAGAAATGGTTTATTCACGAGTGGTCAGAACCTCTGACCGAGCATCAAGGGGGGGTGCCTGCCTGGGCCGTAAAATACGCGAAGCCCCCCGCAGTACAGTTGCTGTTCCTTGTCCCGAAACTGCTCAATAGCGGGGCTTTTCCCTGTGAGGCCGCCATCCTGGCTTATGCGAGGGAAATTCGAGGCTGGGATAAAACTGTTCCCTGCGAGGAGCTTAATTATCGGATTACCGAAGGTCTTAATACACCACTTATGTGTAAACATTTGTTCAATCCTGAAACTCTAAAGAAGGCAAAGGAATCGTTATTGATAAAAGATTTCGACATGTTGAGGCATGTAGAAGATTACATGCGGCAGTTCACGTTACCGCAAACGGCGGATGGCGATGTCTTAAAATCGCGTTATTGTCGGACCGAACCCATGGCCACAGGACCCCTGCCTGGGCGGGCAATTACGTGAACCTGGGGTGCTGGAAGGAATACTTAGGGCAGGTGAAGTCAGGGCCGAGCGCTGAGCGCCAGCCGTTTTTGACGCAGGTGCTGGCCGATGGGTGTTTTGGTGGTGACTTCGCTCAAGCTGAAGCGTATCTGTCGAAATTCGCTATTGCCGACCAGGAAGGTGCGCCCAAATGGGAGCTGCTCGAGGAGCTGGTCCTGGATAAACTGCTGGAGGGGGGGCGGTGGGCGGCGCGGCAGTCCAGTGAAGGTCCGCCCCTGGCTGACATAAATCGTTCATAGTTCGTGCTCGGGTCACGCTAAGCTCACGCTTAAGGCATCAGAACTCTTCCAGCGCATGTCAACACACACAAAGGTGTTCCTGGCGTAGCCGAGCTTAACGGCACCGTGGGGATTGACTTTGAAGTTGGTGACGAGCTTATGCCCCGACCATCAGCGGCGCGACACGTCACGGTGATTTAAAACTTTCAGCCGCTGATATATATCCGGTCAACTCGGACTGACTGCGTACATCAGCACGTCGGTGACTTGAGTTTGAGCGTTTTTTGAAAAAAGTTGCCTGGGCGCCTGGCATTTAATCGCGGTGTCTGTCGCTCGTGGAGGTTGCTCCGCACAGGAGCGGACTTGATCAAATCACCTTAACTCAGGAGAGTACCATGAGTAGTGTTAACGGCACGCAGACGAGTATTCGGGGATGCGTTGCCAATGCACGCAAGGAGTTCGGGCCTCAGCGGTGCAATGCCTTGAAGCAGGACCTGGTGGTAACGGCGAACTGTTCCAGCGCTGAAAAGTTGCTTTCGGGGAGCGCTGCCCGCTCGGCCTCGCGCCACGGCTCGGACCGGTTTTCGCGTGACGGTCCGAACCCTGGTAAGGGCCATGCCCCACGCGGTCTCAAAGGTGGGATGTCTGATCCGCTACGAAAACAAAAACTGCAACAGGAGAAAGAGGCCGCGAGGTTGGCGCTTGTTAAGTTCGATAAAAAGTGGGTTCAAGCGTTGGAGTGCTTGGACGGTATCTTGCAGCAGGAACCTATCAGGAGGACTTATTTCGAGCAGGGAAAAGCGCGCAAAAGTCAGGGCCTTGTCGGCGAGTTGAACTATGCGGTTGAAATCCACCATGGCATTAGACGGTTGGATTTGCATGACCCCAAACTTTTTTCTGCATCAAAACAGAGGGACAAAATAGAAGCACATCTTCACGGGTTGCTCAGCCAGGATGCGACCTATCAGTCGATTGGTGATACCTATAAATGGTTAAAACACTCATACACTGAGAGGCTCGAAGATGTGCCTGGATTTAACGATTTAGAGAGATTTCTGCTGGATAAGATGGGTAAGGTGGACCCGATCAAAGAGACTATCGCTGCCCAGAGCGATGTGATTTCTATAATCGAGCGTCTTCGGCATTTTTTGCGAGAAGAGCAAGCTCGTTTAATGAACAAGCTCGATGAGTTACCCAGCCCCACACCGGATAAATCGAGTGTGCGCATCTCAAGCTTTAGCCAGATGTCCAAGCGACTTCCTGGAAAGCCTACCCCATCGAAATCCAAAAAAGCTGCCAGCGCCACGCCGGCCAACCGAATCGATATCAAGACGCCAGCGGATGACTATTCGGGCGCCGTGGTTACCCTGAAGGGCAAGCCACGCTCGGACAATGCTGATGTCGTTGATATTTTGAATAGTCATGGTCAGCGCACGGCAACCTATATCCGTTCGCCTAACCAGCAGCTGTTCTTCAAGTATTCGCCTCCCGACAGGGCCAGTGGTGCTAAAACCGGCGCCAGTAGAGTCAGTTTGAGTGAGTTGTCCGAGCAGATGGACAACCTGTTGTCGGAAGTCGCCGAAGGCGAAAAAATGGCCGAATACACCAGTCGTCAACCTGGGTCGAGTCCCAGGAGCGCATATGATCTTCTTGAGTACCAAGCCAACAGGCTCCGCACCTGCGCCGCCGAAGTCGAAGAGAGCAAGCAGGGGTTCCTCAATGCAGCGGATCGCGAGAGAGCCGGTACCATGGCCCAAATCCTGGAGACTAGAGCGGCGGGTCTTGTCGAGAAAGGGCAACGCATACGCATTAAGCTGATTTTACGCGCCCCGCCGACCCCTGAGCACTTGATGTATTTGAATGATCTCGAGCTACTGCGCATTACCCAGCGAGTGAGAAGGAAGCCCGGTCAGCGCATGGTGTTCGATCCGGTCGAAAATAAGCAGCTCAAACAAACGGACTTCCTGGATGAGTTTGAGATAACGGTCAGCGGCTACCTCTGGGCCTGCGCCCATGTGCATTACCCGGCCGCTGATACACCTGCCGAATCTTTCGCCAAAGCGCATTTGAAACAGCCTGATCAAAGGGGGGCCACAGGGGAGGGTACCCATTACGGTACTTTTTACACCTCACTGTTCAAGAAGATCTTCCTGTAGGACGCCCTTGGCGCCCGTTGCCCAGTGGGGCCAACCCCGTCATCTATGTTCAGCCCCCCAAGGTGCGACGGTCGCGAGCTCACCAGTTGGATTGTGTAGGGTTATTAGGACTTTTGAGTTTTGCACGCGGAATTGTTAATGAGGCAACATCATTCAGACTTCTTTCATATTCTCCAAAATTCAGCCTGCGAGCAGCCTCTTTAATGGCTGTGAATGCGATATTTACTTCCATGCGCTCGTTTCTGGAATACCAGGGCCTGTTGTTTTCGATTGTATTGCCTGCCCGTTCCAGTGCCGTCCGGGCGTGATTGATTTTTTCGATAAGCGATTTTTTCTGCGGTTCGTCATATGCCTTTTTTCGTAATTTATTATCATTGCTTTTTTTATAAAGTTTTTCAGCTTTCTTGCAAAGGAGTCTGCTCTGAGAACAGATCTGTTTTATCTGCTCGCTCGAGATCGGCTTTTGTTTGGCGTGATAGCTTTCAATCATCATATTGAGCTCTCGTCTAGAGTTCGCACAATTATTGATTGAACAGTTCAAGCCGGTATCGTGAGCGCGATACTTGCCAAAACCCACTTTCAAACGTTGAAGTTGTGATTCAATCCTTTCCAGTTGAAAAAATTTTTCATTTAGGTCCCGGATTATATAAACACATTCATTCCCTTTGGCGATTTTCAAGACCTCAGCCTCGCAGTGGCGTCTTAAGTCCAGAATGGCCTGATCAAGCTTGTTTATTTGCTCCCTGGTTTGCATGTGTGATTCATCGCGCGGATCTGATTGTCTTATGGTGTCAACGTCAAAATTAAAAGTTTGACCAAAAAAAACAAACGCTGGGGGTGCCGTCAACTTCTTGCATTGGAAAAAATGAGTAACCTTTTTATATAGCGATGTAGATTTTTGGGAGGAGGGCTGCTCGATCACAGGGGCTAAAGTACTACTAATGTTGTTTACTGATACCAGCAAACCCCGCGCATTGTTTTTGGGAGGGGGCGAGATCGAAAGTTTCGTGGTGTCAGCACGGTGTCGGAAAGTGTTGTTAATGGTGTTGTAGGTTGCTCGCATGCCCGTTGTCATGGCGGCTGGCTCCAAGTATGAATAAATACATTCACGTCACGACTGCTCTCGAGCGCTATGCGTACATATGCTCATCGTCAAGGTCGCTTCTCGCGCAATAAGTTCGTGCACAAGAAAATATCAAGGTCTCTTAAATTTCGCGCTCTTGTGTGAGGTTTTAGGCAGGCTGTCCAGCTCTATAAGTACTTCCTGAACGTAGTTTAACAATTGCTTTAGTTCATGGTATTTTTCGGTGGTTGATGGGGTGTTCTTTATAGTGAGGTTGTCAATCATGCCTTTCAGTTGTTGCTTGCCCTGAAGAAGGTCTTGGGTCAATTGATTTCTTGCGTGGAGTACAGACTCAGCGCCCTTACCCTTGGCGGTCTCAGCGTTCAGCGTACGCCTCAGGTTTTTGGCCTTGTTAATCATCTCGTAGTAAGTCTTTGATATATCTTTTACGGTTAATTGATCTGAAGGCTGGGTTCGATGGGGTAAAGCGCCTTTCTTTATCGGGGCCAGATCGTTTGAAACGTTGCGGGCTGAAAAAGTGCAGCCAGATACGCTTTGGTGTGGCGCAACGTGTTGGCTCGGGGCGAGAGGAGTCGAACTACCACAAGTTGTTCCACGCGCTACGTTGGATGAATTTTCCATGTGTGTTCACTTATTACGGAATACCCATCAACGCTGTGCCTCTCTCTGTTTTTGCGCTTGCATAAAACGCTCACTTATATCGCCAGAGGGGGCGTGTCCGGGCAGTTGGCAGCGCTGTTGAGGGGGCGCAGCATATCGGCATCGCAGCATTGAGGCGGATCACGCGAAGATCATCGGCGCAAAAGCGTTGCAGGCTATCCATGTCTTGGCAGCACCGCCTGCACAAAGCGCTCCATACGCTCCGCCGAGCCCGGGCTGATTCATGTCTGACGAAATTTAGTTAGTCTGATCGGGCTGCATGCGCCTTTTGTGCAAGTCGAAGCCAATGGCAGCACTCAAGATTGCGCGACGACTCTCTTGATCGCGAGAGGACCGATTATTCAGTGACGGGGAGTAGGGTCGGGCTGGACTCACCAAAGTCTGCTTCAGGGAGTTTCAACCATGGATAGCACCAGCGCTGGCAGTGCTGTGTTTAAAGCGCCGGTACCGGTAAACACTCCGGGGCACCAGCAAGGCAACAACAGCGCACCGGGTGGTCAGGGGCGCTTGGTGCATGAAATGCAGGCAAGCCGCACGTCGCCGACGGATATGTCGCCCGTACCATCAAGCCAGGCGTCTACCGTCCGTGAGCGAGTCGGGGCGCCAGCGCTGGAGAATCCCCGCGCTCCGCTTCAGGCGGCCGTTTGTTGCTCCTGCCCCGACGTTCTTGAGCGGCTTGTATTGACGTATTACCCTCGGGAGCATTCTGCGGTCAAGGCGCGAGAATGGCGCGAGTTTGCGGGCGAGCAGGGTGCGTCCAGATTCGCCGATATTCTGTTGCAGTTTTATAACCAGCCAATCTTTCGATCCGTGGCCGCTAACCTCACGCCGTGGCTGGATAAACTGGTGGCCGAGCCGCAGTTACGCAAGGAAGTGTTCCTGCTGTGCGTCGCCGAACGGGGCGGTGCCGAGTTTGTGACGTTCAACCGGATGCACGAAGCAAGCTTGTGGTTCGACGTGAACCGGGGCTTGTACGCCAGCGATCCGGCACGCCTGAAGAGGGACCTGCGCAGCCAGTACCTGCTGCAATTGCTTGAACGCGTTGCAGGGTGTTTCCATCCTGAAGCGACAGTTGATGTGTACCTGAGCCTGGTAGGCAGAGTGAGTAAATGTTTGGGCCTGACAACCTATGCCGGGAGTCTGAGGGTGGGCGCAACCTCACGTTTGACGCCAGGCCAAATCGAGGGGGCGAGGCTCTACGTCGTTGAAAAAGAGAGCGGAACGAACGGTGGTTTCAAGAACTGGCTGGCCAACTTGCCAGAGATGCAGGCGGCATTGAAGCAGCGGTTTGCCGAGCGATTCGATCGGGCGCAGGAACTGTTGCACCAGGCGGTGCTGCTTCCGGATCAGGAAGCGTTAGCGGTTTGTCTCGAACAGCGTTTGGGCGTGCTCAAAGATGATCAGAATGCGATAAGGACCGGTCGCCGCGAGGTGACTGAAACGTTGATCCGGAACCATTATCAACCGATGATCAATGCGTTTTTCAGGAAGGCTTGAGCATTATTTGGCAGGTATGTGTGCGGGCTGCGTCGACAATGGTTGCGGCCGGTAATATCCGGGGCACCTCGCCAGCCGGGTTGTAAAGGAGAAGAACTGCATGGACGTAACTCACAATGCGCGGGGTTCTGGCACGGTTTCAAGAATGGGAGCCCGCAGCACTATTGCTCATCCTGTCGGGCTGACAGCGACCGAGTTGCAGGGGGTGCACATGTCACCCGTCAATGCGTTGGCCAGACCCTATGCGGCGGTCCCCAGCAACCGGGGTGACACCTCGCGCAACTTGAGAGTGCCCCACGCCGTGCCGAGCGCACCCGACACTAGCAACATGTGGTTCCGCAGCGGCGGGTATTATATCCAGGGTCACAAACGGGACATTGCGGTGTATTCGCTAGATAACTGGGTGACGACACGGATGCGTGATCCGCGATGGCCGCATGGCCCAGGCCTGCCGTTACGCTGGCACTGCGGTCGCTGGCGTGTTGACGATGGTGCTTCGCCGAACGCTACGACCCCGCTGGATTGGTGGAATTTCGGGTTGGTCGGGTCGGAGCCTCCAACGGCCGTCGAATTACCCGAGTTCACCGAGGTACTCATCAGTACAGTTCTTTATCCGTTCGATTTTCCGGCAGGGCCTGTTGGCGATCTTCTAAAAAACTGGTTTGTCCACGATTGGTTCAACCCGCTGCCCAGTCAGGAGGGGGGGTGGCCTGCCTGGGCAATAAAATACGCAAAGTGCAACGCAGTATTAAGCCTGTACTGCGGCCAGAGGCAGCTCAGTGGCGCAGCGTTATAAACTGAGCCCGCCGTCTCGGCTTATGTGAGGGGGTTTGAGGTCCTGGGCGAGCAGCGATAATCGCGGCTTGTTCGACGGATCACCGAGGGTGCTCTGCAAGACTCGCTTACCCGCTATCAGAGGTCCACAGAAATTCGCGAGAAGGTCGAGCAACTGGTCGCTGCCAGCGTCTTTGACCACCATCAGACTGCATACGCTTACCTGAGGAAGTTCTCTTTTGCGCCGTCGCCCGATGGCGCCTTGGGCGCTCGACCCTGTGCACCCTCATATTTCGACAACCGTTAGCGAGCATACACTTGCACGCCGGTTTGTTGGATCTACGCAGGATTCTTCACTGCCGAATCATTGAGCCTTGTCTGGCACCTGTGCACCTTGTAAATCGCTGTCGTACGGGTATCGCAGTCGGTTGGTGCCGGATGCGCGCTTTGTACAAGTCGTAGGCCCATCACTAGGCGATAAACCCGGCGCGCTGCCCTTCGCAGCGATCTGAGCGCCCCCATTGCCCGTCTCCCCGCATTCCGTGCGCCTGTTTCGGCGTATCGAGGACGCCTCAGGGAAACTGAGTCAAATCGATGGAGAAGCGCTGCATGGGTATCGAAAACCTGCCCCCGCCCGATCTTTCAAATGTCAACAAGGGTAACGCTCTCAGCGAAGGATCAAGGCCGGCAGGCACTGGTGCGTCGTCCGAGTTGCGCGGTAGCCGCAGTTCCCCTGACCGGCCAGTCGGGTTGTCTGGCGCCTGCGGGCAAAACCTGCGCTCGCACCGCGGCTATCTTGCGCTACTGGAATCGGGCGTTCCCCTGAAACATATTCCCGACGTTCAGGAGCAGTTGGCGAAGGCGGTCAAGTCGCCCGATCAGGCGAACCTTCTGAGTGAGTGGTTGGTTCATTTTTCTGCCTGTGCATTGCAGCAGGGGGGCACACACATGCTGAACCTCCTGGAACCACTTACGCCGCTAGTCCGGCAGTGTCGCCAGTATTACGCAGGACAGGTCAGCGCGCAGACCCTCGCTCACGACTGGCAGTCGACCTGGTCCAAATTGTCGCACCCGGCGACGCCCAGTGAGTTTCTCGAAGGCGTCAACCAGGCGATTGAGCATGGCATGTCCCCATTGGTGGTGCTGTATGGGCTGGGCAGCTTGTGCGCCATACCACAGCCGATGATACCGCTGCGCCTGCTGGCTGCGGCGATGCTCGGCTACGGCCATGAACTGTTGACTGGCTGGCTGCGCGAGTCTATCGGCACGCCTGCGCTGGAATCCACGCGCATCCTGCTGGAGGTCAATCGGCTGACTGGCAACTGCGCGAGCCTCAGGCACTATTCGCAGCAGGTTTTTGACTCGGTGAACTCATGGGTCGCCCCTTCGCCCGGTGCGCGACTGCGCATCGCCTGGGATAAGGGCACGGTCAGTGCCGAGATCCTGGCGCGGTGGCACGAAGACAAGCGCTGGCTTGAGTCCGATCGAGCGAGCACGGGGATGCTGCAGCATGCGCTGGTGCACGTAGACAATCCGCAACCGGGCCGCAGCGAATCGTCGCTCACCAACGACGGGAGACGATTGGCGAGCCCGTTGCAAGGAGTGCCCAGTGCGATTGGCGGCGCCCTCAGCTGGTTATTGCAACAAAGCCAGCCTGCCGTGCGTGAGACGGATGTCGAGACGCCGCTTTATACGGCCCCCAGCGCGGTATACCAAACGACCACCGAGCGCATTGCCGAGGCGGGCCGGCATTTGCCTGTGCCGGTGATGGCGGTGGCGGCGGCGGTGGGCACTGTCACCGGCGGCTTCGCCGTGATAAAAGGCGCCAAGGCTTTCATCCAGTACATGACCGGCGATCCCGATCTGATCCAGCCCGCCAGCGAGCCTATATTCGCCCAGCATCCACCCCCTGTACAGGCCTTGCTGGATAAGCTGAAAAACCATTGGCATCTCACGCCCGAGGGCGAGCTGATGTCGACCTTGCAGGCGCTCAAGGCAACGCGCGCCGCCGCCGATGCCAATACGCTATTGGCCCGTGTCAGCGCCCAGCTGCACCAGGATTTTGGCGAGTCACTGGCACCGCTGCTGGACCTTGCAACCCCCGCAGCTGACGCCGACTTCGACGAATTCGATGCCCTTGAGGAAATCGTGCCCGTGCGTCAACGACGCGCCGCCGGGACAGGCCTGCAGGCGGCTGAGCGGTTCCTGGCCGAGGACGTCGTCGCCTTGCTCGATCAGGCATCGTCCGGTGCGCAACAGCAGGATCAGTGGTTGCAGCAAGAGGTCTTGCGCGAGCTGTTGAGCAGCCTGCCGCCCGGGCACTGGCTGCACAATGCAAGTGCCGGCGAACAGGCGCTGTGGCTGACGACCACGCAGACCCTGGACGAGGGTTACCAGCGCCTGGCCAACCTGAAGTATGACTCGCTGGCGCAGTTCGAGGCGCAACGGCCCGCCCTGCAGCAAGCCCTGGCCGAGGTCAATCAAAACGAGCTGCAACTGGCCGTGCTGAAAAGCAGGCTCAAGGGTGATTTGAGCCCTGCCGGCTCTTATATGGACGGGCTGGCCGTAGTGATGGCGGCCCTCAACAACGACCCGCGGGTGGCTGTCGGCAGCCTGCGCCTGGCCATCGGCAAAGGGGCGGATGCCGTCTCGGTGCCACTGGCGCAATGGCAGGTGTTTGTGCGGCGTGATGCCAGGGGCAAGGAGGACGGCGTGGTGCTGTACCGTCCCGCCGAGCGGCGGGTGCAGGCGTTCAGTTCGCAGCAGGAAATGTTCCAGCACCCGGATCTCAAGCGTATGCATCAGTCCCTGCGCGCCGAGGTCCGGCCACCGGCAACGCCAGGCCCTGCCACCAGCCGCCCGACCGCGCCCACCGCGCCTGCTCCCAAGGGACTGCCCGAACTGGCCCTGGAGAACGCGCTTCCCGCACAGCGGCCCGCTTTGCGGCGAACCTTCGATGAACGCGGGCGACGAGCGGATCTCTGGGCCTCCGGGGATTTCCAATTGCACACCTACCCCGGCGCCAGCCTGCAGGACAAGCTTGGGCACCGGGCCGGGGAACTGTTGGACAGCGAGCAGGCACGGCTGCAACGGCTGGCCGCCAGCCCGCAACTGGCCACGCAGATGGCCGCCGCCGCGCGCACTGAGCAGCAGTACATGGCCTTCGTCGACGAAAACCTGCCCACCCTGCGCGCCTTCACCCGGCGAACCGAAACCCGCAAACTGACCGAGGTCCTGCAGGGCAAGGGCGGGCTGGCAGCCAATGCCACGGTCGATGCCGACGCCGTCCTGATCACCTTCAATGGCCAGACCTTGAACTGGACCGACTGGGTCCTGGAAGGCTACCGCCGGCATGGCGATAATGTGTTCGCTATCAGCAATAATTTCCTCGCTGATGCCCGCTTTGAGCATGACGATCCAGCCGTGGTCCAGGCACTGGGTACCGTCAAGCAGGACGTCCAGCACTATCTGCGCAGCACTTACGCCGGCAACCAGTACATCGAGTACCTGAAGCAATGGCTCGCGCCCAACGACCTGCGCGGGCAGGCCTTCGCCCAACTGCGGAGCACCTTGATCCAGCAGCAACTGCAGGTGACGCTGGAGCAGGCACGCGTCGACGGGACGATCGACCCATACACCGCCGGGGAATTCAGGACCCTGGTGGATGGCCTGCGCACGGTGACGGTCACGGACACGGGAAAGGCCAGCCTGCAGGCGCTTCAGGTCAACGGGCTGCGGATTCCCGAGGTGCTGGTATTGTCGTTGCGCCAGCGCGCCCAGGAGCAGCGCAGCGCTGCCGCACAACGCAGCGACTACGTGTACTTGCAGGGCCCTTACGGCCCGGAACTGCTGAAGCTCTCGGACTACCAGCAACTGATAAGCACCTCCGGCGCGTACTACGACGATTTGCAGGCACGCGCCCTGCTGGAGGACAAGATCAACGTCGAGCAGGCTCAGCGCGACCAACGCAACACCAGGGTGTCCAGCGTCCCCATCGACGACTTTTGCCGGGACGTCGACCAGTGGCTGTGGGACGGCATCAAAAATGCCAACGAGGCCAGCACCAGCCGCAAGGAGATGATACTCGATCAATTTTTCAAGGGTGTGGGAGGTGCTGCAGGCGTGACCTGCATGGCCGGCAGCCTGGGGATCGCGACAGTCCCCTGCGCCGCGCTCACCCTGGGGCTGATCGGCCATGACGCTGCCAGTGCGCTGCACCACCTGGAACATGGAAGGCTCGACGATGCCTTGATGGACGTGGCATTCCTGGCACTGGATGTGCTGGATATGGGCCCAGGCCTGGGCGCGCTCAAGCTTCACAGGTTGTTGGACTGGGCCGGCAAAGCGCACTTCAGCAGTGCCACCGAGCTGGGTCAAGCTGTGCAGGCTATGGCCCGGCAACGCGACACGGCCTTTACTCCGCTTGGCCAGCTCAACGAAGCCCTGGCGCGCAGCGATGTCACCCGTGAACAGTTGACGGCACTCTCCCCGCGTCCGGGCAAGGCCGATGCAGGCACCTTCTACAGCCATGACGGCAAGCACTATATCCAGGATCGCTACCAGGACCAGGTCAAGGTGTACGAGGTGTATTCGAACAATGGCTGGGCAACGGTACGCGTGCGCGATCCACAACGGCCGCATGGGCAGGGCGCGCCGGTACATTACCGCGACGGGCACTGGCGGGCTGATGAGGGGGGCTTGCCGGGCGGGGGAACAGGGTCTTCCAGTCTCGGTGGCGAGGAACAGTCGAGCTTGCTGGGCAAGGGCGCAGGCTCTTCCGGATTCAGCAGCGAGGATCAGTGGGAGGCGTATCTGCGGCTGTTCACGCTTGACCCCGAAAATCAGTCGAACGCGGAGGTAATCCGCGCGCTACATAGTGCGATCGCGAATAATAAACCGCTGCCTAAATCATCCTTTGAGTTTCTGAAGAATAAAAGTGATGGATGGCGTGCCTATGGGCTGTTCGGGCAGACGCCCTTTGACTCGCTCAAAAACAGTGGTGATCCAGATACGCTCAGGCAAATGGCCGAGGATTTTGATTTCTCGAATGCACCGGCCCTGGCTGAGTGGTTGTGGCACGACAGGCTCGAGTATAGCGGGCCGCGTAAGACTCCATGGCCTCTTTGGGGAATAAAGTACGCGAGAGGAGAAACCGTTCTTAAGTACTATTCGCCAGAGGACGTGCTGAGTGACATGCAGGCGTTCGCCGACGCCGACGTCACCCGCGCCTATTTGAGGGAATTCTATGTCCTTAAAAAGGAGACGCGCGAGCGTCTGCTTACCGACAGGATCAATGGTCGCGAGGTGGTGCTCACTGTATTTCCCAAAGATGTATTGTTTGAAGCCAGGGTGCAAAAGTTGATCGAATCCGGCGCTTTCGCGGATGATCAGGCAGTGCGCGAGTACCTGGCGGCGTTCTGGTTTCCCGCCGACGGCGATATTCTGAAGATGGCGTTGCTCAACGCAAGAATCAAGGGCGGCAGGACGCCCGCCTGGGCGGGTGTCTATACACAGTTCGAGTCCTGGAAGGCGTATCGAAGTGTGATGGCGCGGACGCCAGAGGCGCGTCGTCTCGCGCTGCAGCAAGTACTGGTCAGTGAAGGTATCTGTATCGATCTTGAGCGCGCATACAATTACCTGTTTAAACAATTTTCTGCGTTAGACAAAGAAGATACCCCGGTGTGGGAGCTATGCGAAGAGCTTGTATTGGCGGCGGTACTGGAGAGAGAGCGAAGGCCGGTGTGGGCAATCGGGAGCGTCAAGCCGGAGTCGCTGATGAATATTTACCGGAGTGAGGATATCCCTGTGGATATGTCTCGGCTCGAAATCGTGTTCAGCCCTGACAGTCTTGAGCAGCGCCTTCTTCTACCCGCGGATATGCGGCGCTTGAGTGTTTTGAAGATTGTCAGCGATAGCGCCGTTACCACACCGCTTGAAGTGCGGTTGCCGATAAACATGCCCCGGCTGGAGGAACTTCACGTCCAGAGCATCAGGTTCCAGCAGCCGTTGTCGCTGGACAGAATGTATGAGCTGGCAAAACTTCATATCAGCAATTGCAACGACGAAGAAGTGCTCCATTTTACCTATCTGCCCAAACTGCGGTCGGCGAAGATCACCAACAATAGGCAGTTGCGCGAGTTGAAAGTGGGGCGTGGCATCCGCGGTTTGCAAACGCTGGACATTTCATCTAATCCGCAGTTGCGCGAGTTGGTATTGGGCGCCTCCATGGACGAATTGCAAACGCTGTCCGTTACCTCCAATCCGCACCTTCAGACGACAAAATTGACTTTTCCCGCTGCGATGCCTGACCTGCATAAATTGAACCTGCAGGGTAATAATCTGCCCGACGTGTCCTTTCTAAGGAATGTGCGTCTGCCTGAACTATGGAAGTTGGACCTTTCGCGCAATCAATTGCGCGGCTTGACGTCAATGCCCCGCTTGCCAGTGTTGGAAGAGCTGCAACTGGAGGTCAACGCTTTCAGGGAAATACCGCGTTTTGTAACGGACCTTGCGACCCCCGTGAAAGTCAATATGATCGATAATTTTATCAGTGATCGCGCTTTACACGGCTTCGAAGCAGACATCGCATGGCGGTATCCGGATCAAGCCGTTGTGCAGTTTACTGATCTCGCGGATGAGCCTTCTACAAGGTATGGCCGGCCACTGGGTGAAATGGTGGCGATATGCTCCGTTGCGCGTGAAGGGGAGGCTCTGCGCAGCCTGTGGGGCGGCCTCGATGGCGAAGCGTACGCCACTGAATTTTCCACCTTTCTGGCGCGGCTTTATCAGTCGTCAAGTTTTGAAGACGTTGTCTTCAGGCAGGAAGTGTCAGCATGGCTGGAAAGATTGGCGGCCGATACTGAGTTACGCCGGGAAACGTTCAGGGCGGCCGATAGCGCTTGCGCAAGCTGCGACGACAGGGTGGCTTCGGTTTACAACAAAATGCAGGAAATAGACCTGCGTTTGAATGTGTAAAAGCAGCGAGCGTTTTATGCAAGTGCCCGTGCCCGCCTGGTCCTATGGTTGCGAATCATGTCTAAGGATGGGGCGTTGCAATGAAGCCTGAAAGTGGTTTGCAGGTGCAAGGGGTCAGCTACCGGGCTGCGCCGCGCGATAGCGGTTTTGTCAGCGGGGGGATGCCTGGGATGGTGGTGTCGGTGGCCAACTGTCCGGGTTCTGGTGTCCAGGCTTCAGGGGCGGGCGGGTCGGCAAGGCAATCGCTTTCGCTGGTTCGGGAGTTGCGGGGTGTCGTCTGTGGCGGGCGTCAGTATCTCTATATCGGCAACTCGTATGGGCGTCGAATCAATTTCGACACCGAGGCTATCGCTCACTCCAGGCCCGGCGACAGGGCGCATAAAAAAGCCGAGTCCAAGGTTGCCCTGCTGGAAGACCGCTTGGATGAGCGCAAGCTTGACTTTCAGCAGGCCGCTGCTGACGCGGCGCGCGATAACGGTAAGCGTATGAATGAGATTCTTGCCGTCAATAGAGATCGCCTGTCCCAGGCGCAAACACTGAAGACCCGGTTGGGCGACGCCCTGTCCTCGCAGATAAGACTTGATGGTCTGATCGAGCTATATAAATCGTTCGGCGACGACCGCCCCAACAGATCCTCTCCGATTCTTGGCACTTTAACTCAGGCCGTGACCCGAGGCTAATGGGTCGGGGCGCTACGCCGTTCTGCGAATAACAGGGCCGCCCCGCCTGATCCGTTTCTGTCATCACTTTCTCATCAAGATTGGTGGCTGCCGCCCCCCACACAATGCCCGCCGGGAAATACCCGTGGCAAGCAATGAGGTGTCGGGCATGCACACAGATGAATCGTCAGAAGTGATCACAACGCTGCAAGGCTGGTGCGCCTCGATCAAGTCTGGCGAGCATGTCGTGCGCATTCGCAATGGCTCGTCATTTTTGTATCTGGGGCACCGTGACAGTTCGGTGCAGTGGTGCCTGCCGCCTGGTAGTGCCGGTCTGTTGGCCGCAAAGCCAGGTTTGCAGGTGCTGGAAGGCAGCGCCCGGCTGTTGCCGGTGTCACGCATGAGCCTGGTGAAGCTGCAATTTTTTATCGATCAGGGTGTGCCGTCCAATAGCCAGTCTGCACCGGAGCAGCCCTGGGCGTGGCTGGGCAGTGGCTGTTTATCCCAGGCAACGGGGGGGGCGCTGGACTTCTGGTACCTCTCGCTCGCCTTGCGCGAGGGCCGGGATTATCAGGCGTTTGCTCGGTTGCTACGCCAGTGCGAGAGCTATCAGTTGCTCGGCTTTCTGCTGCAGCAGGGGGTGGGCAGTGAAAAGCTGCAAGACCTGGCCGGCCGCTATGGCGTCTCGGTCTCGCACTTTCGCCGGCTTTGCCAGCAGGCGCTTGGTGGTGCAGCGAAGCCGGAGTTACGCGAATGGCGCACCGCCCAGGCGCTCCTGACCCTGGTCGAGGGGGGCGGTTCGCTCACCGATATCGCCCTGGAACACGGTTATGCCTCCTCTTCGCATTTCTCCAGGGAAGTAAGAGAGCTGGTCGGCGTTGCGCCGAGCAGTTTGATCGACATTACCCGACTTTCGGACGATTCAGTTGATGATGTTTAAACGCTTTTGTTCACCCGCCGTCGCACTGGCACTGTGTTGTGTGCTGCCGGTCACCGCGCTGGCGGCGCCTGCCCGGGAAGGGGAAGGTTACGTCGCTCGTCAGGAAAGCCTGCGGACCTTCTTCGATGCCTTGTCGGCGCCACTGGGCAAGCCGATCGTGCTCAGTAAGGCGGCGGCCCGTCGCACCATAACCGGTGAATTCTCCCTGGCCGAGCCGCAGCAGACCCTGGAGCGTATTGCCCGGCAGATGGCGCTCATCTGGTACAGCGATGGCCAGTCGCTGTACGTCTATGAAGCCGCCGAAGCCAAGAGTACCGTCGTTTCCCTGAACACCATTACCGTCGAAAAGCTCAACGGCTTCCTGCGCCGCTCCGGTCTTCTGGATGCGCGCTACCCCCTGCGCAATGACGGGTTGCGTACTTTCTACGTCGCCGGGCCACCGATCTACGTTGACCTGGTGATGCAGGCAGCGCGGTTCATGGACACCCAGAGCGCGGACCTGCAATTGGGCCAGCAGCGCATTGGCGTGATCAATCTGCACAACACCTTTGTCGGTGACCGCCAGTACGAGTTGCGCGATCAGAAAATCACCATCCCCGGGATGGCCACTGCCATCGAAACCCTGCTGGCAGGCGAAACCCGTGGCGTGGAAACCGCCATCAGCCAGGAGTCCGGGCGAGGCGGCAGAATGCCGGATTTTCCACTGCAAGGGCTGGGCTCCCCTGAGTCGGCGCCCGGTGAACCGGACGCGCCGCGCATCGTTGCCCGCGACCTGGCCGCCGGCAATATCCGCGTGGTGGCCTACCCCGACACCAACAGCCTGCTGGTCAAGGGCCTGCCTGAGCAGGTGCGATTTATCGAAAACCTCGCCGCAGCCCTGGATGAGCCCAAGCGTCATGTGGAGCTGACCCTGTGGATCATCGACTTGCAAAAGGACGACCTGAACGAACTGGGGGTCAACTGGCGCGGATCGCTCAAGGTCGGTTCGCAGGCGCAGGCCTCGCTCAACGGGGGTTCCCTGAGCACCCTCGATGGCCCTTCGTTCATGGCCGCAGTCGCCGGGTTGGAAACCGATAACCGGGCGCGCGTGGTATCGCGCCCGGTGGTGCTGACCCAGGAGAATGTCCCGGCCATCTTCGACAACAATCGCACCTTCTACGCCAAGCTGGTCGGGGAGCGTAACTCGCAACTCGAACATGTCACCTACGGCACGCTGGTCAGCGTGCTGCCGCGGATTTCGCCGGCCGGCGAAGTCGAGATGGAACTGAACATCGAAGACGGCGACGCGATTGAGTCTGAAAACTCCGGCCCGGACAGCTTGCCGACCGTGGGCCGTACCCGCATCAGTACGGTCGCCCGGGTGCCCCAGGGCAAGAGCCTGTTGGTAGGCGGCTTCACCCGGGATGAAAGCGGCGAGGTGCTGCGAAAAATCCCGGTGCTGGGGCATATCCCGTACCTGGGCCGTTTGTTCAGCTATCGCCAGGCACGTAAATCCAACACCGTGCGGGTGTTCCTGATCCAGCCCAAGCAGCTTGATACCCCGCTTGCGCCCGGCGCGGCGCAGATCGGCGCCGACGTCATCGGGGCCGTACCCCGTGATGCCGCCGACCGCGCCGTGCTGCGCGCAATGGATCGTTGAGATGGCCACCATCGGCGGTATTTCTTCACGCATGCAATTGACGCGTGCGCAGCAGAATAACCAGATGCCGGTCAAGCAAGAAGAGCCGGCCGATGATGCGACCCCGGCGGCGGCGGTGGCGCAGTTCGTCGAGAACAGCGATGAAATGGCCGCCTCGCTACGTTCGCAGTTTCGTCGCCGGGGGGATTTCGGCAACCAGTTCGAAGGCCTGGCGGACAGCTTCGAGCGGGTACTGGAGGAGGACGTGGCGCCCAAGGCGAGCCAGGTCCAGAAGCTGGCCCAGCTGCCTGATCGCAGCATCGAATGGCTGCTGGCGCAGGCGCGCGGCCTGTTTCCGGATGACAGTGACCTGGTGCTGGTGCTGCGCGAGTTGCTGCGGGCCAGGGACCTGGCCGATACCACCCGCCAGCGCCTGGAAACCATTCTTCAGGAAGTGTTGAACCAGGCCGAGCCGAAACGCCTGAAGGCCGGCATCAACTCGGCCCTCAAGGCCAAGATGTTCGGCAAGGCGCTGATGTTGCGCGCCAGCCTGATGCGTGACACCTACCGCTCATTCCTTGAGTCCGACGAAGGCGCCGCCCAGTCCTATGAAGACTGGATAACCCTCTACGGGCATCAACACCGTGGCTCGGTCCTGGAGTTTATCGAAGCCGCCTTGCTCACCGATATTGACGCCCAGGACCCTAGCTGTTCGCGCGAGGAGTTTGGCCAGTTGTTAAAAAAACTGGGTGAGCTCAAGCGCTTGCGTTCCGCCGATGTGATCTTCATTCAGCGCCTGCTGGACGATGAACTGGTGCGCCGGCACAACGCCAGTGAGCCTGACTGGTTGGTGTTCCTGCTGGGGCTGCTGAAGTACCCCGATGAACTCGAGCAGTTCCTGCACGGGATCTTCGGTGACCAGTTGCTGCTGGTCGACCACGGCGAGCGTGGTCAGTTGTTGCAGTTTTTGCGCCTGACCTGCCTGTCGCTCCCCGTGAGCCTGTTCGTCGATGAAGAGTCTTTGCAGCGTGTCGCCGAGCAATTTACCCATCTGGCGGACCTGGTGTTCGCCAACGAAACCATCCAGCGCCATGCCGCCCTTGTGGGCCGTTTCAACTCCTAGCTTCCAGGTTCGTAAACATGTTAGATAAATTATTGCGTAGCGTTACTTCAAGGCCGGAACTGCTGATCCTGACGCTGATGGTGATGATCATCGCGATGCTGATCATCCCCTTGCCAACGGTGCTGGTGGATTTCCTGATCGGCCTCAACATCGTCATTGCGATCCTGATTTTCATGGGCTCGTTCTACATCGAGCGCATCCTCAGCTTCTCGACGTTCCCGGCGTTGCTGCTGATCACCACGTTGTTCCGCCTGGCGCTGTCCATCAGTACCAGCCGGCTGATCCTGACCCAGGCCGATGCCGGCGAAATCATTGCCTCGTTCGGCGAGTTCGTGATTGGTGACAGCCTGGTGGTGGGCTTCGTGATTTTCTCGATTGTCACCATCGTGCAGTTCATCGTCATCACCAAGGGCTCGGAGCGGGTGGCCGAGGTGGCGGCTCGCTTCTCGCTCGATGGCATGCCCGGCAAGCAAATGAGCATCGACGGCGACCTCAAGGCCGGCTCGATCGACACCAAGGAGGCCCGTGAGCGGCGCAGTACGCTGGAGCGTGAAAGCCAGTTGTATGGCTCGTTCGACGGCGCCATGAAGTTCATCAAGGGTGATGCGATTGCCGGCATCATCATTATCTTCGTCAACTTCCTCGGTGGCATTGCCATCGGTGTCGGGCAGTTGGGCATGGACATGACCACGGCCTTGCACACCTACACCTTGCTGACCATCGGTGATGGCCTGGTGGCGCAGATTCCGGCGCTGCTGATTGCCATCGGCGCCGGCTTTATCGTGACCCGGGTCAACGGCGACGAAGCCAACTTGGGTCGCAACATGATGACCCAGATGCTGGGCAATCCCTTTGTGATCGGAGTCACCGCTTTTCTCGCGATCGGGGTCGGTATCCTGCCCGGTTTTCCGGTCGGCGTGTTCCTGCTGCTGGCGGGCGCACTGGTGGCGTTGCTGTACTTTCGCCACCGGGCCAAGGGCAAGGCGGCCAGCCGCTCGACGACCGCTGCCCAGGCGCCGGCCGATGGCGAGCCGGGCGGTGAGCTGGGCCTGATCGACGACGTTGACAACATGGCCACCGAGACCATTGCCCTGATGCTGCTGGTGCCCAGCCATCGCCTGGAAGAATTGCGCCAGGCACAGTTGTGCGAGCGCTTTCGCAGCCAGTTTTTCGTCGATTACGGCATCCGCATTCCCGAGCCGCGGCTGCGCGGCGCCGAGGCGCTGCCGGAAGGGCAGGTGGCGGTATTGATCAACGAGGTGCGCGCCGATCAATTCGATATTCACTTCGACCGACTGCGTATCGTCGATTACAAGCCCGAACTCGAACACCTCGGCCTCGACCTGAGCACCGGCCTGGACAGCAACAAGCAGGCGAGCATCTGGGTGCCGCCCGAGCACCGCGACAAGTTGCAGGCCTTGGGGCACCAGCTGCGGCCCGCCTATGACGAGTTCTATCGCTGCCTGGTGACGTTGCTCGCACGCAACATCAACGAGTTTTTCGGCGTACAGGAAACCAAGACCCTGCTCGACGAGATGGAAGCGCGTTACCCCGACCTGCTCAAGGAAGTGTACCGCCATGCCACGGTGCAGAAGATCGCCGAGATCCTGCAGCGCCTGATCGGCGAGCGTATTTCGGTGCGCAACATGAAACTGATCCTCGAGTCGCTGGCCCATTGGGCGTCCCGTGAAAAGGACGTGCTCGCCCTGGTCGAACACGTGCGCGGCAGTCTGGGGCGCTATATCAGCAACAAGTTTGCCCATGGCAACGACCTGCGCGTGCTGCTGTTGTCACCGGAGTTCGAAGACGTGATGCGCAAGGGCATCCGCCAGACCTCCGCCGGCAGTTTCCTCAACCTCGAGCCCGCCGCCAGCGAAGAACTGATGGACCGCCTGGCCCTGGGCCTGGACAGCCTGCACTTCGCGCAAAAAGACCTGGTGCTCCTGGCATCGGTGGATATCCGGCGCTACATCAAGAAATTTATCGAAGGCCGCTTCCGTGAGCTGGATGTCGTTTCCTTTGGTGAGATTTCCGACAGCATTTCCGTAAACGTGATCAAGACCCTGTAAGGAAGATTTCTCTATGCAACATATCGATATTGCCTCTTTGCTCCGCGACGCACTGCAGTTAAGCGGTTGCACCGATGAACAGATCGGAAGCTTCGACGGCCACAGCACCATCGAACTCGAACTCGCCAACCTGCCCGACATCCGTATGGGCGTGATCAACGATGGGCTGTGGTTCTGGAGTTCATTGGTGGAATCGGGCGACATGTTGCTGGGGCATTGTTCGGAACACTTGTTGCGCTTTCTGATGCAGGGTTGTGCGTTTGCCCACACCGAGCAGATGCAACTGGCGGAGGTCGACGGTGAGCTGGAAGTCCGGGTATTGCTCGCCGAGAGCGCCTACGACAGCGCCGAGCAGCTGGCCAGCACCATTGAAGATTACCTGGCGGCCTTGACCACGCTGTGCGAGCTCGTACGGCAATGAACCGGCTGCTGCTGGAGCGCCATGGCGCTCACCCGTTGCGCCTCAATGGGCCGCTGATCCAGGCGGCGCTGGGCAACGTGGTGATTGGCGAGGTCTGCGAAGTCCGCCGCGACTGGCGCGACCCGCACATCAGCGCCCGGGCGCAGGTGATCGGCTTCTGTCCGGACGCGGTGCTGCTGAGCCTGCTCGGCGAGGCGCGGGGACTGTCCCGCGAATCGCTGATCGTGCCCACCGGCGCCTTGCTCAGCCTGCATTGCAGCTCGGCGATGCTTGGCGCGGTGGTCGACCCGCAAGGTGTGATTGTCGAGCGGCTGGCGCCGAGCGACGCATTCGATGGCCAGGACTACCCGGTGGATGCGGCGCCGCCGGCTTATCACCAGCGCCGTCCGGTCGACCAGCCGCTGGCCACCGGCGTGCGGGTGATCGACGGCTTGCTGACCTGCGGCATTGGCCAGCGCATCGGCATCTTCGCCGCGGCCGGCTCCGGCAAGACCTCGATGATGAACATGCTGATCGCCCACAGCGACGCCGATATTTTTGTCGTCGGCCTGATCGGCGAGCGGGGGCGGGAGGTCACCGAGTTCGTCGAGACCCTGCGCCAATCGGATAAATGTGCCCGTTGCGTGGTGGTCTACGCCACGTCGGATTTTTCCTCGGTGGACCGCTGCAACGCTGCGCTGCAAGCCACCACAATCGCCGAATTCTTTCGCGACCAGGGCTACAACGTGGTGCTGCTGCTCGATTCCATGACCCGTTATGCCCGGGCCCGGCGTGACCTGGCCCTGGCCGCCGGCGAGGCGCCGGCGCGGCGCGGCTACCCGGCGTCGGTATTCGATTCCCTGCCACGCTTGCTGGAGCGTCCCGGCGTCACCGCTACCGGCAGTATCACCGCGTTCTACACGGTACTGCTCGAAAGCGATGACGAGCCGGACCCGATTGCCGAGGAAATCCGCTCGATCCTCGACGGGCACATCTACCTCAGCCGCAAGCTGGCGGCCAGCGGGCATTTTCCGGCCATTGACGTGCTGCGCAGCGCCAGCCGCGTGGCCCATCAGGTCACCGAGCGCGAGACGCAGCAACTGGCGGCACGCACCCGCGAGGTCATGACCCGCCTCGAAGAGCTGCAGGTGTTCCTGGACCTGGGTGAATACCGCCGAGGCGAAAACCCCGCCAACGACCATGCCATGGACCGGCGCGAGGCCCTGCTCGACTGGCTGCGCCAGGACCTGGCAGAGCCGTGCGCGCCGTCCCTGGCGCTGGAGAGCCTGCATGGCCTCATTGATTGAAGTCCGCCGCCTGCTGCGCTTCAGTGATCATCGCCAGCAGCGCTGTGAGCAGGCCCTGGGCACTGCCCGGCGCCGCTTGAGCCCGCTGGAACAGGAACTGGACGCTATCGACCAGCAGGCCGAGGGCTTCAAGGACTTGTTGCTCAGCAGCCGCATGGAGGCACAAACCGTGAGCCACTCGCAGTTGTTCGCGCAGTTGCGGCGCCAGGCGGTGATCCGTCGCCAGATCGCCAACCTCGGCCTGGAGCGGGCCCGGGTGCTGGAGCGCCATGGCGAAGTGGTAGAGCAACTGGATGATTTGCAGCAGCAGCGCAAAAGCCTGCTGGGCCGGCACGCGAAGTACCAGCACCTGGAACAACGCCTGCTCGCCGAGCATCGTGCGCGCCGTTGGCGCCTTGAAGAACATGACATCGAAGAATTAGTGGTGAAGAAAAAATGAGCACGTCAATTGCTGCGCCTGTAACCCGTCCGGTGGTGGCTGTATTGCCCGTGGATGAGCCCGGCGAACACCCCGGTCGGCCGCCTGTCGCCGAGCGCGATGAGTCGCAAGACCTGCCCGAAGGGGCGCTGGTATGGCTGGCGCAACTGCAGCCATTGCCCGAGCCCCTGTCACGGCCTGCGACAGGGCTCAAGCAGACACGCGGTGGCGCGCCGGAAAAAGCCTCGGTCGCCGCAGCGCCCGGGGTGCCGTCGATGCCGGGGGGCGTGACGGTTCAAGGCCCGTTGGCCGCGAGGGGGGGCGCCTCCATACCCATGAAGGTAGCAGGCGCGGTGACTGTCGCGATGGCAGTGCCCGCGCTGGCGCAATCATTGGCCGGGCCTGCGCGAACGGTGCCAACGACCCCGGCAACACAATTGCCAGCGCCACCCGCTGCTCTCGAGCCGCCGAAGCCGTCGGCGATCAAGCCCGTGCCACCGCAGGCAACGACAGCGGCAAGGCCATTGCCGATAAGTGATGTCCCTGGCTTGCCGGGCAGCGGGTCGGCCGCAGTGGCCGAAAGCCCGGCGCAACCGGTGCCGGCCAATATGCTGCAAGGCGTGGCGAGCACCGCTTCGCCGACGACGACGGCAAAGCCTGGCGCCAAGCCTGGGTCAACGCCCACAGACGGCGATACCCCGCCGCCCCAGAGCGCCCAACAGTTGCAACCCGGCCTTGAACGCACCGCACGGGCCCAAGCCGCGCCGCAGGCCGCTTTTAACCCGCCGCCGACCGGCAAGCCTGAGGTCCCCGCAGAGAAAGCCGCGCAGCCTTACCTGCAAGTGCCGTTCAGCAAAGGCGATATCACCGGTGTGGTCACCATCCAAAAGGCGCCGGCCGACATGCCCCAGCAACTGTTGCTCAGCCCCAGCAATGCCCAGGTGTCCGGCCATCTGCGCGACGGCCTGGAGTTGGCCCCGCAAACAATTTGGCAACTGAACGAGCAACACGAGCAGGCGCACGACGAGCATCGCCAGCACCACGCAGGCGACGATGAACCGCAAGACGATGCACCACAGCCGTTGGCGCGAATGCTGGCCGTGCAGGGCATGCAACCGTGACGCGCACACCGCTGTTGCGCAATGTTCCGCGGCTGCAGTACCAGCGCAGCCAGGCCGTGGCGCGTTGGCGGCGCGACGGGCATCCGGTGCAACTGAGCCGGGTGCCGCGCCAGGGGCGCTACATCAGTTTTTATGCGCAAGGTCGGCTCGGGCTGTGGCAGGGCTTGATCGACAGTGATCAATGGTTGCAGGCCATCTGGCCGCAATGGTCGCAACTGCTGGGGCGCAGCTTCGTCGACAACAACCTGCTCGAGCTCTTCAGCCTGCTGGAACGTCCATTGGAACTGCCACTGCTGTTGCTCGACTACCAGCACCTGTTCGATGTCCAGAGCGTTGACGGTGCAGCCCTGGAAGCGGCCGAGCTGCCGTGTATCGCCACCGACCAGGGGCCCTGCTGGGTACTGGGCCTGCCGGCTGACACCGCTCGCGAACCGCGGGCGCTGCAACCCTGGACCCGGCGCCTGGAACAGACATTGCGCGTGGTGCTGGGCTCAACCGAACTCACCCCTTTACAGCTGCGCCGCCTGGCCGAGGGCGACGTGCTGATGTTCAAGCAACGCCGCCAGCTCTGGCTGGCGGGGCGCCGTATCGGTCAATTCACTTTTATCGAAGAAGGTCTGCATATGGAACTTACCCCTGAGGAGGTCACGTCCGACCTCAGCGAATGCGCAGTGTCACCGCTGCCGGTCAAGCTGCAGTTCGTGCTTGCCGAGCTCACCTTGAGCATGGCCCAACTCAATGACTTCATCGAGCGCCAGGTATTGCCGCTGGGCCCCGAGGCCCTGCAACAGGTCGAGGTTCGCGTCGGCGACCAGTGCATCGCCATCGGCGAACTGGTGCGCATGGACGAGCGTCTCGGGCTTGAATTGCGTGAGGTATATCGAGGCCCGGGCAATGAATGACGTGTCAATGATCGGACTGCTGGCAGTGGCCTCGCTGCTGCCGTTTCTGATCGCCGCCGGCACCTGCTACATCAAGTTCTCGATCGTGTTCGTCATCGTGCGCAATGCCCTGGGCCTGCAACAGGTGCCCTCCAACATGACCCTCAATGCAGTGGCCTTGATGCTGGCCGTTTTTGTCATGAGCCCGGTGATTCAACAGGGTTATGACTACTACAAGGACAATCAGGTCGAGTTCACCAGCATCGATGCGGTGGTGGCATTTGCCGACAACGGCCTGGGCAGCTACCGCGACTACCTGATCCGCTACACCGATCCGGAGCTGGCGCAGTTCTTCGAGCGTGCCCAACTCGCCCGCGAGGGTCAGGAGGCGCCGGACCATGAGGTCGAGCAGGAGTTGGAGCCGTCCCTGTTTGCCTTGTTGCCGGCCTACGCCCTGAGCGAAATCAAGGCCGCGTTCAAGATCGGTTTCTACCTGTACCTGCCGTTTGTCATCGTCGACCTGGTGATCTCCAGCATCCTGCTGGCCCTGGGCATGATGATGATGAGCCCGGTGATCATTTCCGTGCCGATCAAGCTGGTGCTGTTCGTCGCGCTCGATGGCTGGTCGCTGCTTTCCACCGGCCTGATCGGGCAGTACCTGTCCGTGGCGCAATGAGTAACCACGATGAATGACCTGGTATTCGCCGGCAATAAAACCCTGTACCTGATCCTGATCCTGGTGGCCTGGCCGATTATCGTCGCCACCCTGGTGGGCTTGCTGATCGGGCTGTTCCAGACCGTCACCCAGCTGCAGGAGCAAACCCTGCCGTTCGGCTTCAAATTGCTCTCGGTGTCGATTTGCCTGTTTCTGTTGTCCGGCTGGTATGGCGAGACCTTGCTCGCGTTCAGCCGCGAAGTCATGCACCTGGCGTTGAAATAACCCTCTATGAATATCAGTCTGTTTGTCGACCTGCACGGCTGGTTGGCGGGGGCCGCGATCTGCTTCGCGCGCCTGGCGCCAATCTTTTTCATGTTGCCGTTTCTCAACAGTCGTTCATTGACCGGGGCTCCGCGCAACGCCGTGATCGTGCTGGTCGGCATGGCGTTGTGGCCCTATACAGCCGACACGCTGCCGCGCCTCGATTCACTCGGTTTCTACGGCTTGCTGTTGCGTGAGGCGGGCGTGGGGGTGGTACTCGGTTGCCTGTTGTCCTGGCCGTTCTGGGTGCTGCATGGCATGGGCAACCTGATCGACAACCAGCGCGGCGCCATGCTCAGCAGTACCGTGGACCCGGCCAACGGCGACGACACCTCGGAGCTGGCCAACTTCCTGCAGATGTTCGCCGCAGTGATCTACCTCGAGGCCGGAGGCATGGGCCTGGTGGTGGAGACCCTCGGCCGCAGCTACCAGTTGTGCTCGCCGCTGCACGGCTGCGAGTTGCGCGTGCAGCCACTGCTCGGCCTGCTCGACCCACTGGTCAGCAAGACCCTGATCATCAGCGCGCCGGTGGTAGCCACGCTGTTGCTGTCCGAAGCCTTGCTCGGCCTGCTGGCGCGCTTCGCCCCGCAAATGAATGCCTTCTCGATGTCGCTGACGGTCAAGGGCGCCATTGCCTTGCTGGTGCTGTTGCTGTACTTCGGCGCGCACCTGCCGTCCGAGATCCAGCGCATGGGACGCGACAAGCCCGCGCAACTGGTCGACTGGTTTATCCAGCCCGTGGCGCGCTGAGATGTCCAGCGCCTCGAAAACCGAAAAGCCGACGCCGAAAAAACGTCGCGACGCCGCCAAGAAAGGCCAGACGTTCAAGGCCAAGGACCTGTCCACCAGTTGCCTGATGCTCTGCGGCCTGATCTACCTCGCCGGCAATGGCCTGTTGCTGCAGGTGATGGAGGTGTACCGGCGCATGCTTGCCGCCGGTTTTGCCGCTGACCCGCAGCACTACGCCGCCGCGCTTGGCGTGTTGATGCTCAAGATCATCCTGCCGCTGATTGCCGTGTGCTTCCTGGCCAGCGCCGTGCCGACCTTGTTGACCACCGGCATGGCGATCGCCAGCGAAGCACTGAAAATCAACTTCGGCGCCCTTAACCCGGTCAATGGCTTCAAGAAGCTGTTCAGCCTGCGCACGGTCAAGGACACCGTCAAGTCGCTGTTGTACCTGGGCTGTTTCGCCATTGCCTTCTGGGTGGTCTGGCGGACCCAGCGCCACCTGCTGTTCGCGCAACTCTACGCCACGCCCATCGACCTGTTCCCGATCTGGGCGCACCTGTTGCTGGTGCTGCTGCTGACCTTTCTCGGCTGCATCCTGTTGATCCTGATTCTCGACGCCTTGTGCGAGTACTGGCTGTACATCAAGGACCTGAAGATGGACAAGCAGGCGGTCAAGCGCGAGCACAAGGAACAGGACGGCAACCCGGAAATCAAGGGTCGGCGCCGCGACCTGCACATGGAGTTGCTGTCTGAACAGGTCAAGTCCGACATCCGCGGTTCGCGGGTGATCGTCGCCAACCCGACCCACATCGCCGTCGGCATCTACTTCCAGCCCGAAGTCACGGTGATGCCGTTTATCTCGCTGCTGGAAACCAACCAGCGGGCGCTGGCGGTGCGCAAATACGCCGCCGAAGTCGGCGTGCCGGTGATCACCGACGTGGCCCTGGCCCGGCGCATCTTCAAGACCCACCAGCGCTACACCTTCATCCAGCTGCAAGAGATCGAGAACGTCCTGCGCCTGCTGGTCTGGCTCGAGCAAGTCGAGCAGGCGTAAGGCCGTTGACGGATGTACTTGCCGTTGCGCCGGGAGCGCTCATGCAAATGTAAGTACTTATGAGCGCTTTATGGCGGCTGTCTTTTTATTCAATTGGCTTAATGCCCATGTCAGCACCGCTGACGAAACATTCAGGAGTGAGTTACCCCATGAGTCGTCGCCAAGAGACCGAACAGGAAGAAGACCGGATCGCCGAACAGGTGGTGCAGGCCGTGCTTGACGGTACGCCGCTCAAGGACATTCGCGGCGTCAGCAGCGAGCAGATGGACAGCCTGTATGCCTTTGCCTATGAGTTTTACGAGCAGGGCCGCCTGGACGACGCTGAACGGTTTTTTCACTTTTTGTGCATCTATGACTTCTACAACCCGCAGTACTGGATGGGTTTGGCCGCGGTGCATCAACTCAAACGGAACTACCAGAAGGCTATCGATCTTTACGCCGTCGCCTTCGCCCAGGGCAAAAACGACTATCGGCCGATGCTGTACACCGGCCAGTGCCAGTTAGCCTTGGGCCGCGCCGGTAAAGCCAAGCTGTGTTTCGAATACGTCATGGAGCGAGTCCAGGAGCCAGGCTTGCGGGAGCAGGCCCAGGCCTACCTGGCGGCGCTGAGCGACGTCGAAGCCGACCATTCAGAGGAGCAGTTGTAATGGACATTCAAGCATTTTTACGGGCCGTACCGGCATCCCCCGACCTGAAGGCCAAGCAGGCCATTTATGCCGATGCCGCCGGCAAGGCCGCCGATACCCAGGCGTACCAGCGCCTGGCCGATACGGTCTTTACTGACATGCAGGGCGTCAACTACCGCAGTACCAGCGACACCGGGCCGGCGCCCGGGCGCCCGCAACTGGCGGCGCCCAGAGTGCCGGTGAAGGGCGGTGATCCGGAGGCCGAAGACAAGTTTACCTTGCTGATGGCCACGCTGATTGCCCTGTTGGGAGCGGTGGAAATCGATGCTCTCAAAAGCCGCATGCAGATGCTGAAGATGGCCGCCAACGCGGCGGCCGCAGGTAATGTCGAATTGTCGGAAAAATACCAGGCCGCCGTGGCCGCGCTGGAGGGCGCGCTGGCTGGAGCGGGTGTTGCGGCGCAAAACCTGGAAGCCGCGAAGGACAGGCTCAACAGTGCGCAGCAGCAATTGCAGCAGGCCGAACAAACGCTGGCCAATACGCCGCCTGACTCATCCGAGTACGCCAAGGCGTTGATTGCCCGCGACATGGCCCAACTGAAAGTCAAGGGTGCGGCGCAAGGTGTGGAGAAGGCTGGAGCGGCAGCCCTCGCGGCCATTGACAGCTTGACCCAGGCCACCAAAAACGTCGAGGCACTGGCCACCGAGATAGAAGAAAAGATCGTCAAGCCTGATGCAGCTGTAATCGACGGCATGAAACGGCAGTTGAACGCGGCGGCCACCCAGGTTGAGTTGATGATGAAGCTCGCCGAATTGATGGGCAGCAGCGCCGAAACCAAGCTGGAAAACGAGCTGGAGCTGTCCCGCACGATGCAGGTCGCCCGGCAGGCGTACCTCGAGAAAAAGTCCGATGAGTATTTGGAGCAGGTGCGTAAGGCCGAAGCCGCAAGCAAGACCATGGGCTGCATCGGCAAGATCCTTGGCGCGGTGCTGATCGTGGCCAGTATCGTCGGTGCCGCGTTTACCGGCGGCGCGAGCCTGGTGCTGGCGGGCGTTGGCCTGGCCCTGACCGTGGGTGACCAGATCGGCAAGGCCATCACCGGTGTTTCCATCATGGAGAAGGCCATGCAACCGCTGATGGACAAGGTCCTGGCACCGATGATTCAAGCCATTGGCAAAACCATTGGCGATGCCCTCAAAAAGATGGGCGTGGACGCGCAAACGGCGGAGATGGCCGGAAACATCCTGGGCGCTATCGTCGGTGCCGTGGCCATGGTCGCGGCCATGGTCGTGGTGGTGGCCGTGGGCAAGGGCGCAGGTGCCCGGGTCGCCAGCAGCAGCCTGGGCAAAATGCTCGGCAAGATGGCCAGCAAAATGGCGCCGGACATGCTCAAGCAGGCCACGCGCTCGCTGAGCAAGGGCGTGACCAGTGGCCTCACGAAGATTCGCACCAATGTCGGCCTCAAGTCCGACGCTAACTCTCTGGCCATGTACAGCAATCGAGCCGGTGCAGGCGCGGCGGGTATCGAGGCGGGTGGCGTGACGGCCGAGTCCGCCATGGGGGTCAAGTCGGGCATGCACCAGAAAAAAGCCGCCGAGCAGCTTGCCGAGGTGCAAGTGACCATGGCGATCCAGGAAACCATGAAAGCCTACAGCGAAAAGATGGTCGAGATCTTCGGCGAGAGCATCAAGACGGTGGACCAAATATACAAGAAGGGCACGGGTCAGCAGGAAAACTCAGCCAGCACCATGCTGAGCATAGCAAAGAATATCTAAATATTATCTTCGAGGAAATTATCATGGTTGATTCCATCATCAATGCAGCACCGGTCATTCGCAGCCTGCCCATCGATACCCAGGTCTTGGGCAAAGCGCCCGTCGACAGCAAGCAAGCCATGTCCACCGGCAGTGTCGGCCCCCGCCTGGATGCCCAGGTGCTGCAGGCCGGGGCGGCAATGACCCAGTCCGGGTATACGGTGCAGCAACTCGATGACATGGCGCTAGCCGCCTTCACCGAAACCGAGAACTTCCTGGTGGACCTGGCCAGGAAGGAAGAGGCCAAACAGGGCTTGGGCGACACCGCAAAGTCCTCGCTGACGTTCGACCCTGCTGCCTGGGACAAACACATGTCGGTACTGGTGTCGGCCATCGTCGCGCTGAATGTCGCGCGCCAGTCCAGTGCCGCCATGAGTGGCGTGTTCACCCAGATTGCTTTCAAGGCTGCCGAAGCCCAGGGCGTGGCCATCAAGGCTGGTGGTGAAGCGGCCATGCGCGCCGCCCTCGGCGGAGCGGTGGTGGCGGGAGCGATGGCGGTGGGGGGGCGGGCTTGTCAATCCGTGGGCAAGCAAAGCAACACGCTGATATCAAGAGCAACAAGATTGAATCTACCAGTCGTAATCAGCAGGCTCAGGAACTTCGGGTGGATTTGCAAAAAACACCGTCTGAGATCGCGTTCGAGCAGAAGAAGGCATCGGTTGTTCGGGCATCGGGCGAATTGGACACGATCGAGCATCACAATACCGGCGGCAAACTTGATGCTGCCGAGCGCGCGACGCTGGAGGCCGATGTTCGCAACGCGGTGACCAAGAATAAGGATGCGACAGTGCAATCCCAACTGCGTCAGAAAGGCATCGAGCGAGACAAGACCATTGGAGGTACTTTGAGCTCTCTGGCCCATATCCTGAGTTCGGTGGTGACTTCTACCGTACGCCTGGAAGAGTACAACCAGCGGCAAAAAGAGGTATTGCACCAGGCCGAACAGAACGTCAACAAGTCGGTCAGCGACGTGGCGAATCAGGCGGTCAGTGAGGACAGCGCCATGCTGGTCAAGAACTTCGAGGCCCTGATGCAACTTGTCGAGAGCCGTAATTCGACCATGAGCACCATCGCCAACGCGCGCGCCTGACCTGGAGTTTGATGATGCAGATAGTCACTCATACCGGCGGCGCCTACACCAAGCCGATTGATGCGCAAACGCGCCTGGCGCACGCCCCCGATGGCCAGGAGCAGGGCGATGCGCTGGATAAGCGCCAGCAGTACCAGGGTCCGGAACAGGTGCTGCACGCCCTTGGTCGCCTGGCCGAGCGCCAGCAACACACCGCCACCGCAGTCAAGGCGTTCGCTCGCATTGGCACGCCGCAGCAACTGCAAGACGTCGCCGACAGTGCCGTTGCCGTGGGGCAGCAGGCTCACCTGCTCGAAGCCGGTTTGCGCGAGTTCGCCTTGCTTGGGCTAGTCGATACCCGCGATGTGCGCATGTTCGAGGGCCAAACATTGGCGCAGTTACGCACCCTGGAGACACCGGCGCCCCTGACTCATGAAGTCTTGAACCAGCCGAACAGCAGTTCCGATTTTTTCGAACAGTTGCTGGCGATGATTGGTCAGATTCGCGGCGAATACCTAGCTGTGTATGAGGAGTTGCTAAAAACGTATTCGGACTTCTATTCGGAGTTCAATACAGAAGTCATGGCGAAGATGGGTCAGTGGATAAAGGGTGATGGTGACGGAAAGCAAGTCGAGATCAACTACGATTTTTATATCACCATTAGAAATTTAATCGATAAACATTCTCAAACGGTGTTGTTCCCTCTTCCGAATGCACCGAGCGCGACAGAGGCTGAGGTGCGGAAGTGGGCAAAAGCTATGGGCATGGGTGAAAACTCACCAAATATTAGAGAGGAACCTGCCGGAAGCGGGCAGTTTGTTCTACTGATGGATGTCTCGCCTTTGAATAGAATGGCAGAACAATTGGACGCATTGCCTTTTGTGGGGGGGGTGATCAAGGTTGACTCCGCTAAATTCCAAGCCTGGCAAACCGGCTTCAACAGTCTGGAAGGCGAGTTGAAGAACCAGCTCCAAGTGTTCACCACCAAGTACGGCAACGCCAACTCCTACCATGAAAACTTCAACAAGATTCTCTCCTCTCAACTAAGCCAGTACGCAGAAATGCTCAAGGCTATTGCTAGTGGGATCGCCTGATATGGATATTCCAAGCACATCCGCTGCAGCTACATTCGTACCTAACACCGCGAGTCACATCCCTACTCGGTCGGTGGTCGAGGTGCTGCAAAGCGGATGTAACAACGCTGAAGTCAACTTTGAAAAAATCTTGAGCAGTGACACACCCAGTACCACTGCTGACGCTTACCGGGACCTTGCGCATAAAGCCTGTGCGCACTTTATGCCTGGCGTCGATCCAAGGTTGGTGGCGGCAGTTGCAAACAACCAATCAACAGATGGTAAATATCAGGCCCAGTTGGTGGTCAACATGTATATGTTGTCTATGGTGTCGGATATTGATTCAGTTGAAAGCTATAAATCTGCGGAGCATAGCATTAAAAAAGCGCTCGGCGAAAACTTGAAGAACAACAGGGATAAAAAGAGCAACCCTGCAGGCGTTCATCAAGATTATGGAAAGGACGGCGGGCTTTATAAGCGGGGGAAAAAAATCGAGAAACTTATCGGTGAAGTGTTAACGGCCCGGCCTGAGGCGAGGGAGTTAACCAAGGATAATTTGCGTGACATGTATCTGCATGATGGCTTGCCTAAAGCTTACAATCAGAGACATGGCCAGAGACATGGCCGCAGAGAGTTCAAGCTGGACGCAGAGGGGGTAAAAACCATCCGGGCCAGGGGTAACACCAGCGATCTGGCTATGCGCAAACTTGATGACCAAGGGCGTCTATCTCTTACGAATGAAAGGCCGAGTGACAATTTCGCCAGGCTTATTAACCGTTCGCTCCTCCTGCTTGACCTTGACATGCCTGAAAAACCTGGCTCCGCCAAAGCAGCGCACCCGGGCGGTGAAAAAGGGCGTGTACGGTCGGCACCCGATGCCTTGGAGAGCGACAGGGCGTGGCCATCAACGGATGGCATTAACATACGCGGTGGTAACGCCAGGGTAGGTGACATAGATGTGAACGTCGACACTGGAAACATGGCCGAAGTATTTGGCAAAGCCCTCGATTTGATAGCTGGCATGCATCGGCATAATGTTACCCTCACGGAGCAACTGTTAGTAGTCAGGAATCCAGATAGTGCGGGTTCACCGCATCGATACCGCAGTGAAATCGATGTTGTGACTGCTGAAAGCGTTCTGTCTGGCGATGATCCCGAGGGTCAGCCCGGAGACCGGTTGAATCTGGAGGTTCCGTTTTTACAATCGTCACCGGAAGAAATTACAGTTGAGTGGACAGAGGTGCATGGGGGGGATGATGAAGCTAACGTCGAGGACACGGTTTCACAACAGGCCGCCAATGTTGTAACGACGAGCACTACGCAACCAGGAATTGTTTTTTCAGAATCTGTACAAACTGATTCTGGTGTGGATTTCAGCGTAGCAGTTCCTTTACCGTGGCCGCCAACGCCAACGCCAACGCCAACGCCAACGCCCCCGCCGCTGCCCCCTGAATTAGATGTAGTAGATCGGCGTGGATTGGCTATGTTCTCTGCCCCGGAGCCAGCGAGGAATTACACGGCAGTCATCGGAGAGGCAGCCCAACGGATGAGTGCGCGGGCCACCGACGCGAGGCCGAGCAGGATAGACCCGTTTTCTACGGTTTCTAATACGGAAGCTGTTCGCGGCGAGAACAACGATTTGGTCGAAAACCGAGCGCGGCGCCCGAGCCAGTCGGAATCCGTCTCTTCAATCGGCTCTGACTCTTCCACACAAACGGATTCGTTCGATGCCAGTCTTTCCCTTGATCTTGGGAGTGAACGAGTGTCGCCGCAGAACGCCATAGAGCTCCACGCGCCTGCGACCGGTGCTACGCGGCAAGAATTTGAAATCAAGATCAAAAATCTTCCTGTTGAAGCGCCGTTTCTTGCCAGTCAGATCTCGATCCAGAAACGAGGCGAAATGAGCCGGGTAGAGGCGAGCTTTTATGCGCAAGTAGCCAGTGCTATTCAAGGCTTTGGCAGAGATGCGCAAGAGCTCAAACACTTTATCAAGAGAGGGGACGATCCCTCCAAAGCCACCGGGAAAATACATGATTTATACATTCAGGCATGCACTGAGTCGCCGGCATTTGGCGCCAAGCTTGAGTCGCTATATAAACAGCTTCAACAGAAAAATGTGCTTACAGGGGATGTGCTCCATGCCAAGAGTGCAAATCGTCGTTTCGGCGGAGTCGCTCCGTTTGAAACAGGCTCGTTTATAGGTTCTATTTCGGCGCGAGAGACTGGAGGGACGCGTCATATATGATTCTCGCAACGTTGCGAGTGGACCACGAGCGGGTCGTCGCCGACATCATTTGCAGAACTCTATTAGTCGATAGAGAGACGCTGCAACCCAGCCATCACCTGGTCGAAGACCTCGGTGCCGACTCATTGAACCTGCTGGAGATCGTACTGGATATCAACGAAGCGCTTGCCATTGAACTGCCCACCGAGGGTGTTGCCAGGATACGCCGGGTAGAGGACTTAGTCAGATTGGTCCTACAAACTTTGGATATTTCCAAAACTTGATATTTAACTAATGGGCGCGCCCTTTGCCGGGGCGCGCCGTTTAATTACACCTCTATTTATCTTGTTACATGCCGCCTTGGCTTGTAGGAAGAGTACTAAAATCCCGTGGCCCATGCGCCTTCCCGAACCGCCCTTGTTATAGTCCGCCGCACATGTGGGGCGATGTCCCCCGCAGTTTAAGTCTAGCGCTTGAATATGGGCAGTTCATTTAACGTGGAGGGAGTCAACGTGAGCTCGGGAAGTACTGCGGATCTATCGTCAACAAACTCGTTTATCTTCGGTTCCTGGGAGTTGTGCAGCGACGGTTTGCTCTTGCACAAGGGCAATCAACTGCACCTGCCGCCCAAGGAATTGCACGTACTGCGTTTATTGTTGAGTTCGGCAGGCTCCCTGGTGTCCAAGGAACTGCTGTTGTCCCACGTCTGGCCCAATTGCGATATTGCCGAAGAGTCCCTGACGCGCTGTATCTATACCTTGCGCAAGGTATTTGGGCGCGATAATGGCTACATCAAGACCCTGTATGGCAAAGGTTATCGGTTTGTCGGCGAGGTGGCCGAACGCCGCAGTGCGTCGGGTGGCGCCGTGTCAATGGTGCCGTCGTTGCTGGTATTGCCGGTGGCCGGGCACGGCGACGGTTGCATGTTTAACGTGCACCGTGAAGTCGTGCGGCAACTGGCGACGACGTTTGGTGAAAGCCTGTGCGTGTTTTCGGCCGGTGTCACCGCCGGTGTCGAGGAAGGCGGCTACCTGGCGCTGGTCGAGCGTCTGCAGGCCGATTACTACCTGAGTTTTCGTTGCGTGGAGCGCGACCTGGCCTGGACCGGCTCCGTCGAGTTGGTGCGTGGGGCTGATCATGTGTTGCTGCACAGTGAGGTGCTGGTCGAGGTTACTCGCCTGGACCAGGCGATGCAGCAAGTGGTGTTGCTGATCGCCGATCGCCTGCCGGGCTTGCGTGCGCCGGTGCCGCCCTGCAGTTCCCATCCGCTGGCGCTGGCCTATGGCAATGGGCTGCTCGGCTTGCAGGCTTATACGCCCGAGGGGGTGGGCGAGGCATTGGTCGAGTTTCTGCGCTGCCAGCAATTGGACCCGGGTTACGCGCCCTTGTGGTGTGGCCTGGCAGATACCTACCTGGCCATGGCCAATCTGGGGCTCAAGGACCATCACTGGGCGTTGGCCAAGGCGTACAAGGCCTTGACTAGGGCGCTTACGCTCGAACCGGAAAATACCCAGGCCTCGGCCAGGCTGGCGTTGTTGACCAGTCTGCAGGGGGTGCCGCATGCGGCCGAAGCCTTGTTTCGGCCGGTGCTGTTGGGCGCTGACCGGGCCGGGGCGCAGTACCACTACGCCTGGCATCTGTGGTGCTGCGGGCGTTTCGGCCAGGCATTGCACGCTATCGAGCAGTCCCTGAGGCACGATTGCTCCTCGGTGGCCGCGTGGTTGTTGCGCGCGCGAATCGAGCTGGAGATCGACGCGCTGCAGGCGCTCGATGTGATTCGCCAGGCGATCACCGTGCTGGGCCAGCGGCACCCGGTGATCAATGCCATGCACGCGCTGATTCTGGACGTCGGCGGTGATCCGCTGACGGCGCTGCGGGTGCTGGAGCATGGCGGGTTGCTGGGGGGGCAGGCGGGCGAGATCGAGTTGGTGGTGTGCTATGTGCAGGCCGCCTTCGACAAGGGCGCTGCGCGCGAACGTTATCAGCGCTGGTGCGAGGCCTCGGAGCATCCGCCCTTGTGTCCGGCGCAACTGCCAGTGCTGCGCCGGCTCGACGGTGATCGTGTGGTCGCGGGGCTGTGGCGTGACCTGGAGGGTAAATCCTGCCCGTGGTGGCGGGCCCGGCTGGGCGATCCGCGCCTGCAAGGGCTGGCGCAACCGGCCGAGCGATTGCTGGCATGAGGCGCCGGGCCGTGGTCGCCGGGCTGGCGAGCCTGCTGTGGGCGGGCGGGGTACTGGCCGACTGTTGGCAGGAGGCTGCCCGGCGGCATGACCTTGAGCCGCAATTGCTGATGGCCATTGCCCAGGTGGAGTCCGGCTTCAAGGTCGATGCCATTCACGTCAATCGCGACGGTTCGCGGGATATCGGGCTGATGCAAATCAATAGCCAGCACCTGCCACGCCTGTCCCGGCGCGGTATCACCGAACCCTTGCTGCTGTCCGATCCCTGTGTCGCGGTCGAGGCGGGGGCCTTGATCCTGGCTGAATTCGTCGCCCGCCATGGGTATAACTGGACGGCGGTCGGGGCGTACAACGCAGGCAGTTCGCCTGCGCGCGAAGCCTTGCGCCTGCGCTACGCACGCAAGGTCTGGACGCATTATCACGCCTGGCACGTGCATCGCGGGTCCGCCCGCCGATTGTGATCGGATGACCCTGGCAATGTGCAGAGTCTGATCAGGATTGGCATTAACGGACTGTTTATCCTCTCGTTCAAATCAAGGCGCGTGGCGCTTTTCATGATGATGGGCACGATGGTGGACAGCATGCAGGACTCCCCTGCAATTCAATGTGTATTGCGCGTATTCAACGGCCCGTTGCAGGGGTGTGAATTTAACCTGGCGCAGCACGGCAACTTTTTCCTGGTGGGCCCCGAGGCACGCTTCTGCGCCGTCGAGCACGTGCCGAGCGTGCCCGACGACGCTGTTTATATTCCACTGGAAGCGGGCGGTTGCAACTTTGAAGTGTTGCTTGAAGAGAATGCCCGCAGCGGCTGTCGGCTGCGGGTGCTCGGCCCGCTAGGGGTTGAAGAACGTAGCCTGGCGTTTCAGGTGTTGGAAAACATCGAGGGCCTGCAGATTGCCGTGCGCCCGGCGGATGAGCCATGGCTCGAAGCGCTGCTGCTGCCGGTGATGCCCGCGCCGCGCGTGCCGGACTTGGTGCAGGTACCAGGCAGTCGGGCGCAGCAATTGGGCTTTGGGCTGGCGCTGTTGCTGGCGCTGGGGGGCGCGGTGTTCGCCTGGCAGGTGTCCAGGCCCGGCCCGGTGTCGAACGTTGAAGCCCTGATCCGTGGCGCCGACGCCGAGATGACCGTGCTCTACGGCCGGGATCGGGCGGTGTACGTCTTCGCCGCTACCGAGCGTCAGGCCAGTTGGGGCCGCCAGGTGCTGGTGCGCAACGGCTATTCGGCCACCCAGCTGCTGACCACCTACGGCGAGCGCGCCCGGCTGGAGGCCTTGTTGCTGGAGCAGGAGCCGCACCTGGCGTTTCATCGCATCGACCTGGCTGACCCGGCGCAGCCGCGGTTGCTGGTCAGTGCCCAGCGCAATGTACTGACGCCCCAGGATCAACTGCGGCTGCAAGGCTTGCTGCGCGAAGCCGCACCCTACGCCGGTGACGTAGCGATTGTCAGCAGTGACGACGGGCTGTTGGCGCGTCAGGCCGAACAAGGGCTGCAACGCCTGGCGCTGCCGTTTACCCGCCAGGCCAATGGCGACAGCGTGACCTACCGGGTCGAAGGCAGCCTGGAAGATGTCGAGTTGCAGGCGCTGAACAGTTATGTCACCCGCTTCAATCAACAGTGGGGCGACCGCTACGTGAACTTTGCAATCGAATTGAAAGATGACTGGCTCAAGGGCAAGTCTTTTCAATATGGCCCGCAGGGCTACATCAAGATGACGCCGTCATCCTGGTACTTTCCAAAACCGCTGTAATTTATAAAAGGTAGGTGATGTATGGGTGATGTAGTAAATCCAATCAAGTTCCACGATGACTTTCTTGGGAAGCAGGCGGATGGGTTTGAGAAGGGCGCAACGGGGTTGAAAGTCGCATTGGATGAAGCATTAACAGCGCTGCATGGAGATGCTTCCAGCCCAGTACTCCTGGCTGCTTATCAGGCCGCATTTTCTTCCTACAATATTTTCCGTAATGCGGCGACCAATACCATCAAGGGCTTCAAGGAAATCGATTCGGCGATCATTGCCGCCGCCCGCTAAACGTCATATTCGTTTCATCGTCGACAGGTCGGTGACTTGTCGGCGATTCTCATGAGAGTTGTTTATGTCAAATTACGCTATTGCCCCGGCGGGACTCAGCTCGTTACAAATAGCTGAACTGTCGACCCCGGCGCCGAATGCGGTGGTTTCCCTGGAAAGTCGCCTGATTCAAAGTTTCGCCACATCTGCGGTGGGCACCGAACAGGACTACGCGAAGATCAATGGCATGCTCGAGCGCCCGGACATCACCAACCCGGAAGTGCTCAGTCAGATGCAGATCATGATGGCGCAGTACAACATCGACGTTTCCCTGCTCAATGTCCTGGTGCGCAAAACCGTGAGCACGGCTGAAACCTTGTTGCGTTCGTCATGAGATCAGTCGGTTGTGTGGTGTTGCTGTGCCTGGCGCTGGTGGGCTGTCGTCAACCGAGCCTGCTCGAAGGCCTGGACCAGCAGCAGGTCAATGAAGTGGTGTCGGTGCTGCAGCGCAACAATATCAGCGCCAGCAAGATCGACAATGGCAAGGTCGGCTATTCGGTGCAGATCGCTCAGGCCGATTTTGCCGCGGCGGTGGACCTGTTGACCCTGTATGCATTGCCCTCCAAACCGCGGGTCGAAGTCGCGCAGATGTTTCCAGCGGATTCGCTGGTGGCTTCGCCTCGCGCCGAAAAAGCCCGCCTGTACAGCGCCCTGGAACAACGCCTGGAGCAGTCACTGGCGACCATCGGCGGCGTGGTCTCGGCGCGCCTGCATGTCAGCTACGACCTGGAGTCCGGGGAGAGCAAGCGCAAGGCGGCGCCAGTGCATTTATCGGCGCTGGTGACCCACGAGCCGGACATCGAGCCGCAATTGCTGATCAGCGACATCAAGCGTTTTCTCAAGAACAGCTTCGCCGGTATCGACTACGAAGATATTTCCGTGGTGCTGTCGCGCCGTGCGCCGATCCAGCATGCCGCGCCTTCGCCGGAGCCGCGCTCGCGGGACTTGACGCCGCTCTATCTGTTGCTGGGCCTGGGCCTGGTGCTGGCCGCGGCATGGGCGCTGTGGCTGTATCAACGCAAACGTGCGGACGAGGCCGGTGATGTCGCAGGCCAGTGAAGCGCTCGAGTTGATTCTGCACCAGCCTTTTGCCTACCTGCATGCCGAGCGTGGGGGGCTGCCTGCGTTGTTCACCGCGCCCGCCGCCCGGGCGCTGCTTGATCAGGCATTGGTGCTGGGCCTGGGGCTGAGTGCCGAGCCAGTGACGCTGCCGGCGCATTCCTGGGCCGAGGCGTGGGTGCGGCATTGGCGGCGGCTGCCGGCGGTCGCCCGGCTGATGGGTGCCCAGTTGGGCTGGGCACAGCTTGCCATCGGCGCGCGCGTGCGCGTGCTCGACGAACCCACCCGCCGCTTTGCGCGGCTGGGCCTGGGCGAGCGTTGCGCCAGCCCGATCCGTGAAGCCGACGGGGTGCTGGAAACGCTCGATGCCCTGGGCCTCAATGCCTTGCTGGCCTGGCAGGCGCACATTCCTCCGGCGCTGCTGCAGCGCCTGGCCCTGCAGTTTTCCCCCCGCGTCGTCGCGTTGCAGCAGGCCATGCCCGCGCAGCAGCCGAATGCGTCACTTTTTGTCTTGGCGGTACAACATGCTCGACTCCATCCGAACCCTGATTGACCCCCCGGCGGCGGATGATCCGCTGATCGTCCGTGCCGACCGCAGCGCCGCCCGCGAGCGCCGGCAGTTGATGCAGCAGGCGCAGGAGCGGGCCAAAGATTGTGTGGCCGAAGCCGAGGCCGAGGCCGACGTGATCCGCGCCCAGGCCTTCCAGGAAGGCTACTCGCAAGGGGTGTTGCAGGTGGCCGGCGATCTCAGCCAGCTGTTGTTGACTTCGCGGTTGCTGGCAACCGAGTTGCAGGCGCAATTGCTACAGGCAGCGCGTGAGTTGCTCGGCGAGTGGTTGATGGACGAGCAATTGCTCGAGAGCCTGGTGCAACGCTGGTCGACCCGGCATGGCGCGGGGCTGCCTGGTGCGCTGCAAATCATTTTACCGCGCCGCTGCAAAGCGGCGCTGGCGGCCCTGCAGGCTACCTTGGCCGAACAGGGGGTGGATGATGCCCGGATCAGTTTTCATGAGCGTGAGTGCTACCTGTTTCGCCAGGGCGACCAGGTCATCGAACTCGATATCGAAACGACCCAACAGCGCCTGGCGCCCCGCCTGCTGGCCCGGCTCAAGCAGTTGCCGGAGAGCGTGCGCGAACTCGACGACGCCTCGGTGCAATTATTCGTTGAATGGGCCGCCAACCTCGACACGCAAAGTGGCGCGCCCTCTGAAGTGGAAGCGGAGCTTGAATGACGGACATCAGTAAAATCCTGTTGAACGCAGCGCTGCCTGGCGCAGGGCTGGTAGCCGAAGCCGTCGTGCCGTTGGTGCAGCGCCTGGGCATACAGGATGCCAAAGGCATTTCCGGCATTCAAGGCACCCAGTCGACGGTCCGCCCCGACCCCGAATTCGATGCGTTTTATAACGAGTTTATCGCCTGGGCAGCCGACGGGCCGGGTAAAAAAGCCATCGTTGACTACCTGAAGCAATACACCAATGGCGCAGGCGAAAAAATCTACCACACCACCCAGTATCAGCAGGATGTGCTGGTCAAGATTATGCAACGCATGAAGGCCGAGGGGCTGGAAGGCGAAGATATTTACAAGGAACTCAGTGGCGCATTTGCCTCGGTGTCGGCAGCGCACATGTTTTTTCAGGAGTTTTTGCAGGACGTGTTCAAGACCGAAGAGGATGAGGACAGCCGGGAGAATGTGGACTGGTAATCCGCTGTGTGGGCCGGTCAAAGCGCCTGCCCGTAACTGGAATGGCAGTATTTCTCGTCCGGTGCGCAGATAAAAACCTTTGCCAAGGGGAGGCATGTCATGGATCGGGTAGGGCGCAATGGTGGAGGCAATGCCCTTGTTCAGCGACGAGCGGGAAGCCGTAGGGTAGCGTCACCGAGTGCATCAAGACCCAACAGGTTGGCGGAGCAAACAGTTTCAGCATCTAACAGCGACAGCAGCAAAGCCTCTATAGTTGGTAACGCCCTCGTAGGAGGTACCTTAGGCGTAATGGGCGCGGCGGGTATGGCCGCATTGACCCAAACATCTATGTTGAATTGTATTACTGCAGGCGCCGTGGTCGGAGCAGCGGGAGGCGCGCTGGCAGAGTGCATCTACCAATCGTTCCATTCAGGTCGAAAAAAAATTGTCGAAAACTATCAGAAACAAGTCGAAGAGTTACGGGATACCCCTTTATGGTCTGCAATAGAACAATACATTCCAGATAACATTTTCAGCCTGGACTCAAGCGAGATCGGGAGGTTGGTAAAAAATGTTAATCAGGTTTATAAGGACTATCACAACAGACCAGGTTGTATTAGTGCCGATCAGGCGGCAACAGAATTTGTTAATGATATTAATCACGCCATTGAGAAGTCTCGACAACAGTATAAAAATTCAAATTTTGTTCCTCTTGAGGAAAACCAGATTGAAAGCATACGGCAATATGTCAGAAAGCATTTTGCAGATAACGAGATGGGCTTTTTCTGTCAGGCTGAAGTTTTGAGTGACTCGCTTGCCAAGACGAATATTTATATAACTCGCTTTCCCGCAGGTCCTGCGATGCAAGCTCTCCGAGCAAAATGGGAGGCGGTGAAGGAACAATATGAAGAAGTTCCGAGCGATACTGGAGGCTCCTTGCTTGGGTATCTAACGGCTCATGATATTCCCTTCTTCCACGTAAACCCTGATTTGCCCATTCATCAGTATTGGGATTATGCGAAACCGAGCTTGCCTTCTCAGCGGAGTGGGGAGTCTGAGACGTTAGAGGTAGCTACTAAGTTAAGGAAGCGTGCTATTTCCAAAAAAACCGATGTGGCAAGCACTCCTGTCGAGCCTGTTCACAGTATCTCCAAAGAAGAATCGCAAAAAGAGCCTGGCATTATTTATAGTCCGACGTTTAATCGGCAACGTGCACTGGGATTTCCAGATGTGTGCAATAAGAGGTTGGCGCAAATAAAGCAAGATCTTAAACTTAGTCGAGAAACGCAAAAGAAAATAAATAGATATTGTGTTTATCATGTGAGCATGGGTGATAGCTTTAAAAAAGGACCCTGGCGGTTATTCGTAAAACTCACTAACACGCATCAAGGGATTAACTACGAGTTTGTCGAAATATGCGATTATCATGGTGGTCGTCCAACTCTTTGGGGTGCTGTTCAACGGGCTCTGCCGGATTGATTTTTTTAAACGCACAATAAGGCTTGATGCAAACTGTTCTGGTTGTTGTACCTTGGGGCATGCTCTCTTGATCGGGCCGTCGCGAGAGCCGTGTGTAACTTCTCACGCTCCGGTAAGGCATTAAGCGAACGATGGCGACCTGGTTGCTCGCGATAGTGGTTTAACCTTCAACACGTTGTTGACTGATACTCCGCTATCGCGAGCAGGCTCGCTCCCACAGGGGGTGGGTGGGATCAGTGGGAGTGGCGTGGCACTTCGGCACCTCGGCAGCCGACCAGGAAGTCGAAGTCACAGCCTTGGTCCGCTTGCAACACATGGTCGATATACAGCTGCCGATAGCCGCCGAGGATCATCTGCTGCGGCGGTTGCAGGTCTGCCATGCGCGCCGTGAGCTCCGCGTCCGGGATGTCCAGGTGCAGCCGCCCGCTGGCGCAATCGAGCTCTATGAAGTCACCTTCCTGCACCACCGCCAACGGCCCGCCAGCCGCCGCTTCCGGTGCCACGTGCAACACAACGGTGCCATACGCCGTGCCGCTCATGCGCGCATCGGAAATGCGCACCATGTCCGTCACGCCCTGGGCCAGCAGCTTGGCCGGCAAGCCCATGTTGCCGACTTCGGCCATGCCTGGATAACCCTTCGGCCCGCAGTTTTTCATCACCAGGATCGAATTCGCATCGACGTCCAGTTCCGGGTCGTTGATCCGCGCCTTGTACATGTCGAAGTTCTCGAACACCACCGCACGGCCGCGATGCTGCATCAATTCGGCGCTGGCGGCGGAGGGCTTGAGCACGGCGCCGAGCGGCGCAAGGTTGCCGCGCAGCACGCAGATGCCGCCGTCGGCGCGGATCGGGTTGTCGAGGGTTCGGATCACTTCGTCCTGGCCATAAATTGGCGCGTCTTTGGTGTTCTCGCCGAGGGTCTTGCCGTTGACCGTCAGGGCGTTAGGGTGTGGGATCAGATTGGCCTCACCAAGGCGGCGCAGCACGGCGGGCAATCCACCGGCGTAATAGAACTCTTCCATCAGGAAACGCCCGGACGGCTGCAGGTCGACGATGGTCGGCATGCCGCGACCGATGCGGGTCCAGTCGTCCAGTTCAAGGGCGACACCGATGCGCCCGGCGATGGCTTTCAAGTGGATGACGGCGTTGGTCGAACCACCAATCGCGGCGTTGACGCGGATGGCGTTTTCGAAGGCTTCCTTGGTCAGGATCTTCGACAGCTTCAAGTCTTCGCGAACCATCTCCACCGCGCGCATGCCGGACATGTGTGCCAGCACATAACGCCGCGCATCCACCGCCGGAATCGCCGCATTGTGAGGCAGGGAAGTGCCGAGGGCTTCGGCCATGCAGGCCATGGTCGAGGCAGTGCCCATGGTGTTGCAGGTGCCGGCCGAACGGGACATGCCGCCCTCGGCCGCGAGGAAATCGTCGAGGGTAATGGTGCCGGCCTTGACCTGTTCGCTGAGCTGCCACACCACGGTGCCCGAGCCAATGTCCTGGCCCTTGTGCTTGCCGTTGAGCATCGGCCCGCCGGTGACGACGATGGCCGGCACGTCGCAACTGGCCGCGCCCATCAGCAGCGCCGGGGTGGTTTTGTCGCAACCGGTCAACAGTACGACGCCGTCAATCGGGTTGCCGCGAATCGCTTCTTCAACGTCCATGCTGGTCAGGTTACGGGTGAACATGGCGGTCGGGCGCAGGTTCGATTCACCGTTGGAGAACACCGGAAACTCAACCGGCCAGCCGCCAGCCTCGATCACCCCGCGTTTGACGTGCTCGGCAATCTGCCGGAAGTGCGCGTTGCACGGGGTCAGTTCCGACCAGGTGTTGCAGATGCCGATGATCGGCTTGCCGTGGAACTGGTGGTCGGCGATGCCCTGATTCTTCATCCAGCTGCGGTACATGAAGCCGTTCTTGTCGGCGGTGCCAAACCATTGGGCGGAGCGCAGGGTGGGTTTTTTATCAGACATGATCGATTCTCTTATTGTATGACTATAGTGTCCAAGCTGACGCTTAACATAAGCGTTAATGTCGGTGTTTGGAAGTGTTGTTGAGTAAATAGTATTACTATATAGTCGCTTTCAACGGAGGGATGGCCCTGGCGGTTTTCTGCGAGAGGCGTCCCCCGAGGTTCCATAACAACAACAATCGGAGACCGATCTCATGAGCCAGGAACTGCGGCTTATTCGTCGCATCACACTCAAACTGATTCCCTTCCTGATCCTGCTGTACTTGATCGCCTATGTGGATCGCTCCGCCGTGGGCTTTGCCAAGCTGCACATGGGCGCCGATATCGGCATTGGCGATGCCGCCTACGGGTTGGGCGCCGGGCTGTTCTTCATCGGCTATTTCCTCCTGGAAATCCCCAGCAACCTGATGCTCGAACGCTTTGGTGCGCGGCGATGGTTCGCACGGATCATGCTGACCTGGGGCGCTATCACCATCGGCATGGCATTCGTCCAGGGGCCGCACAGTTTCTACGTGATGCGCTTCCTCCTCGGTGCGGCCGAAGCAGGCTTCTTCCCGGGCGTGCTGTACTACATCACCCAGTGGTTCCCGGTGCGCCATCGCGGCAAGATCCTCGGCCTGTTCATCCTCTCCCAGCCGATCGCGATGATGATCACCGGCCCGGTGTCCGGTGGCTTGCTTGGCATGGACGGCGTGTTGGGTCTGCACGGCTGGCAGTGGCTGTTCATCGTCATCGGCACCCCGGCGATCCTGCTGACCTGGCCGGTGCTGCGCTGGTTGCCGGATGGTCCGCAGCAAGTCAAATGGATGGACCAGGCCGAAAAGGACTGGCTCACCGGTGAGTTGCAAAAGGACCTTCAGGCGTACGGCCAGACCCGCCACGGTAATCCGCTGCACGCGCTGAAGGACAAACGGGTGTTACTCCTGGCGCTGTTCTATCTGCCGGTAACCCTGAGCATTTACGGCTTGGGGTTGTGGCTGCCGACGCTGATCAAACAATTCGGCGGCAGTGACCTGACCACCGGCTTCGTGTCATCGGTGCCGTACATCTTCGGCATCATCGGCCTGCTGATTATCCCGCGCAGTTCCGACCGCCTGAATGACCGCTACGGTCACCTGGCTGTGCTCTATGTGCTGGGTGCCATCGGCCTGTTTCTCAGCGCCTGGCTGACGCTGCCGGTGGCGCAATTGGCGGCGCTGTGCCTGGTGGCGTTTGCCCTGTTTTCCTGCACCGCCGTGTTCTGGACCTTGCCGGGGCGGTTCTTCGCTGGCGCGAGTGCGGCGGCGGGGATCGCGTTGATCAACTCGGTGGGCAACCTGGGCGGCTACATAGGCCCGTTCGTGATTGGTGCGTTGAAGGAGTACACCGGCAACCTGGCGTCGGGGCTGTACTTCCTGTCGGGTGTGATGGTGTTCGGCCTGGTGTTGACGGGCGTGGTTTATCGCTTGCTGGAACGCAAGCATGTGCTGCCGGTGGGTGAGTTTGCGGCGAGTGCCCGGGGCGCTACCCGTACCTGACACAAAACACGAAATCACCACTGACCCTGTGGGAGCGGGCTTGCCCGCGATAGCAATCTGCCTGACACATCACTGTTGAATGTGCCGTTGCCATCGCGGGCAAGCCCGCTCCCACAGGGAACTGTGGTGTTGTAATAACAGGAGAGGTTTCATGCGTTTGGTTCAATTCGAATTGAGTAACGGCGAACGCCGGGTCGGCGTGGTCGAGGCTGGTCTGGTCCGTGAAGTACAGGGCGCCCGCACGATGCGTGACCTGGCGCTGGCGGCGATCGAGGCTGGCGTCAGCCTGGAACAGCAGGCCAGCAGCCTGGGCCTGGGCCTGGGCATCAGCCATGATTACGCGCAGCTGCTGGCCACACTGCGCATCCTGCCACCCCTGGATCATCCGGACCCAGCGCACCTGCTGGTCAGCGGTACTGGCCTGACTCACCTGGGCAGCGCCTCGGCACGGGACAAGATGCACCAGCAGGCGGGCGATGAAGCGGCGCTGACCGACACCATGCGCATCTTCAAATGGGGCGTGGAGGGCGGCAAGCCGGCAGCGGGGCAGGCCGGTGTGCAACCGGAGTGGTTCTACAAGGGCGATGGCAGCATTGTCGTGCGCCCGGGCCAACCGTTTGCGCTGCCGCCGTTCGCCGAAGACGCCGGCGAAGAGCCCGAGCTCAGCGGCCTCTATGTGATAGGTTACGACTGCAAGCCTTATCGGCTCGGGTTCGCGATCGGCAACGAATTCTCCGATCATGTGATGGAACGCAAGAATTACCTGTACCTGGCACACTCCAAATTGCGCAGTTGCAGCTATGGTCCGGAACTTCGGGTCGGACCATTGCCTCACCACCTGGCCGGTACCAGCCGCATCCTGCGCAATGGCGAGGTGGTGTGGCAGAACGAGTTTCTCAGCGGCGAGGCCAACATGTGCCACAGCCTGGAAAACCTCGAGTACCACCATTTCAAGTACAGCCAGTTCCTGCGCCCCGGGGATGTGCACATCCACTTTTTCGGTACCGCGACCCTGTCGTTTGCCGACGGTATTCGCACTCAGCCAGGCGACGTTTTCGAGATCAGCCAGGCCGAGTTTGGCGCACCGCTGATCAACGGCATTGAGCCCGTCGAAGCGGCATTCACGCCCGGCACTATTGGCACTCTTTAAGGAGATATTCATGAGCAGCATTCTTGGCCACAACTACATCGGCGGCCAACGCAGCGCCGCCGGCACCCTGAAACTGCAGAGCGTTGACGCTACCACCGGTGAGGCGTTGCCCCATGAGTTTTACCAAGCCACCCCCGAAGAAGTGGATGCCGCCGCCCATGCTGCCGCTGCCGCATACCCGGCGTATCGCAGCCTGAGTGCCGAACGGCGGGCGCAATTTCTTGATGCCATCGCCGATGAACTGGATGCATTGGGCGACCACTTCGTCGCCGTGGTCTGCCGTGAAACCGCGCTGCCTGCGGGGCGAATCCAGGGCGAGCGCGGGCGCACCAGTGGGCAGATGCGCTTGTTCGCCAAGGTGCTGCGCCGCGGTGACTTCTACGGCGCGCGAATCGATCAGGCGTTGCCGGATCGCCAGCCGTTGCCGCGCCCCGACCTGCGTCAATACCGCATCGGCCTGGGACCGGTCGCCGTGTTCGGCGCGAGCAATTTTCCCTTGGCATTTTCCACGGCCGGTGGCGACACCGCATCGGCCCTGGCCGCCGGTTGTACCGTCGTGTTCAAGGCCCACAGCGGCCACATGGCAACCGCCGAGCTGGTGGCCTGCGCGCTGATTCGCGCGGCAGAGAAAACCGCCATGCCCGCTGGTGTTTTCAACATGATTTACGGTGGCGGCGTGGGTGAGGCGCTGGTCAAGCATCCGGCGATCCAGGCGGTGGGCTTTACCGGCTCGCTCAAAGGCGGGCGCGCATTGTGCGACATGGCGGCGGCGCGTCCACAGCCGATTCCGGTATTCGCCGAGATGTCGAGCATCAACCCGGTGATCGTCCTGCCCCTGGCCTTGCAAGTGCGCGCAGAAAACGTCGCCCGTGACCTGACCGCTTCAGTGGTCCAGGGCTGTGGTCAGTTCTGCACCAACCCTGGTCTGGTGATTGGCATCAAATCGCCGCAATTCACAGCCTTCATGCAACAGGTTGCCGGTTTGATCGCTGACCAACCGGCGCAAACCATGCTCAACGCCGGCACTCTGAGCAGTTATGGCAAAGGCCTGCAGAGACTCCTCGCGCACCCGGGCGTGACGCACCTGGCGGGTCAGACGCAGCAGGGCAACCAGGCGCGGCCGCAATTGTTCAAGGCCGATGCCAGCCTGCTGGTCGACGGTGATGAAGTCTTGCAGGAAGAAGTCTTCGGCCCGACCACGGTGTTTGTCGAAGTGGCGGACCAGGCGCAACTCGGTGCCGCACTCAATGGGCTGCGCGGCCAGTTGACGGCAACGATCATCGGCGAAACTGCTGACTTCGAGCAGTTTGGCGAGCTGACGGCGTTGCTGGAACAGAAGGTCGGACGGATCCTGCTCAACGGCTACCCGACGGGTGTCGAGGTCTGCGATTCGATGGTGCATGGCGGGCCATACCCGGCGACTTCCGATGCCCGTGGTACCTCGGTCGGTACGCTGGCAATCGACCGCTTCCTGCGGCCGGTGTGCTTCCAGAACTACCCGGACAGCCTGCTACCGGATGCACTGAAAAATGCCAACCCATTGGGCATTCAGCGCCTGGTGGATGGCCAGCCTTCCCGCAACGCCCTCTGACACATCCCCGGTAGGAGCTGCCGCAGGCTGCGATCTTTTGATCTTTTGATCTTTTGATCTTTAGATCTTTAGATCTTGGATGTTTTGAAATCGCGAAAAGCCAGGTCAAAAGATCGCAGCCTGCGGCAGCTCCTACGGGGAGGGTGTGTGATACGGGGTTGGGGTGGCAGGGATAATCCCGACCACCGCATTGAGCTATCATTGCGTCTTTCTTCTCAAGATTGACTGCCATGACCGATACCTTGCTCAACGCCCTTGAACACTGCGACATGCTGGAAATCGACGGGCTGCATGCCTTCGATTTCTCTCTCGATGACGACGATAACCTGCATATCGAATGCATGGACGGCCGTGCGCTCAAGCGGTGGGCGTTCAGCATGGCGCAAATCCAGGCGGCGACGTTTGACGCTGCCTTGAAAAGCTGGATCATCACCGGCGACTCCGGCGAGCACCGCCTGGTGCCGATGGAAGCCATCGGCGGTGACAATGAGGAGGACGACGAGCATGCGGATGCGTAATTTCTGGCCGTTGCTGATGGCCGGCAGTGTGGGGGCCATGGGTGTGCAGGCGGCACCCACGACGGATTACCCGTTGCTGGTAGGCAGTTACACCGCCGGCGCGAGTCAGGGCCTCTACCGCCTGAACTTCGACAGCGCCACCGGCCAGATCGACGCCAAGCCGCTGCAGGTGGTCGAGAGTGAAAACCCTTCCTGGCTGACCTTGTCCCGAGACCAGCGTCACCTGTTCGTGGTCAACGAAAACGGCCCCGGCCAGAAGGACCCGGTCGGGCGCGTCAGCAGCTACTCAATCGATCCGAAAACCCATGCCCTGACCTTGATCAATCAAGTGCAGAGCCTGGGCAACGAGCCGACTCATTCAAGCCTCAGCGCAGACGCCACTCACTTGTTCGTCAGCAATTATTCCGTGGTCGAAGACCCGGGCGGCACTCTGGCGGTGTTGCCGGTGGGCGCTGATGGCAAACTGAAAACCGTGGTGCAGTTGAGCAGCCATGCCTCCAGTCGGGTCAACCCCGAGCGGCAGATGTCGGCGCACGTGCATTCGACGGTGTCCTCGCCAGACGGTCACTACGTCTTTTCCAACGACCTGGGCGCCGACAAGGTGTTTGTCTACCGCTTCGACCCCAAGGCCAATCCGGAGCTGCCGCTGGTGGCAGCCACCCCCGCGTCCGTCCAGTTACCGCCCGGTAGTGGGCCGCGGCACTTGCTGTTCAGCGGCAATGGCAAGCATGCCTGGCTGACCATGGAAATGAGCGCGCAAGTCGCGGTCTTTGATTATCAGGACGGCAAGCTTGCGCAGACGCAACTGGTCGAGCTGGCCGCCGGCCAGCCGGCGTCGGACAAAGCCGCCGCTGCGCTGCATGCTTCGGCGGATGGCAAGTTCCTGTACGTCAGCAACCGGGGTACCGCCAATCAGCTGCTGGTGTTCGCCATCGATCCGGCCACTGGCCAGCTCAAGGAGCTGCAGCGGCGCTCGGTGGAAGGCGATCATCCGCGCGAGTTCGCCCTCGACCCAAGCGGAAAGTTCCTGCTTATTGCCAATCAGAAGAGCAACCAGATTGTCGTGGTCGAACGCGATGCCCAAAGCGGTCTGCTGGGTAAAACCGTGCAGAAGCTGCCAATGGATGCCCCCAGCGATCTCAAGTTCCTGGTGCGTCAATAGGCCGCAGCCCCCGGTTGATGGGGCTTGCGCTGTTCTATCAATGAGGCTGATATCTGGAAGTGCTACAAAGCATTTCAGGACGGCAACCCTCGGAGGTTAAGTTGGCTTCACGGCCCCACCGGGCAAGCAAGCCAACTGACTCCGAGGACGACCGCCATGAACTTCAATCTCTTCTCCGTGATTGCCGCATCCGCCATTTCCGCGACCGTTGTGTTGCCAACCAGCGCCAGCGTGGAAATCAGCAACAAAAAATCCCACACCCAGAGCTACACCCAGAAATACCTGCAGCAGAGCGCCAATTTCTACGCTGCCCTGGATCACAAAACCCAAGCCTGAAATCCAATTTCATCGCGCTCCCCCCGTAGGAGCTGCCGAAGGCTGCGATCTTTTGACTTTATAAAATCAAAAGATCGCAGCCTTCGGCAGCTCCTACGCGCGTGGGTGTTACGCACGTGTGTGTTTTCGATGGTCATTGGTTTTATCAAGCGTCGTGATAGACGGGTTTAATGATCAAGCAAGCTGATGATCACTATGGGAAACGCTGAGTGGTTGGCCAGGGTTTTCTGATTGATCCTGTGGGCTCTGAAACATGCCCACGGGAGAACACCATGGCCAGCGCAATCCTCACTTCCGCCAAACACGGCGCCTACCTGGCCATCGGTCTGTACGTGGTCCTGGTGTCGTTCGTCAGTATCTCGGCGCACATGCAGCACGATTTCGAAGCACCGATTCAGGTCGCGTATCCCGCCATCCAGTTTGAACACCGCGTGCAGAACGCCGTGGTTGATCACCCAGACGTGGCGGGAGTGGCAGGGTCATGAAAGGCAGCAAACTCGGGGTCGTGGCTTTTTTGGCGTTCATGACCAACGGCACGTCATTGGCAGGCGTCGGGCAAGGCTCGGCTGGCGCTGTAGCACGGTCAATCGAAGCCAATCACAACATGGCTCACAATATTCAGACCGCCAAGTCCTTGGGGCTCATGGCTGGAAACCCTCCTGCCAAGCGCGCTGGTGATTTTTTCGGGCCGTTCCAGGTGGATTGCGCGGTGCTGCGGATGTGTGAAGTGTTGGCCTAACCCACCGAACCCGCGGGCCTACGGGTACACGGGAGTTCATTTGTGCATGATTGAGGTGAACAACTCTGATTCGATAAAGCGCTGCAACCAGGCCTGCAACCGAACATACGGCGTCTGCGCAAACCACTCCCTGTCCACGTGCGCAAACTGCCGCACGAACGGCATCAATGCCACATCCGCCAGACATGGATGGCCGGCCAACAAGTAGTCATTACGCTCCAGCATCTCATCCAGTTTGCTCAAGAATTTCTCACCCTCGGCCCGGTAGAACGCCATCGGCTGTTCGGGATAACGCTCGGCGTACTTGTAGTGATTGAGGTGCACCTTGAACACCTGGTCGTTCTCCTCGATCAACGTACAGGTCTGCGCCCGACTGGCAGGATCATCCTTGAGCAACCAGTCCGCCGGATCGTTCTGTTCCAGTGCCCAGCGCATAATCGCCAGGCTCTCATCAATCACCGCGCCGTCAATGCTCAGCACCGGCACCGTGCCCTTGGGTGACAGTGCCAGCATTTCCGGTGGCTTGGCCTTCAGGCTCACCTCGACGATGTCCACGGCAACCGACGAGTAGCGCAGGGCCATGCGAGCGCGCATGGCGTAGGGGCAGCGGCGGAAGGAGTAGAGCGTGGTCATTTCACCTCCAGGGTGCTCAGGCCATTACCCTGGCGGTGGACCTGGATCTGCACCGGAATCCGCTCATGCATTTCCTGCACGTGGGAGATCACCGCGACCTTGCGCCCCTGGGCCTGCAGGCCGTCGAGGGCGTCCATGGCCAGTTGCAGGGATTCCGGATCGAGGCTGCCGAACCCTTCGTCGATGAACAGCGATTCGATCTTCAGGGTGCTCGAGGCCATCGATGCCAGGCCCAGGGCCAGGGCCAATGACACCAGGAAGGTCTCGCCGCCGGACAAGGAATGCACTGACCGCAGCTCATCGCCCATCTCGGTGTCCATCACCAGCAAACCGAGCATGCTGCCACCGCGCTTCAAGCGGTAGCGCCGCACCAGCTGGCGCAATTGCACGTTGGCGTGGTGCACCAGCAAGTCGAGGTTGTAGGCCTGGGCGATCTTGCGGAAGGTGTCGCCGGTGGCCGAGCCGATCAGGGCGCTGAGCCGCGCCCAGCGCTGGTACTCGGCATAGGCGTCGGCAATTCGTTGCGCCAGTGCCTGATTGGCGGCTTGCCGGCGTTGGTCCTCCGCCTGCTCGGCGCGCAATTCAGCGCAAAGGTGTTCGCTGGCGGCGAGCTGGCCCTGCAGCTCGGCGAGCGCGGTCACCAGTTGCTCCGCGTCAAGATTGCCGTTGTGCTGCGCCTGATGACTGGCCAGGCGCTTGTCGCGCTCATGCAGCAGTACTTTGGCTTGCTCCAGGGCTTTTTCATTGAGCTGCAAGCGTTGACGTAATTGGCCGAGCTGCTGGTCGTCGACGCCCAGTAGCTGTTCAAGCCCGCCGTCATCCAGCTCCGGGTGCAAGGCGCGCCAGTCGACGATCTTCGCACTCAGCTCGCGCTCTTCGGTTTCCAGGGCGATCAGGTGCTCCTGCTGCGCCTTGAGCTCGGCGGCCAACTGCACCAGCCCCGTGCGCACCGATTGCAGCGCCTGGCTGACTGTCGCTTGGGTATTGCGCGCCTGCTCAACCGCCTGGTCCAGTTGCTGCTGCCAGTGTTCGGCGCTGTCATGGGCACCCAACAACTGGGCAAGCTGCTGCTGACAGGCTTGTTGCTGCTCGGCGAGTGAGTTGAACTGCTGCAGCGCCGCTTCCAGCTGCTGGACGCGCGTCAGTTGGCGATCCTGTTCCTTCTCCAGCGTCTGCTGGCGTTGTTGCTGCTCACTGAGTTCGTCGCGTTGCTGATCAAGCTGTTCCAGGCGCTGGGTGATCTGCCGGTCCAGCTGCATGAAGGTCGCGGCCGGCTCATTGCGCAATGCGTCCAGCGTAGCGATGGGGAGCAGGCTGCTGAAGGCGGTCAGTTCCTCATCCAGGCGCTGGCGATCATTGGCCAGCTCGCGTTGCTGATTGGCCAGGTGCTGGGTCGCCTGCTGGCTCACGGTCTCGGCGTTGCGCAGCTGCTGTTGCAGGCGCGCGGCGTCCTGTTGCAGGGTGAGCAGGGCGGTTTGGCGCAGTTCGTCCTGGCTGATGCTCTGGTTTAACTGGCTGTTTTGCTGGGCCAGCCAGGCATCGCGCCGAGCGCCGTCCTGGTTGAACAGTTGGGCCGACAGTGGGTGCGCTTGGAGGCTCGGCGCCAGGCTGCCTTGTTGCGCGACCAGTTGCTCCTGCTGTTGCAGCAACTCCTTTTGCTGGGCGATGACGCCGCCGACCTCGGTGCGCAGGTCCGTGAGTTTTTCCTTGAGCGCATCCACCGCTTGCTGGGCGTTGGCCTGTTCACTCTCATCGTGGCGGCCCAGGCTTTGCAACAACGCCTCGGGCTGATGATAAGGATGGTCGGGGCTGCCGCAGACCGGGCAGGGCTGATCGTCCTGCAATTGCTCGCGCAGCTCTTCGACACTGGCGCTGCGGGCCAGGCGCTGGCGCTCGAGCAGTTCACGGGTGACGGTCAGGGTCTGTTCGGCGACAGCCAGTTCGTTCCTGGTCTTGACCCCGTCCTGGGTCAGCCGCTCGCGTTCCTGCTGGGCTGCGCCCTGGCGCTGCTGCAGTTCGGCGACACGTTGGTCGAGCGCCTGCTGGCTGGCCCACAGTCGCGTCAGTTCCTCGAATGCACGCAGTTGCTTGCGGTTGTCCTGCAACAGATTGCCGAGCAACTGGATCTGTTCGGCCACCGCCTCCGGCTCGGCACCAGCCTCTTTGTAGAGCACTTCCAGATTGTGTTTTTGCCCGGCCCATTCTGCAGCGGCCTGGCTGGCGTGTTGCTCCAGGGACGCCAGCTCCGCCTGGCCCTTGTTCAGGCGATTACCGATCAGCATCAATTGCTGCAAGCGGTCGCGGTAGGCATTCCAGGCTTCGCTCAGCGGGGCCAGGTGAGTGCTTTGCTCAAGCTCGGCGCCAATGCGCTGCAGGCGTTCGACCACTCGTTGCTGCTGATCGAGCAGCCCTTGAATGGTGTTTTGACCTTCGCTGCAGGCCTGTTCGGCTTGCTGCTTGCGTTCGGCGCTGAGGCCGGTGTCCTTGATCAGGCGGGCGAGGCTGCTTTGTGCTTCGAAGGCCTGGCGCAGCAGTGGCGCGCCAGATGTGTGCTGAGCCTGTGCCTCGCTCAGCGCTGCTTGTGCATTGCCCAGGCTCTGTTCGAGTTGTGCCTGGCGCGCCTGCAGATCCTGTTGTTGCCGGGTCTGCTGCTGAATCTGTGCAGCCAACGGCGCAAGCCGGGCCTTGAGTTCGCTCTGGCGGGCGAACTGGTGCCTTTGTGGCGCCAGTTGCTCCAGGCGGGTCAACTTCAAACGATCGCCGGCCAGGTGCTGCCAATCCTGTTGGGCTCTGGTCAATTGTTCGGTGGCGCCCCATTGTTCGTCCTGCAACTGGCGCAGTTCCTTGAGCCAGGTGTGCTGCAACTCAAGCTGCTTGAGTTGCCCCTGCTGGTGCTTGAGTTGCTGCTGCGCCTGGTTGAAACGTTCATCGAGTTCGGCGCGAGCTTCGGGCGGCAACGGCGTTACGCCGGTGGCCTGGTCCTGCAGCAGCTTGTGGGCCTCACGGGCGTCCCTGGTCTTGTCGAACGCGCGACGACCGAGGCGGGTGTACAAGGCGGTGTCGGTGAGTTTCTCCAGCAGTTCGCTGCGTTCGTTGTCGTTGGCCTTGAGGAAGGCGCTGAATTCGCTCTGGGCGAGCAGGACGGCGCGGGTAAACTGCTCGAAATTCAGGCCCAGAACGGCTTCAAGCTGGACCTTGAATTCGACCTTCTGACTGGCCAGCAATTGATCCTGGTCGAGGTCGCGCAGGCTCTGGCGACTGGCCTGCAGCTTGCCACCGGCTTTCTCCCGGGCGCGATTGGCTTCCCAGCGCGCGCGGTAGCGGCGGCCGTCGATGCCGACGAAGTCGACTTCGGCATAGCCTTCGCCCGTACCGCGACGCAGCAGGGTGCGTGGGTCGCCGGTACTGATTTCGCCGTCGGCGTCGGGGGCCTTGGCGGACACCTGGGCGTTGCTCAGCCTTGGCACGGCGCCGAACAACGCCAGGCACAGGGCATCGAGCAAGGTGCTTTTGCCGGCACCGGTAGGCCCGGTGATGGCGAACAGACCCGCGCTGGCCAACGGCTCGGCGGTAAAGTCGATTTCAAATGGCCCGGCCAGGGAGGCGAGGTTTTTCAGGCGGATCGCGAGGATCTTCATGGCTGTTCGCTCTCGGTCTGAACGTCCTGCAATAACTCGGCGAAGTCGTTGAGCGTCTTCTCATCGACCTCACTCCCGTAGTTGTCCTGCCAGGCGCGGCTGAACAGTTCCTGCGGCGTGAGCTGGTCCAGCTCGATCAGTGCCATGGCGTCATCGGCACCGTCGCGCCCGCCATTGCCGGCATACTCGGCGGCGATGCGCACCAGGCGTACGGCCTTGCCTTGCAGGGCGGTCTCGAGCTGGTGGCGCAAGTCCGGCTGCGGCTCGTCGAGACGCACGCGCACCTCCAGCCAGGGCTGGCGCTGGACGTCGGCCAGAAGGTCGATGTTGGGCAAGTCGGCCAGTTGCAGGAGAATGTCCGCCAGCGGCGCGGGGCCGATGCGCTGCAGGTTGACCGCACGGGGAATGAGCTTGGGTTCGACGCTGACCAGGACCTCGCCATCCAGCGTGATGTCGAGGATCTGGTGCCGATAACCGATTTCGGAAAACGACAAGGGGATCGGCGAGCCGCTGTAGCGGATCCGTTCTTCGCCGTTGACCTTCTGCGGCTTGTGCAGGTGACCCAGTGCCACGTAGCTGATGCTTGGGCCGAACAGGCTGGCCGGCAGCGCTTCGGCATTGCCGATGATCAGGCTGCGCTCGGAGTCTTCGGACACCGAGCCGCCCGCCATGTGGGCGTGGCTGATGGCGATCAGCGCCTGCCCGGGCTTGCGCTTGGCATTGGCGGCGGCGATCAGCCATTCGTGCACCTGGCCGATCCCGCGCAGGTAGTTGTCGCCCAACTGCGCGCCGGTGACTTCCGCCGGGCGCAGGAACGGCAGCGCCAGGCACCAGCCTACGACCTTGCCTTTGGCATTGGGCAGCGGCAGCAGCAGGCGTTCGGCGTCGAGCTGGCCGTCGTCGAGCCACAGCACCCGACCCAGGGCATGCGTGCGCAAGCGGCGCATCAAGGGGGCGGGCAGTTCGATACGTGAACCGGAATCGTGGTTGCCGGCGATCATCACAATGGTCAGCTTGGGTTGCTGCTCATGGGCGCTGACGATGAAGTCGTAGAGGCGTTCCTGGGCCTTGACCGGCGGGTTGACGGTGTCGAACACGTCGCCGGCGATCAGCAGCACATCAGGCTGGTCGAGTTTCAGTTGGCGCAGCAGCCAGTCAAGAAAGCAGCCGTGTTCGAAATCGCGTTCCTGCCCGTGCAGGTTTTGCCCAAGGTGCCAGTCGGAGGTGTGGAACAGACGCAAGGCAAACTCCGTTGGAGATAAGGTGATGGCCGCGTGAACAATGAAAGCGGCGAAAGGGGGAGAGTTTACTGGCAAAAAGTCAGGAATGCCGTAAGGCAGAAAAGATCGCAGCCTGCGGCAGCTCCTACGGGTGTACGCCGTCCCTTTGCAGGAGCTGCTGCAGGCTGCGATCTTTTGATCTTATTTGGGATACAACGGCGGCAACCCACTGTCGCCCACCGGGTCCTGGACCCGCTCGGCAATCGGGATCGCCTTGATCGCCCGCCACAGGTCATCACCTTGCCAATACTGGCCGGTCTCGCTGTACAGGGCGCCGTTGAGGCCGTCCAGGGCATCGGACAGCGGGACGAAGCGTGCGGCCATGTCGGCCAGGGTTTCCGGTTGTTGTCGAGCCCAGGCATCCAGGGCCTGGCGGGTGGCGTGAGAATCGTTGGCCTGGCAGGCGCGCTTGAGCTCGTCGAGCACGGTACGTGGGCTCGGGCCTGTCTGCGCAGCACGCAGGATCGCCGGTTGCCAGCGCGCACGCCACCACAGGCCGAACCCCAGTAATGTGGTGCAGGCCAGAAGCAACGTGCTGAGTTTCCACCACCACAGGGTTTCGCTGTCGGCGCTGCTCATGGCTTGCGGGGTGCTCGCGGGGGTGTCGACCACCAGGCTGGGGTTGTTGGCCACCTGCAGGGTTTGCGCGGCCAGGCTGGTGTGCTCCAGGTGATCTTCGAACGTGTTCCACCAGACCACGTCGACGGCAGGCAACTCGATCGCACCGCTGCGGGTCGGTACCAGGGCCTCGCGTTCCTCGCGGCTGCCGACCAGGCCGCGCTCACCGTTGTGGTTGGCCAGTACCGGTTGATCGGGATAGCGGCGCAGCCCGTTGATCTCGGTGGCCGGCAGCGGTGGCAGCTGCGAACTGGCCAGGCCCTCGGCCTTCAGGGTCAGGCTGCGGGTCAGTGAATCGCCCACTTGAGCCTGGTCCGCAGGTGGGTTCCAGCTCTCGCTCAGGCTGATGCTGCGCGCCGGCAGCCAGGGTACGTCGGCGGGCCAGGTGGCGGGCTTGGCCTTGACGTCGAGCAGGATGGCCGGGGAGCCAACGCGCATCAGTTTTCCGGATTTCGGTGCCTGGGCGTCGCCGTCCTGGGCCGGTTGTGTATCGACCAGGGTGGCGCTGAATACCTGCGCCGGAATGGTTAATTCGCCGCTGTGCTGGGGGTAGATGGCATAGCGCATCTCGATCACGCCGTGGCGCAGGTCGTTGATGACTTTCTCGTAGGTCCGCGACTCGCCCAATTGCTCGATCCGCGCATCGGGGATCTGCAAGGGCGTCAGGCTGCTGTCGTCGTACAGCGACACCGAGTGATAAATGCGCAAGGTCAGGATCGCCTGGGCCTGCACGTACACGCTGGTCTGATCCAGGCTGACTTCGAGGAAAACCGGCTGCAGCTTTTTCGCGCCGTCCTGGGTTTCGCCCTCGACCACTTGCACGGTAAGTGGCTCGCTGTGCGCATCGCCCAGCTGCAACGAGGGAATGACCACGCTGCCGTTCTGCCGGGGCAGCAGGGTAACGATCCAGCGGGTGGTGGCCTGGTTGTCACCGTTGAGGGTATTGAGCTGGTTGACCTGGCGGGTACCGCGTACTTCGAAGAAGGGCTCCAGTGGCGCCAGGTCCGGTTTGCCGAATTGGGTCACATCATCCGATTCCAGGGTCAGCTCCACGGTCTCGCCGGAGCTCAGGCGGCCGCGATCGACGCTGGCGACCAGGCCCGCCGCCTGGGCTTGAACGGTCCAGCACAGCAGTGCGAGTAAGGAGGCGGTGAAGCGGTTCATCGAGTGGTTCCCTGATCCTGATGTTGTTGCTGTTCGTACCAGAATTTGCGTCTGAGCAACTCTCCCGGGTCATCCGGGATCTTGCGCAGCCATTGCTCCAGGGCCTGGCGCTGCTCGCCGTCAATCGCCTCGGCGGCCGGGCGCAACGGCGGCGTGGTGTGCTGTTCGTCGCCCAGTTCGCTGCCGGGCACTTCATTGGCCCCGGGTTTTGGCGGGGTGGTCGGCTCATCTTCGCCGGGCTCCGGGCTGGCCTGCGGTGCATCGCTGGCGGACTCACCTTCGCTGGCCGGCTGGGTCGCGGCGCCAGGGGCCGGCTCGGGCTCGGAAGCCGGTGACGGGTCGTCGGGTTCCTGCTGCGCCTCCACCGCCGGCGGGGTGGTCTTCTGCTTGAGCAGGTCTTCCACCAGCGCCTTGTTGGTCAGCGCCGGACGCAAATCCGGCTGGCGTTCCAGTGCCTGGTCGTACGCGTCCAGTGCCGCTTCGAGTTCACCGCTGCGAGCCAGGGCATTGCCACGATTGTAGTGGGCATGCGCGTCGTCGCCCTGGGCAAACCGCTGGGCGGCGCCACTGTAGTCGCCAGCCTCATAGAGCGCGACACCTTGCCACTGTGGATCCTGGAAGTGCTGCGCTGCCTCGGCCGGGCGCTTCTGCTTGAGCAGGTGCAGCCCTTGCTGGTCCGGGCGCAACCACAGGTCTTCGAACTCGAAGGCGTAACTTTTCTGCGGCATCAGCAACAGCAGCGGCAGGCAGAACAGCCAGCCCCGTCGACCGGCGCATGCCGCCAGCAACAGCAGCGGCAACAACAGCCAGTAACCCTGATCCGCCCAGGTGTCGAGGCGCAGGGTCTGGCCGTCGTTGCGCATTGCCCGCGGACCGTCAAACAGTCCCAGGGCCCGCAGGTCGGTGTCCTCCAGGCGAGCGTGGCGGTAGCGGCCGTCCATGGCGTTGGCGAACGCTTTGAGGCTGGGCTCGTCGAGGCGAGGCACCAGGATCGCGCCCTGGTCGTCCTTGAGGAAGCTGCCATCCTCCTGGGTGATCGGCGCGCCCTCGGCGGTGCCGATCCCGAGCATCAGCAATTGTGTGGACTGGCCCCCCAGTGCCTGGCGAATGCCCTGACGCTCCTGTTCGGTGAGGGTGGCGCCAATCAGCAGGATGCGTCCGTCGCCAAGCGCCGCCTGCTTGAGCAGCGCAAGTGCCTTGACCACCGCCAGGTCAGCGCGATGGCCCGGTTGCGGCATCAGCGATGGCTTGAGTGCGTCCAGAAGATTGCGGCTGGTGGCCAGGTCGTCGGTCAGGGGCACCAGTGTATGGGCGCTGCCGGCATAGACAACGATCGCCGTTTGCGCATCGCTGCGATGCTGCAGCAGATCGAACAGCTTGCGCCGCGCTTGCTCCAGGCGGTTTGGCGGCACATCCGTGGCGAGCATTTCCGGGGTCAGCTCCAGCACCACCACCAGTGGGTCGGCAGGTTTCTGGCTGGTTTGCTCGACGCGCTCCCAACCCGGCCCAAGCAGGGCCACAAGCCCCAGCGTCCAGGCCAGGCCGAGGGCCACCCAAGGCAGCTTGCTATCGCGTCCACTGCCGCCACTGAGCAGCGCCGCATGGAAGGCCGGCGGCAAGATCATCTGCCAGCGACCCGCCCGTTTTTGCCGGTGCCACAGCTGCCACAGCAACCAGGCCAGCAGCGGCAATACCAGAAGCCAGGCGGGACGGAACCAGAAGGGCCAGAGCGCGCTCATCGGCGTCTCCGCAGGCGCAGGCGCTCAAGTCGTTTGCGCCAGCCGGGCAGTTGCGATTGCAAGAACAGTTCCTTGGTGAACAGGCGTTGCATCAGGTTGTTTGGCCAGCGTTCGCGGGCCACCAGCAACATGCTCAACACCAGCGCGAGTGCCAGCGGCCAGTGGTAAAGCGATTGGGCCGGGCGCGCCTGGGTCGGCTGCTGAGTCACCGGCTCCAGCTGGTCGAGGGTGTCTTTGATCGACTCCAGCTCCTTGCCGTCGCGTGCGCGGAAGTAGCGGCCGCCGGTGACCTTGGCGATCGCCTTGAGCGACGGCTCGTCCAGGTCCAGGCTCGGGTTGACGCCGAGAAAACCTGCAGTGCCGCTTTCCTCGGGATCGGCGCCGATACCGATCGGGTAGATCTTTACGCCCTCATTGGCGGCCAGGCGCGCGGCCGTCAGCGGATCGATCTCGCCACCATTGTTGGCGCCGTCCGTGACCAGGATCAGCACGCGGCTGTTGGCCGGGCGCAATCGCAGGCGTTTCAGGGCCAGGCCAATGGCATCGCCAATAGCGGTGTTCTTGCCGGCGATGCCGATCCGAGCCTCGTCGAGCCATACCCGCACGGTGCGCCGGTCAAAGGTCAGCGGGGCTTGCAGGTAGGCCTGACTGCCGAACAGGATCAGGCCGACCCGATCGCCCTCGCGACCCTCGAGAAAATCCCCCAGCAAGTGCTGGACCAGATCCAACCGGCTGACGTTTTCGTCCTGCCAGCGCATGTCGGGGAAATCCATGGAACCGGAGACGTCCACGGCCACCAGCAGGTCGCGACCACTGGCGGCGATTGGCAGCGGCTCGCCGAGCCATTGCGGGCGTGCAGCAGCTATCAGTAACAACAGCCACAGCAAAATGTACGGTGCCTGCTGGCGCCAGGCCGGGAGATTGGCGCGGGCACGACGTCGAGCGAGGCCTTCAAGGTCATTGAGAAAGCTGACTTTCAGTGCGGGCTCGCCACTGTCGGCCACCGGCAGCAGCACCCGCATCAACCAGGGCAGCGGCAGCAGGGCGAAGATCCACGGCCAGGCGAACTCAAACATGTTTGCGAATCCAGGTGTCGATGGCCTGGGTCAGGCCGGCGATGGCCTTGTCATCGAGTTTGCACTCGGGCTTGTAGGCACCTTCGACCAGCACCATCCAGCGCGTCAGTCCGGCAGCCGGGCAGCGGTTATCGAGGAACGCCAGCCATTTGCGCCCGTTGAGCGTGTGGCTCTGGCTGTAGGGGTAGTGGTTGCGGCACAGGCGTTTGAGCAGCCCGTTGAGTTGCTGCAACCAGGCGCCCGCCGGCGCGCCATCGTAGGGCTTGGGCATCATGGCCAGTTCCGCCAGGGCGGCGATACGCACCGGGTCCAGCGGTTGCTCGGCGCGCACGATCGGGCGCTTGTCGGGAATCAACCGACGCAGCTGCCACAGGCCGAAGCCGAGCAGTGGCAGTAGCAACAGCAGCAGCCACCAGCCGGGCGCGGGTGGCCAGAAACCGATCGGGGAGGGGGTGATCAGCGGTTGCAATTGCTCGAGGCTGCTCATCGACCTTTCCCCGGTTTTTGCGGGTTGAGGTACTCGCGCAGTTGCTCGACCATTTCACTTTGGGTGCTCAGGGGCATCAGCAGCACCCGCAACTTCTGCGCCAGCAGTTCCCAGCGGGCGACGCGCGCTTCAGCCTGGGCGCGATAGGCCTGGCGCAGCTCGAAATTGAGGGTGTCGAGTTCCAGTTGCGCGCCGCGCTCGGCGAAGCGCAACAGCCCCGCAGCGGGCAGGGCATGATCGAGGGGGTCGGACACCGGCAGCAGCAGCAGGTCGCAATGGCGCGATAACAGGCTCAGCTGTTGCTCGGAGCCTTCCGTCAGGGCGCGCTCATCGCAGATCACGATCACCAGGCTGCCCGGACGGAGCACTTCCCGGGCGCGGCGCAGGGCCAGGTTGAGGGCGTCGCGATGGGTCTCGCCCTCGGTGTGCAGGGACTGGTTGACCCGCACCAGGCGGTTGAGCAGTTGCAGCAGGCTTTGCTTGCTGCGGCGCGGCTTGATCTCGTAATGCTCATTGTCGCCGAACACCAGGCCGCCCACGCGGTCATTATGGCCCAACGCAGCCCAGCCGATCAGGCTCGCTGCCTGGGCAGCCAGCACCGACTTGAACATCAGCCCGGAGCCGAAAAACAGCCGGCGGCTCTGTTCGACCATGATAAAAATCGGCCGCTCGCGCTCTTCATGGAACAACTTGGTGTGGGGTTCCTGAGTGCGCGCGGTCACGCGCCAATCGATGGTGCGCACATCGTCCCCTGCCTGGTAGACCCGTACCTGATCGAAATCCACGCCCCGGCCGCGCAGCTTGGAGTGATGCAGGCCAATCAACGGGCTGCGCTGGCTCGGCGTGGAAAACAGCTGCACCTCGCGCACGCGATGGCGCATTTCGATCAATTCGGCGAGGCTGACACGAATACCCGGCTCGGGTTGCGGGAGGCTGTTCATCGGGGTCAAGCGACGGCTACGACGTCGAGAATCCGCTGGACCACCCGGTCCTGGTCAATGCCTGCGGCTTCGGCTTCGAAGGACAGAATGATGCGGTGACGCAATACGTCGAACAACACCGCCTGGATGTCTTCCGGGCTGACGAAGTCGCGACCCGCGAGCCAGGCATGAGCCCTGGCGCAGCGGTCCAGGGCGATCGAGCCCCGCGGGCTTGCGCCATAAGCGATCCACTCGGCCATCTCCGGATCGAACTTGCCCGGGGTGCGGGTGGCCATGACCAGTTGCACCAGGTACTCCTCCACGGCGTCAGCCATGTACAGCCCGAGGATTTCCTTGCGCGCGGCGAAGATCGCCTGCTGGCTGACCCGACGCTCGGGTTTGGTTTCGCCGTTAAGCGCTTCGCCGCGGGCCTGCTGCAGGATCCGGCGCTCGACTGCGGCATCCGGAAAGCCGATCTTCACGTGCATCAGGAAGCGGTCAAGCTGGGCCTCGGGCAGGGGATAGGTGCCTTCCTGTTCGATGGGGTTTTGCGTCGCCATCACCAGGAACAGCGGCGACAAGTCATAAGTACTGCGCCCAACGCTGACCTGGCGCTCGGCCATGGCCTCCAGCAACGCCGACTGCACCTTGGCCGGGGCCCGGTTGATCTCGTCAGCCAGCACCAGGTTATGGAAGATCGGCCCTTGCTGGAACACGAAGCTGCCGGTTTCCGGCCGATAGATTTCCGTGCCGGTGATGTCGGCGGGCAACAGGTCGGGGGTGAACTGGATTCGATGGAACTGCGCCTCGATGCCCTCGGCGAGCTCCTTGATGGCCTTGGTTTTAGCCAGCCCGGGAGCGCCCTCGACCAGCATATGGCCGTCGGCGAGCAAGGCGATGAGCAAGCGCTCGATGAGTTTTTCCTGGCCGAGAATCTGCGTTGAAAGAAAGGTTCGCAGCGCGAGCAGCGCTTCACGATGTTCCATCGATGACTGTTCCTGGAAAGGGTGACCGCAGACGTTGCGATAACGCCGAGGGCTGGGGGCGTTACTTTAATGCATGGCGGGGGGTGGCGACTAACGGCTTTTTGCGTGAAATGGGGGAATTGAATGGCGGGCGCTCATGCGCAGCGTGTTTTTTCTATGGCTGAAGGTCGCTCAACAAGGATGTCACTGTCGCCCGGTTGACTAACTCACACCATGGCCCATCTTCAACGACTGCCCCGTTGTGCATGACGATCACGCGATCAAAACGGTGCAAGTGACCGACATCGTGTGTCACACAAATCAATCCCCGCCCGGCGAAGGTGTCGAAAAGCAAATCCCACACCGGGCCGGCCAGTTTCGGCTCGATCGACGCACTGGGCTCGTCGAACAGATTAAAACGCCCTGGCCGGTTGATCAGCCGGAGCAGAGACAGGCGTTTAGCTTCGCCGCCAGAAACATTGGAGGCGTTTTCAGTGAGGTGGCGCTGGGAAACGATATCTTCAAGGTCGAGTCGCTGTATTGCCTGGTTCAACGCTGGAGAGGGGTCGATTCCAAATAGCACTGATCTGTCAAAGGAACCCTCCAGGAACTGCGGTGATTGAGGGCAATACCTCAGGAGTTGCAAGTGTGCCTGGGCGTTCAACCTGGAAACGCACGTGTCGTCCAGGCTCAGCGAATTTCTTGCCGACACATTCAGACCGACCAGGGCTTCCAGCAAGGTCGATTTACCTGCGCCACTGGGGCCCGTGATGGCGACGGACTGGCCTTGTGTGAAAGTAAAAGCTTTCTCGATGCTCAGCCTGACGCTGCCGCCGTCGGTGATCACACAGGGTGCGAGCACCAATGTAGATTCCTCACCGGAGGTTTTTTCGGCGCGGCGACTGTCGTCGTCAAAGTCTGGCAGTGCCAGTAACTGCTGGAGGCGACGCTGGTCCGCGAGAAACTGATCCAGCACCCGATAGCCTTCGCTCAGCGCGGTGATATTAAGTAAAAAGCTACCTGCAATTGAGAATATGGCGACCAGTTGCCCAACGCTGATACCTGGCTCTCCCGACAACTGATCGAAGACGCCCCATCCGAGTAGGCCTCCCGTTGAAAGACTGACAAACAGTACTTTTGCCCCAGTGAGGAAGCCACCTGAGCTTGCTACGGTGATCGCCGCTTTGGCGTAGTTATTGAAGGCGCGGTTCAGTCGTTCAGTTGCGCAGAATTCAGCACCTTCCAGTTTGATGGATTTGCCGGAGCTCAAGGTGTTGTACAGCAGTGCGCTGACTTCATCCTCTTGCTCGTTGACGGCATCAATGTGCTTTCTGCGCCAGCGGATGATTCGATGGGTGACGAACAGGTAAACGATGCCAAGGCCTGTCATCGCCAGGAATACTTTAGCGCCACCCATATAATAAAATGCACCGCCTACGATAAGGAATTCCAGGCACAGCGGAAGTCCTGTGGTGACGAAAAACGTTAATAATTGCTCGTGCGCTGTAATCCCGCGCTCTACTGATTTTATGAATTGTCCGATGCGCCACGAGCTGAACTGGAGGAACTCTTTGCGCATTAATTTTGCAATCCAGTCGATGGAGGCGTTCATTGTCACGTGCTGCACAAGTTTGGATAAAAAGAATATTTGTAGAGGGTTTATAATCGCTTGGAGGCATCCCGCCAGTGTATAACCGATGGTTAGCAGCAGAAGCATATTGAGGTCTGCGTGATTGTCAGTGTGTAGCGCGTCGACAATCTTGCCAACCAACAAAGGTGGCGCTAGAGCTATAAGCTTTAGCGCGATTATTGTGGTGATGGTTGAGGTCAGCAGCCCTGCATGCTTCTTGCAAGTTGTTCTAATAAGTGTTTGCATGAGGTGCCTGTTTGTTAAGGGTTGGCGTATTTAGGTGCTTGTAGAAGTACTTGCTGAGGGGCAACTAAACAGCCATTTCTAATCAGGTTGAATCGTTCAAGGCCGGGGATATAGGATTGGCAAACTATTCCGTTGCTAGAATAATCGGCAACGACTCTGTGGTAGATGGCTCCGCCAGTGCGCGAGATGTATTTTTCAAGCGCTTCAAGTTGAAGTGAAACGCTTTTTTCGAAGATTGAAGGTGTGGGCTCGATCAAAGGAAGATTTATATTTTTCACAGGCGAAAAATCAATAAGGCTCTTCAGTTTATTTGAGCTGGCTAGAAAATCAAGTGTATTTCTGTCGAGCTCGTCTTGCCTGTCGTCATATAAAACGTTGACTTGAAATTGCTCCGTAACGGCTCTCTGAATGGCGATACATATGTCCAGTGAACAACCTGAACCAATTGCTGATAGATGCATGTCGCCAGGGCCGGACTTAGGTATAGCGACAGAAAAGAAAACGTTCATAACGTTTTTTATGACGATGACTTGTAGCTTGTCAGCCAGCGCTATCGCGTCAGCATCATATTGGAGCGATTTTGCAAGCAGGCCTCGAGACGGAGCGTATAATTTTAGGGCAGGACCGATACTACATATCGCCATAAAAAAGCGAGACAAGATGTGTCTTTCGATAACCTCGTTTGTTCCGTGTAGTAACGCTTCTGATTTGGTGCAGCCAAATGCGATCCCTGAGTTTGAAGCATAACGATTAAGAAATTGCACGCTGGCGCTTGCGTCACTCCATGACTTACGGTTCATGGTGGGGCGAAGAAGAATGCACGGAACGAAAAGCTCTTTGGTTTTGTCGGCCGTGATCAGTTTGAATGACTCTATTGATTCCTCCGCGCACGGGATGCTTGCAAGAAAGCCATCGTGTTCAGCAGCTTTTTGAGACGCTATAAACTCGCAGCGCTGAATACTAATGTTGTCGGCATTAAAACAGAAAGTGCTGAAGTGTTCAATGGATTCAGCTAAAGCCCCTACAAGTGAGTCTGGACCTTTTCCTGCACCGGAATCTATCAGGTTGTTATCTTTGTCGAAGAGTTCTGCTGTGGCTACAAAACGGCTGTTGTCTGCGAATTTCGTTCTAGCGCTAAAATTTAGTGAGTGAATTATTTTTCAATTTTTGATAGTGCTTCAGGCGGACTAAACTCTCGCTCGGACATGATTTGCCTCTCGATGTTTAAATGCCGAAAGGGTTTCTTTCGGCATTTTTCTCAGGTGTTGTAACGGCGAGTGTCAGTTGGTTAGCGAGGTGAAGAAGTGGACTTCAGTTGCCAGAAGGCCATCTGTCACATTTATGCCCAGCGGCATGCCTTCAATTGGGGTCAGCTCCGTGCGTTTTCTACCCATGATAAAACTCCTTGGTATTAGTTGAAGGCGCTCGTTAGTGTGCGCCTCACTTGCGGCATTTTTCGCAAGTGATTTATTAGTATCAGAGGTTTTTCTATTGTTCAACCATGCGGGCCGGTGAAACATGATTTTTATTTGTAGGTTTTTTCTTGTTGTTTTGTAGGATAAATCTCTGGTCGGACTGTTGATTGGTTGAAATGTATTCTATTAAGTAATTATCTGAGTGGCTTACGATGTTTAAGATTTTTAGATTAATGTTCGTTTTGGAATCAAAACGGATCCAATGTGAGAGAGCTCAATACCTCTAGGCGATTATGGTGGGACGCTAAATATGGAGGATTAGGTCGCAGTAATGGCGGGCGAGGGTGCCTTCGCTGACAACTGAACTCTTACAGGTTTGTGTCAGTTTCGATATTTTCTATCAATATCCGGCCGTTTCTGTATGAGCGAGTTTGCTCACGATGGTCGTCAAGGGGAATGCGCGAGCCGCGGTGCCTCGAGGCGTTCTCGGGCTTTTCGCGAGCAAAGCTTACTCATTCATCATTATTGCCCGCGAATACGGTCTGTCAGCCAATCTGGCTGATATAGGTCCCGGTCCCCTTGAGAATGTTCTGCAAAGTCTCCTCCACCTCAGGCAGGTCACCCGCCGCAGTGCTGTGAATGATCTCCAGGCAATCATCCCCATTCAGCACATCGACATCCCCTGGAGCGATTTCGATCAGCAGGCGGGTAGGGCTCAGGGTCACTTTTACACCTTCCAGGGTCGAAGGCTCACCGTCCAGGGTGATGTCCAGCGCGTCTTCGTCCGGGTAGCGGGTCATCAGGAACATCTCGCCCTGCTCGCTGTGGCAGGCGAGCATGGCCATGTTGTCTTCTTCGTCATCGCATGGGTTGACGATCAACAGGGCGGTGGTCATTTGCATGGGTAAATCCTGGCTCGAGGAGCGTTGTTGAGGTGAAGAAAGGGCAATTCTGCCAGCCGCCGGGAATTTCTGCTCGTCTGAGTGTCAGAGCATGTGTCGTGAACATTCGAGGCGTTACTGGTCACTTCCAGCACGAATGTGCCGCAAAACAGGGCTTAAGCCGGCCTTTTTGTCGCGCGACTGCTAGTGTTGTTCGATGCGCAGCCTACAACCTGCGTGCGGATGACCGAATATGTCGCAGCACCGCAAGCAGGCACATTGTCGCACTCGTTAAGCTGCGCATCGAATGGATACCCGTAAAGACAGTGCGCAATCCATCGCGCAGTGGTTTTTGCAGATGCCCATTCATGGAAGGTGAATGTGACCCGAGTGTCTCGTCCAGCTTCACCCACCTGTGACCCTGTTTCCTCTGCCCGAGAATCAGGAACAGGGTGACGGATAGCCCCGCGAGGGGTTTTGCACGCGACGCTTCCATCAATAACAAGCCCAAGCGGAGTAACACAGATGGCGTTCTTCACCGCAGCCAGCAAAGCCGACTTCCAGCACCAACTGCAAGCGGCACTGGCGCAGCACATCAGTGAACAGGCACTGCCACAAGTGGCGCTGTTTGCTGAACAATTTTTCGGCATCATTTCCCTCGACGAGCTGACTCAACGTCGGTTGTCCGACCTCGCCGGGTGCACCCTTTCTGCGTGGCGCCTGCTTGAGCGCTTCGATCACGCGCAGCCGCAAGTGCGCGTCTACAACCCTGATTACGAACGCCACGGCTGGCAGTCGACCCACACTGCGGTCGAAGTGCTGCACCACGACCTGCCGTTCCTGGTGGACTCGGTGCGTACCGAGCTGAACCGTCGCGGCTACAGCATTCATACCCTGCAAACCACTGTGCTGAGCGTGCGTCGCGGCAGCAAGGGCGAGTTGCTGGAAATCCTGCCAAAAGGCACCCAGGGCGAAGGGATTCTCCAGGAATCCCTGATGTACCTGGAAATCGACCGCTGCGCCAACGCGGCCGAACTGAACGTGTTGAGCAAAGAGCTGGAGCAGGTGCTCGGTGAGGTCCGCGTGGCGGTCGCCGATTTCGAGCCGATGAAAGCCAAGGTCCAGGAAATCCTGACCGGCCTCGATAACAGCCAGTTTGCTGTCGACCCTGAAGAAAAGAACGAAATCAAAAGCTTCCTGGAATGGCTGGTGGGCAACCACTTCACCTTCCTCGGCTACGAAGAATTCGTGGTAAGCGATGAAGCCGATGGCGGCCACATCGTCTACGACCAGGATTCGTTCCTTGGCCTGACCAAATTGCTGCGCACCGGCCTGACCTACGACGACCTGCGCATCGAAGACTATGCCGTGAAGTACCTGCGCGAACCGACCCTGCTGTCGTTCGCCAAGGCCGCGCACCCAAGCCGTGTGCACCGTCCGGCTTACCCTGACTACGTGTCGATCCGTGAGATCGATGCCGACGGCAAAGTCATCAAGGAATGCCGTTTCATGGGCCTGTACACCTCTTCGGTGTATGGCGAGAGCGTGCGGGTCATTCCGTACATCCGCCGCAAGGTCGAGGAAATCGAACGCCGCTCCGGCTTCCAGGCCAAGGCTCACCTGGGCAAGGAACTGGCGCAGGTGGTTGAAGTACTGCCACGCGACGACCTGTTCCAGACCCCGGTTGACGAGCTGTTCGCCACCGTGATGTCGATCGTGCAGATCCAGGAACGCAACAAGATTCGCGTGTTCCTGCGCAAAGACCCGTACGGTCGTTTCTGCTATTGCCTGGCCTACGTGCCGCGCGACATCTACTCCACCGAAGTGCGCCAGAAGATCCAGCAAGTGCTGATGGATCGCTTGAAGGCTTCGGACTGCGAGTTCTGGACCTTCTTCTCCGAGTCCGTGCTGGCCCGTGTGCAACTGATTCTGCGGGTTGATCCAAAGAACCGCCTGGACATCGACCCGGTCCTGCTGGAAAAAGAAGTGGTGCAGGCCTGCCGCAGCTGGCAGGACGACTACGCCAGCCTCACCGTTGAGAGCTTCGGCGAAGCCAGTGGCACCAACGTGCTGGCAGACTTTCCCAAAGGCTTCCCAGCCGGCTATCGCGAGCGTTTCGCGGCGCATTCGGCTGTGGTCGACATGCAGCACCTGTTGAGCCTGAACGAAAAAAATCCGCTGGTGATGAGCTTCTATCAGCCGCTGGGCCAGGTCTCCGGCAAGCGCGAGCTGCACTGCAAGCTGTATCACGCCGATACCCCGCTGGCCCTGTCCGACGTGTTGCCGATCCTGGAAAACCTCGGGCTGCGTGTGCTCGGTGAATTCCCGTACCGCCTGCGCCACAACAATGGCCGCGAGTTCTGGATTCACGATTTCGCCTTCACCGCCGCCGAAGGCCTGGACCTCGATATCCAGCAACTCAACGACACCTTGCAGGACGCGTTCGTCCACATCGTGCGTGGCGATGCCGAGAACGATGCGTTCAACCGCCTGGTACTGACCGCCGGCCTGCCATGGCGTGACGTGGCGCTGCTGCGTGCCTACGCGCGCTACATGAAGCAGATCCGCCTGGGCTTCGACCTGGGCTACATCGCCAGCACCCTGAACAACCACACCGACATCGCTCGCGAGCTGACCCGGTTGTTCAAGACCCGTTTCTACCTGGCGCGCAAGCTCACCGGCGACGATCTGGAAGACAAGCAGCAACGTCTGGAACAAGCCATCGTCACCGCACTGGACGATGTCCAGGTGTTGAACGAAGACCGCATCCTGCGTCGCTACCTGGACCTGATCAAGGCCACGCTGCGCACCAACTTCTATCAGACTGATGCCAACGGCCATAACAAGTCGTACTTCAGCTTCAAGTTCAACCCGCATCAGATTCCCGAGCTGCCAAAGCCAGTACCGAAGTTCGAAATCTTCGTCTACTCGCCTCGTGTTGAAGGCGTGCACCTGCGCTTCGGCAATGTCGCTCGTGGCGGTCTGCGCTGGTCTGATCGTGAAGAAGACTTCCGTACCGAAGTCCTGGGCCTGGTAAAAGCCCAGCAAGTGAAGAACTCGGTCATCGTGCCCGTGGGTGCGAAGGGCGGCTTCCTGCCACGGCGCCTGCCATTGGGCGGCAGCCGTGACGAGATTGCGGCAGAGGGCATCGCCTGCTATCGCATCTTCATTTCCGGCCTGCTGGACATCACCGACAACCTCAAAGACGGTGCGCTGGTACCGCCGGTCAACGTTGTGCGCCATGACGACGATGACCCGTACCTGGTGGTGGCTGCGGACAAGGGCACTGCGACCTTCTCCGACATCGCCAACGGCATTGCCATCGACTACGGTTTCTGGCTCGGTGACGCGTTCGCCTCCGGTGGTTCCGCCGGTTACGACCACAAGAAAATGGGCATCACCGCCAAGGGCGCGTGGGTGGGTGTACAACGCCACTTCCGCGAGCGCGGCATCAACGTCCAGGAAGACAGCATCACCGTGGTGGGCGTCGGCGACATGGCCGGCGACGTGTTCGGTAACGGCTTGCTGATGTCCGACAAGCTGCAACTGGTCGCAGCGTTCAACCACCTGCACATCTTCATCGACCCGAACCCGCAGCCGGCCAACAGCTTCGCTGAGCGTCAGCGCCTGTTCGACCTGCCGCGTTCGGCCTGGTCGGACTACGACACCAGCATCATGTCCGAGGGTGGCGGGATCTTCTCCCGTAGCGCCAAAAGCATCGCGATTTCCCCGCAGATGAAAGAGCGCTTCGACATCAAGGCCGACAAGCTGACCCCGACCGAACTGCTGAACGCCTTGCTCAAGGCGCCGGTGGACCTGTTGTGGAACGGCGGCATCGGCACCTATGTCAAGGCCAGCAGCGAAAGCCACGCCGACGTTGGCGACAAGGCCAACGATGCACTGCGCGTGAACGGCAATGAACTGCGCTGCAAGGTCGTGGGCGAGGGCGGTAACCTGGGCATGACCCAGCTCGGTCGCGTGGAATTCGGCCTCAATGGTGGCGGTTCCAACACCGACTTCATCGACAACGCCGGTGGCGTGGACTGCTCCGACCATGAAGTGAACATCAAGATCCTGCTGAACGAAGTGGTTCAGGCCGGCGACATGACCGACAAGCAACGCAACCTGTTGCTGGCGAGCATGACCGACGAAGTGGGCAACCTGGTGCTCGGCAACAACTACAAGCAAACGCAGGCGCTGTCCCTGGCAGCTCGCCGTGCCTTGCCACGGATTGCCGAATACAAGCGCTTGATGAACGACCTGGAAAGCCGCGGCAAGCTGGACCGCGCCATCGAGTTCCTGCCGTCCGAGGAAGCGATCAACGAACGCATCGCCGAAGGCCATGGCCTGACGCGTGCCGAGCTGTCGGTGCTGATCTCCTACAGCAAGATCGACCTCAAGGAGCAGTTGCTGGGCTCCCTGGTGCCGGACGACGACTACCTGACCCGCGACATGGAAACCGCTTTCCCGCCAAGCCTGGTGAGCAAGTTCTCCGCGGCCATGCGCCGTCACCGTCTGAAGCGCGAAATCGTCAGCACCCAGATCGCCAACGACCTGGTCAACCACATGGGCATCACCTTCGTTCAACGACTCAAAGAGTCGACCGGCATGAGCCCGGCGAACGTGGCCGGCGCCTATGTAATCGTGCGCGACATTTTCCACCTCCCGCACTGGTTCCGTCAGATCGAAGCCCTGGACTACCAGGTGTCGGCAGACGTGCAGCTGGAGCTGATGGACGAGCTGATGCGCCTGGGTCGCCGCGCTACGCGCTGGTTCCTGCGTGCCCGTCGCAACGAGCAGAATGCTGCCCGTGACGTCGCCCACTTCGGTCCGCACCTGAAGGAGCTGGGTCTCAAGCTCGACGAACTGCTCAGTGGCGAGATCCACGAGAACTGGCAGGCGCGCTACGAGGCGTACGTTGAAGCCGGTGTGCCGGAACTGCTCGCACGCATGGTGGCTGGTACTTCGCACCTGTACACGTTGCTGCCGATCATCGAGGCCTCCGACGTGACCGGCCAGAACCCTGCGGACGTGGCCAAGGCCTACTTCGCCGTGGGCAGCGCACTGGACATTACCTGGTACCTGCAGCAGATCAGTGCCTTGCCGGTTGAAAACAACTGGCAGGCCCTGGCCCGTGAAGCGTTCCGCGACGACGTCGACTGGCAACAGCGTGCGATCACCATCTCGGTCCTGCAACAGGGCGACGGTTCCCAGGACGTGGAAACACGCCTGGCACTGTGGATGGCAGAGCACGCGAGCATGATCGAACGCTGGCGCGCAATGCTGGTGGAAATCCGCGCCGCCAGTGGCACGGACTACGCCATGTACGCCGTGGCCAACCGGGAGTTGCTGGACCTGGCCTTGAGCGGGCAAGCCGTAGTGCCTGCTCCTGCAACGGTCAGCGCAGAGCTGGAACCGGCGGCTTGAACAGTCGCTGAATGAAAAAAACCCGCATTGAGAGATGCGGGTTTTTTTTGTTGGGGTGTAGCTGCAAGGGCCCCTTCGCGGGCAAGCCCGCTCCCACAGAGTTTTGTGTTGGACACATAATCTCCACACTACACCGAACCCTGTGGGAGCGGGCTTGCCCGCGAAGGGGCCATTAGACTCAATACAACTTATCGCTTTTGTTATCATCAATCATCGATACATTACTTGTCGGTCCGGTCAATAAATTACTGAGCGACTGGTCAAACTTCTGCAATGCCCGAACTTGCACTTCCTGCTGTTCGTTGATATCTGCAACTATCTCTTCGCTGCGCTTGTAATCAGCCCATAAAGGGCTCAATGACCTGGTGTCGTACCCGCGAGCGGTGCCGATATAGTCAAGGTTGCGATCATAAAAGTGCGCACTGATATCCGCTTCCACATCCGAACTGCGCGAGGTAATCAACTGGCTGCGGGCATCAACGACTGCTGCCACATCCGGCCTCGCCGCGCGCAGGCTCTGCATGTCCGGGTATTCCGTCACAGAGCCAAACTGGCGCTGCAACGAAGCTTTGACCCAGTCCACTGCCCTGTCCGGTGCAGAGGTGGCCACGTAGGCGTCATGAATGGATTGCACCAGCAGGCTCTGGCCGAAGCCCGTTCCCGCGTTGGCGCGGTAATCATTGAGGTAAGCGCGATTGGTCTGGGTATTGCGACTGTAGACAATGCCTACGGATTTGTCGGGCCCGCTGGGCACCTTGGTGGAAGCGCTGCGGCCTACCGGTTGGGAGAATATCCCATGCAGAGGACCAACCGATTCAGGTGCAGTTGGAACGGAGCAGCCCGTTATGATAACCGTCATTGTCAGTGTACTGATCAGCATGCGTTTCATGGTGTTACTCCAGTGAAACAGCTTAATTCATGAAGTTTGTCGCCGACATCGATTCGGCAGTCATTCAAAGATTAGCCCTGTCAGCATTTAATGAAATGGCGCATGTGACGGCACGGATGCAGTCATTAGTTTTGTTCGGCGTAAAGATTGGCGACTCATCGCTCGGAGAAATAAAAAGGCCCAAATAATTGCAATGGGCCTGATTATTTATGGACCTTTGCTCAGCTATCAGTTTTTCAACGGGATCAACACTTTCTCGTCCGGCGACAGCACCATGAATACCAACAGTTTCGCGGGTTGGGTTGCGCTGGCGTTTTTCGAGACCAGGTGTTCCGAGCCGGCGGGCTCGTACCAGTATTCACCAGCCTTGTACGACACTGCTTGTTCGCCTTTGACCTGCGAGATGATCTCGCCGGACAGCACGTAGGCCATGGCGGTGCCTTCATGCTTGTGAGCGATAGAGGCCTGTCCGGGCTGGTAATCGACCTCGATCATCAAGGCTTTTTTGCCGGGCACGTTTTTCAGCATCTGGTCTTGCAGCACCGTGACCTTTTCCGATGGCGCAGCTTCGTGGGCCAGTGCAGCAGCGGAAACGGTCAGGGCCAGTGCCGCAAGGGGAGCAGCGAGTAAGCGCAGGGTTTTCATGTTTATCACCTGGAAGAATGGGGTTGTCCGAACCCACATTAGTGCGCAGGTGAGGCCAGGCAAACAGCCAATTCCCTGGAAGGTCAGGTGACCAATCTAGCGGATGGGGAAACTGTTGAAATCCACCGCATTGGCCAGTTGGTTGTCGATCAGGCCGATAAAGCCTTGTACTTCAGGGCAGTTGAAATGCATCTGCATGGCCGCTTCCGATTGCCAGCGGGCGCTGACGTTCCAGCGGTTACTGTCCTCGGGGCAGCGGTCGACCATGTACGACTCGCAGCCTGGCTGCTGGCGCAGGGTTTCAACAATTCTCTGCAGTTGCTTGCCAAGCTCGTCGGAGCGGCCGGCAGCGGCCTGCACCTGTACGGTATTGATGACTTCGGTGGACATTGCTCACACTCCTGAATCAGGCCGGACGAATCCTGCTCACTGAGGGATAAACGCCTTAGCAGGATAGGCTTGCGCCCCGGGACCACCAATAGCCAATCGCCTGATAAACCCCTACGCCAATCGATTAGGCGACCTGCTGCAGAATGTCGCGCAAACGGTTCAGGGCCAGGTCGATGTCCAGGGTTTCGATAGCACCAAAACCCATGAGCAGCCCGTCTCTTGGCGTCTGCTGGTAGTAGAAACCCTCGATCGGATACAGCCCGACTTCGACTTTTTTCGCCAATTCCACCAGCAATGGCATATCGATAGGCACCTTGAACATCAGCACCATGTGAAAGCCTGCCGTGGAAGGCACCGCTTCGAGCCAGGGTGCAAGGTCCGTGGCTGCGCGTTCGAGAATACGCTCGCGTCGACCGGCATAGATCGTGTGGCAACGCCTGATGTGCTTGAGCAGGCACCCCTCGGCGATGAACTTGGCCAGCGCCCACTGGGGCAGGGTCGAGGTGTGCAGGTCGGTGAGCTGCTTGGCGCGAATCACCGCTTCGAGGATCGCCGGGGGCAAGATCGCATAACCCAGGCGCAACTCCGGCAACAGGGTTTTGGAAAAGGTACCGACGTAAGCCACGATGCCGCGCTCGTCCATGCTTTGCAGCGAGTCTGTCGGCCGCCCCTCATAGCGGAATTCGCTGTCGTAATCGTCCTCGATGATGATCGCCCCCAGCTCATAAGCGCGCTCCAGCAGCGCCAGCCGACGTTGCGTGCTCATGGGGATGCCGAGCGGGAATTGATGGGAGGGCGTGACGTAGATCAGCCGCGTGCCCAAGGGGATCTTGTCGACCTGAATGCCTTCGCTATCCACCGGCACACCGATCACCGTCGCACCGTGGCTGCCAAACAGCAGGCGCGCCGGTGGATAGCCGGGATCTTCCATGGCCACCAGGCCGCCGGGACGGGTCAGCACCCGGGAGATCAGGTCCAGCGCCTGTTGTGCGCCGTTGCACACCACCACATCGTCATCCTGGCAATTGACCCCACGGGAAAAAGCAATATGCCGGGCTATTGCATTGCGCAGCGCCGGCAGGCCTTCAGGCTGGCTGTAGAAGCCCTTGGAGCCGGACATCTGGCGCAGGGCGTGTGCCGTGCACCTGCGCCAGTCGTCCTGGGGAAATTGCCCCTTGCTGGTGGCGCCACCAATAAAGTCGTAGCGCAGTGAACCGTCCAGCGTCGGGTGGCGCAAGAACACCGGCAAGCTGCGCCAGGATTCGATGATTTGCGCACTGGCCAGGTCCGAATGGCTCTGTTTGCGAGTGATTTTGGCCGGGCGGGCGTTGACGTACGTACCTTTGCCGATGACGCCGGTAAGGAAGTTCTCGTAGGTCAGCTGGGCATAGGTATCGGAAATGGTCTTGCGCGAGATGCCCAGTTGCTCTGCCAGCAAGCGGCTGGGCGGCAACTGGGTGCCAGCCGCCAGGCGGCCGGATTCGATGGCGCTGCGCAGTTGCTTGTACAACTGGCCCGCCAGGTCCTTGCGGCCGTTGATGACGACATGAAGTTCCATACCGGCGGGGCTCCGGGGGCGATTCAGGGGCGTGTGCGATCGCGCAAGATTACCCGCATGAGCGAACATGCAGTAGTTGTGCGGGTAAAAAACCGCAGATTGGCCTGGCGCCGCAGTGGTCAACGGTTAATTCGCCGAATTGGACCTGTAACGATCCACGTTGCGCGCCTACCGTAGGCTGACTCTATCGGCCCGCGAGGCTCGCCATGAATTCCCGCCTGGATTACTACAGCGCATCGCCCAAGGCGATGAAAGCCATGATCGCCATGGAGGCCCTCACCAGCCATCTCAGCATCGAACCGCAGTTGTTGCACCTGATCAAGATCCGCGCTTCACAGCTCAATGGCTGCGCGTTCTGCACTGACATGCACTCGGTGGATGCGCGACGCCTGGGCGAGACTGATCGGCGGCTGTATTCGATCGTGGTGTGGCGCGACAGTGACTTCTTCAACCCCCGTGAGCGCGCCGCACTGGCCTGGGCCGAGGCGGTCACGCTGCTCGCTCAAAGCCATGTTCCGGACGACGTCTACGCCCAGGCCCGGGAGCAATTCAGTGAGGCTGAAATGGTCGACCTGACCGTTGCCGTCACGACCATTAACAGCTGGAATCGCCTGGCCGTAAGTTTCCGCCAAACCCCGAGTTCTTGATGGGCTCGCCTCCCGCTGATTGGGCCGGCAGCGCAAAAAAACACCGCTGGCGCGTTTAGTCGTACGCCGGCGGCTCGCTTCTGCCATGCTCAATGTCCGCAGCACTGCTTCAACCAAAGGACACCGCAATGGACGACGTACAGCAATTGGGTCAGATGCTTCGCCAATACGCCGATAGCGAAGCGCACAAGAAGCAACTGTTTGAGGCGCAATCGGCCGTGTGGGCGACGCGTATAGGCGAGTTGTTCGACCAGATCCAGCTGTGGCTGGAACCGGTCAAGACGCCCAACCTGCTGGAAGTCAGTCGCGAGGCTTATGTTGCATTCGGGCCAAGTGTTCCGGTGGAAACGTCGAAGTTCAATACCGAGAAGCTGAGCATCGTGATCGCTGGCAAGCCTGTGGAATTCGTTCCCGATGTGATGGGCACGGGCGGGCAGATTTCCCTGGCGGTCATGGGCCTGACGGCTGCCCGTTATGGCAGCGTTTCGCTGGTCTGCCTGCCGCCCTCCAACAGCTGGCAGTGGCGCAAGACCAACGGCCTGAAGGACGCGGATACCTTTGCCTTCGATGCGAATTTCCTCGCGCAGCAACTGCAAAGCCTGATCCCCCGCGAGCGCGGCTGAAAGACAGATAACACACTCTGATCTTGCGGGATTTGACTCTGCGGGCGTCAGCCTGCGCAGGGTCGAATCGGTGCGTAACTGATGCCAGGTGCCCGAGAGCGCCATCAGGCAGGGGAACCTGGAGTGCGGTGCCGGACGGGCCGTTATTTCAACGCCGGGTCGCCCATGTTCATTTTCTTCCAGCCTTGCAGCAATGCCTGGGCCTTGGGTTCCTGGCCGTTCTCCAGGTAATACTGGATCAGCGAAAGTCGTGCGTTGCGATTGGCCGGCTGTTCCTTGAGCAGCCGTTCCAGCTCCAGGCAAGCCTCGTCAACCTTGCCGCTGTCGTGCAGCGCTACGGCCAGTACATAGCCGTATTGCGCGTTCTGCGGCTCCAGTCGGGCCGCCTTGAGCAGGGCAGGCATGGCTTGGGCGGTTTTGCCGGCGCGAATCAGGGCCAGGCCAAGGGAATGCTGGAGCAGCGCTGCTTCCGGGTGGTCCTTGAGGCCCTGGTCGAGGAGTGCCTGCGCTTCCTGTTTGCGTCCGGCCGCTTCCAGCCATTGCACCAGGGTGACCAGTGCCGGGTAGAAGTCGGGGTCGCGCTTGAGCGCAGTGCGCAACAACCCTTCGACTTCAGCGCTGCGCCCGTTGGCCTGATACAGCATGGCGAGGTTGAGGTTGGCTTCGGCACGTTCGGCCAGGCTATTCTGCACCGCTTCATACTCGCCGATTGCCACGTCCCAATTGCCCCGGGCGTTACCCAAACCATCGCGGGCCGCGCCGAGCAGGTCGCGTGCGGCGGCAATCCGTACGGCCTTCACCGGGTCAACCAGCAATGGCGTCAGCAGGGGTGCGCGTTCGGCCGGCGGCAGGATGGCGCTGATCGCCCGGATGGCGCTTTCACGTACCTGGGGCGCCGGGTTGTTCAAGTCTTTGCTTGCCAGTTTCAAGGCCTGTTCGCTGGGGTACAGCGCCAACTCGGCCAGCAGCGTCGCGCGCTGGATAGCCGGCAAATTGCTGCGTTGCAACTGCTCTTTCAGGGCTTGGGCGGCACCGGGCTGGCCATTGCGGATCAGCCACAGGCTTTCGTCGTAGCGCGGGGCCTGCGGGGCAGAGGCGGCGTTCCAGAGCTTGAACTGTTCAGTGACCTTGTCACCAGCCTTCCCCTGGTGACAGGTCAGGCAGGCGTCCGGCGTGCCGAGTTTTTTTGCTCGTTCCGGGTTGGGAATGCTGAAGCTGTGGTCGTGACGGAAGTCGTTGCCCATGTAGAACTTGCCGGGCATATGGCAATCCACGCATTGCGAGCCGGGTTGCCCCATGGTGTGCCGGGTGTGTTCGATGGAGTCGTAGTTCTTCGCTTGCAAGCCCTTGCCGTCCACCCCGGCGACGGCGGTCTTGCCCGCCGTGTTGTGGCATTGCAGGCAGACGCCATTACCGGGCGCCTTCAGTTCGTTACTGTGAGGGTTGTGGCAATTGCTGCAGCGCACGCCCTTGTCGGCCATTTTGCTCTGGGCGAAGGAGCCGTGCTCGAACACCTCATCCTTGATCTTGCCGTCCAGCGCATACAGTTCGCGCGTCAGTGCGCTGGGCAGGTAGTCGTCCATCAGCCGCTTGCCGACGGTAAAACCGTCTCCCAGGGGCGCTCGCCGGGAATGGCAGCGGGCGCAGGTTTCCAGTTCGACGGTTGCGTTCTGGTCCTTGAGATCCACGGCAAAACCCTTGTGCACCAGGTCACCTTTTTTCGCCGTCCACTGCAGATGGTTCGAGGCCGGGCCATGGCATGCCTGGCAGCCGACACCGAGGCTATTCCACTGACTGTCAAAGGTGTTTTTTGCGGCATCGAAATTGCGCTTGAAGCCGGTGGTGTGGCACTCGACGCACATGAAATTGGCGTTCTGGCTCGGCTTGCTCCAGTGCAACGGATTCTTGAAGTTGACGCCCTGGCCCGGGTACAGGTGAAACCAGCGATGCTTTTCGGTATCCCACGCCACACCCAACGCCTGCAGCCGACCTTCGCCGACTTCTATCAGGTATTGCTGCAACGGCGCGATGCCAAAGGTGTAGGCCACCTTGAAGTCCGCATTCTGGCCATCGATGCCAGGGGTGTTGACCCAGAAAGCATCGTCCTTGCGCGAGAAGCGTGTGGTTTCGTTTTCCGCCTTGAAGCTGACGTTATTGAAGTCACCCAGCACCGTGTCGGTATTGGCGTCCTGCATGGCCAGTTGGTGATGGGAACCTTGCCAATCCTTGACCTGGGGACTGTGGCAGCCTTGGCATTGCACTTCGTCGACCATGGTCGCGGGGGCCATTGCGACGGGGCGCGCCTTGGCTGGTTGGGCAGTCGGAGCAGGTGCGAGGGCAACCGGGGTTGGTGTGCTGCTCAGCAGAAACCAGCCGATCCCCGCCACTGCCAGGAGCAGCGTCGCGATGATGACCGGAAACAGCAAGCGCCCCGTCAGATTGGAAGGCGATTCAGGCTTAGGATCTGCAGCTTTATTCTTATGTTCAGGCATTGCGACTTCCGTAGTCCAGGTGCGATTACCTTCAGGCGCGCGTGCAGCATCGGTGCAGCTTTGCCGGATGCCAGGCCCGTGTCAATCGACCAGGCGCTCAAGCGCGAAATTGGCAAGTCCTTGCCGCTGGCCGCAGGGCCTGGCCCGGGTGTGATCGTGGTGCGCGCCGCCATTACCGCCGCCAGCAGCAAGACTGAAGGCCTGAAGCCTTACGAAGTGATCCCGATTGCTCTGGTAGCTGCTGCGATCTTTTGATCTTGTTTTTTATAATCAAGATCAAAAGATCGCAGCCTTCGGCAGCTCCTACGGGGTTTTGGTGACAAGCACCATCCGTCCCGACAGCGCCTGCGCAGCTTGTGCAGGCGATCGACGTCAACGATTACAGTCGCTGGCTGATACACCACAATTTGTATCCGGGCATAGGTCGCCAGCCCATTTCGTGGTTAACTTCGGCCTCTTCAAAAATCTCCACATCAACGTTCAGAAGGACTCAGTTCATGGCTCAAGTCACTCTTAAAGGCTCTCCGGTTCAAGTCAACGGCCAACTGCCACAAGCCGGTTCCAAGGCGCCAGCCTTTTCCCTGGTTGCCGGCAATCTGTCCGACGTGACCCTGGCAAGCTTCGCCGGCAAACGCAAAGTGCTGAACATCTTCCCAAGCGTCGACACTCCGACCTGCGCCACCTCCGTGCGCAAGTTCAACGCCCAGGCCAACGACGTGGCCAACACCGTGGTGTTGTGCATCTCCGCTGACCTGCCGTTCGCCCAGGCGCGTTTCTGCGGTTCCGAAGGCCTGGAAAACGTGCAGAACCTGTCGACCCTGCGCGGTGCCGAGTTCATCGAGAACTACGGCGTGGCAATTGCCGACGGTCCGCTCAAAGGCCTGACCGCCCGTGCGGTGGTGGTCCTGGACGAAAACGACAACGTCCTGCACAGCGAACTGGTCAAGGAAATTGCTGAAGAACCGAATTACGAAGCGGCGCTTGCTGTATTGAAATAAGTTCGGGCTTACAATTGTTAACGGCCTGGCCCTGTCCAGGCCGTTTTCATTTGTGTATCTGTATCAGTGTCTTGGACAAACATCCTGTTACGTAAGCCGAAGGTAAATTGCCGGTAAAGCCGCTTTGCTTAATACCCACCAGTGCTTATCGTTCAGCCTCCCGTAGAAGAAGCCCACGCGCCCAATGGTTGATCATTCAATGCAATCCTCCTCCCGTAGTCCCCGTCGCTGGCTGTTCGGCCTGCTAGTTCTGTTGGTCGTCGCTGGCGTCTGCTGGAAATTCTGGCCCGCAGGCGACCAGAAAGAGTCTGCAGGGCAGAAAGCTGCGGCCGGGCATACCGGCAAATCCGGGGGGATGCGGCCGGGGTTCGGCGGCGCGACCGGGCCGATTCCGGTGCGTGTGGCGCCGGCTGTGAAGGGTGATTTTCCCCTTTACTACAAGGCGCTGGGTACTGTAACCGCGCTCAACACCATCAATGTGCGTAGCCGGGTCGGCGGCGAACTGGTGAAGATTGCCTTTGAGGAAGGCCAGATGGTCAAGGCCGGCGACCTGCTGGCGGAGATCGACCCGCGTCCATACCAGAATGCCTTGCTTCAGGCCGAAGGAACCCTGCTGCAGAACCAGGCGCAGTTGAAAAACGCCCAGGTGGATGTCGAACGCTACCGTGGCCTGTATCGCGAAGACAGCATCGCCAAGCAGACCCTGGACACAGCCGAGGCGCTGGTCGGCCAGTATCAGGGCACGGTCAAGACCAATCAGGCAGCGGTCAATGACGCCAAGCTCAATCTCGAATTCACCAAAATTCGCGCACCGATTGCCGGCCGTGTAGGTTTGCGTCAGCTGGACGTTGGCAACCTGGTGGCCGCCAATGACACCACGGCCTTGGCCATCATCACCCAGACCCAACCGATCAGCGTCGCCTTCACCTTGCCGGAAAACAACCTGAGCGTGGTGCTGGAGCGTTATCGTTCGGGGGCCAAGCTACCTGCTGAAGCCTGGGACCGGGGGGACACCAAATTGCAGGCGACCGGCGTGCTGCAGAGCCTCGACAACCAGATCGACGTAACCACAGGCACCCTCAAATTCAAGGCCCGCTACGACAACCGCGACCAGTCGCTGTTTCCCAACCAGTTCGTCAACGTCCACCTGTTGGCCGACACCCTGAAAAATGTCGTGCTGGCACCTTCGGCCGCCATCCAGTTCGGCACCAATGGCACCTTCGTCTACGCCCTCGATGGCGACAAGAAGGTCACCATTCGCCAGTTGAAAGTCGGTGCCAGTGACGGTGACAACACCGTGATCACCGAAGGCCTGGCCGCCGGCGACCGCGTAGTGCTCGAGGGCACCGACCGCCTCAAGGAAGGCAGTGAAGTGGAAGTGGTCAATGACAGCAAGGACGTGCCGACCGCGCCCACCGAACACCTTCAGGGCAAGTCGGCGGCCTCGTCGCCTGATAGCACTGCGACCGACAAGGCGAAAAAGGGCGGCGCATGAACATCTCGCGGCTGTTTATCCTTCGCCCGGTAGCCACGACGCTTAGCATGCTGGCCATTATCCTGGCCGGCATTATCGCCTACCGCTTGCTGCCGGTGTCGGCGCTGCCTCAGGTCGATTACCCGACCATTCGCGTGATGACGCTGTACCCCGGCGCCAGCCCGGATGTCATGACCAGCGCCGTGACCGCGCCGCTTGAACGCCAGTTCGGGCAGATGCCCGGCCTCACGCAGATGGCTTCGACCAGCTCCGGCGGCGCATCGGTGCTGACCCTGCGCTTCAGCCTCGACATCAACATGGACGTCGCCGAGCAACAGGTCCAGGCCGCGATCAACGCCGCTACCAACCTGCTGCCCAGCGACCTGCCGGCACCACCGGTGTACAACAAGGTCAACCCGGCGGACACCCCGGTCCTGACCCTGGCGATCACCTCCAAGACCATGTTGCTGCCCAAGCTCAATGACCTGGTCGATACGCGCATGGCGCAGAAAATCGCCCAGATCAGCGGGGTCGGCATGGTCAGCATCGCCGGCGGCCAGCGCCAGGCGGTGCGGATCAAGGTCAACCCGGAGGCCCTGGCGGCCAACGGCCTGAACCTGGCCGATGTACGCACCCTGATCGGTGCGTCCAACGTCAACCAGCCCAAAGGCAACTTCGACGGCCCGACCCGGGTGTCGATGCTCGATGCCAACGATCAACTGACTTCGCCCGCGGACTACGCCAACCTGATCCTCGCGTACGCCAACGGCGCGCCGTTGCGGCTCAAGGACGTGGCAGAGATCGTCGACGGGGCCGAGAACGAACGGCTGGCCGCGTGGGCCAATGAAAACCAGGCGGTCCTGCTCAATATCCAGCGCCAGCCCGGGGCCAACGTCATCGAAGTGGTGGACCGGATCAAGGCGCTGCTGCCGAGCATCACTGACAACCTGCCGGCCGGCCTCGAGGTCACCGTGCTCACCGACCGGACCCAGACCATCCGCGCTTCGGTGACGGACGTGCAGCACGAACTGCTGATCGCCATTGCCCTGGTGGTCATGGTGACGTTCCTGTTCCTGCGCCGCGCCAGCGCGACCATCATCCCCTCGGTTGCCGTGCCGCTGTCGCTGATCGGCACCTTTGGCGTGATGTACCTCGCCGGGTTCTCGGTCAACAACCTGACCCTGATGGCCCTGACCATCGCCACCGGGTTTGTGGTGGACGATGCGATCGTAATGCTGGAAAACATTTCCCGCTATATCGAAGAAGGCGAAACCCCGTTGAACGCCGCGCTCAAGGGCGCCAAACAGATCGGTTTCACCCTGATTTCCCTGACGCTGTCGCTGATCGCCGTACTGATTCCGTTGCTGTTCATGGCCGACGTGGTAGGGCGCCTGTTCCGCGAGTTCGCCATCACCCTGGCGGTGGCCATCCTGATTTCCCTGGTCGTATCCCTGACCCTGACGCCGATGATGTGCGCGCGGCTGCTCAAGCGCGAGCCCGAAGAAAAGGAGCAGGGGCGTTTCTATCGTGCCAGTGGCGCCGTCATCGACTGGATGATCGCCGCTTATGGGCGCAAGTTGCAGTGGGTGCTCAAACATCAGCCGCTGACGCTGCTGGTGGCGGTCGGCACACTGGCGCTGACGGTGTTCCTGTACATGATCGTGCCCAAGGGTTTTTTTCCGGTGCAGGACACCGGGGTGATCCAGGGCATCTCCGAAGCCCCGCAGTCGATTTCCTTTGCTGCCATGAGCCAGCGTCAGCAGGACCTGGCGAAAATCATCCTGGCTGATCCGGCGGTGGAAAGCCTGTCGTCCTACATTGGCGTCGATGGTGACAACTCGACGCTCAACAGCGGGCGCTTGCTGATCAACCTCAAGCCTCACAGCGCCCGGGACCTGAGCGCCAGCGAAATCATCGCCCGCCTGCAACCCGAAGTAGACAAACTGGTCGGTATTCGCCTGTTCATGCAGCCGGTGCAGGACCTGACCATCGAGGATCGGGTCAGCCGCACGCAGTACCAGTTCAGCATGTCGTCCCCGGACTCGGAGTTGCTCAGCCTGTGGAGCGGCCGTCTGGTCGAGGCCCTGGCCCAGCGACCCGAGCTGACGGACGTGGCCAGCGACTTGCAGGACAAGGGCCTGCAGGTCTACCTGGTGATCGACCGCGACGCGGCGTCCCGGGTTGGGGTTTCGGTAGCGAATATCACCGACGCCCTGTATGACGCGTTCGGCCAGCGACAGATCTCTACCATCTATACCCAGGCCAGCCAGTATCGCGTGGTGCTGCAGGCGCAGTCCGGCGAGAAAATCGGCCCGGATGCCTTGAACCAGATCCACGTCAAGACCACCGATGGCGGCCAGGTGCGCCTGTCCAGCCTGGCCCACATCGAGCAACGTCAGGCTCAGCTGGCAATCACCCACATTGGCCAGTTCCCGGCGGTGATGATGTCGTTCAACCTCGCTCCCGGCGTGGCGCTGGGGCATGCCGTGGACATCATTGAACAGGTGCAGCAGGACATTGGCATGCCGCTGGGCGTGCAGACCCAGTTCCAGGGCGCGGCCGAAGCGTTCCAGGCGTCGTTGTCGAGCACGTTGCTGCTGATCCTGGCGGCGGTGGTGACCATGTACATCGTGCTGGGCGTGCTTTACGAGAGCTACATCCACCCGATCACCATCCTCTCGACCTTGCCCTCGGCCGCAGTGGGCGCCTTGCTGGCGTTGCTGTTGAGTGGCAATGACCTGGGCATGATCGCGATCATCGGCATCATCCTGCTGATCGGTATCGTCAAGAAGAACGCGATCATGATGATCGACTTCGCCCTCGACGCCGAACGTAATCAGGGGCTGGACCCGGAGACGGCGATCTACCAGGCGGCATTGCTGCGCTTTCGGCCGATCCTGATGACCACCCTGGCAGCCTTGTTTGGTGCGGTACCGCTGATGCTGGCCACCGGCTCCGGCGCGGAACTGCGCCAGCCCCTGGGACTGGTGATGGTGGGCGGGTTGCTGGTGAGCCAGGTCCTGACCTTGTTTACCACCCCGGTCATCTACCTCTACTTCGATCGTCTGGGTCGTCGTTGGGGTCATAAATCCGAACCCGTGGAAGCGGTAGAGCAGCCATGAACCTGTCCGGACCTTTCATCAAGCGGCCGGTCGCTACCATGCTGTTGAGCCTGGCGATCATGTTGCTGGGCGGCGTGAGCTTCGGCCTGTTGCCGGTATCGCCGCTGCCGCAAATGGATTTCCCGGTGATCGTGGTCCAGGCCAGCCTGCCGGGTGCCAGCCCCGAGGTCATGGCGTCGACCGTGGCCACGCCGCTGGAACGTTCGTTCGGGGCGATTGCCGGGGTCAACACCATGAGCAGCCGATCCAGCCAGGGCTCGACCAGGGTGATCCTGCAATTTGACCTCGACCGCGATATCAACGGCGCGGCGCGGGAAGTGCAGGCGGCGATCAACGCGTCGCGCAATCTGCTGCCCAGTGGCATGCGCAGTATGCCGACCTACAAGAAGGTCAACCCGTCCCAGGCGCCGATCATGGTGCTGTCCCTGACCTCGGATGTGCTGGAGAAGGGCCAGCTGTACGACCTGGCCTCGACCATTCTGTCCCAGAGCCTGTCGCAGGTGCAGGGCGTGGGCGAAGTGCAGATCGGCGGCAGTTCCCTGCCTGCGGTGCGCATCGAGCTCGAACCCCAGGCGCTCAACCAGTACGGCGTGGCCCTCGATGATGTGCGCACGGCCATCGCCAACGCCAACGTGCGCCGGCCCAAGGGCGCGGTCGAGGACGGCGAGCGGCTGTGGCAGATCCAGGCCAACGACCAGCTGGAAAAGGCCAAGGACTACGAGTCGCTGATCATTCACTACGCCGACGGCGCGGCATTGCGCCTCAAGGATGTGGCCAAGGTCAGCGATGGCGTCGAAGACCGCTACAACAGCGGCTTCTTCAACGACGACGCCGCAGTGCTGCTGGTCATCAACCGCCAGGCCGGCGCCAACATCATCGAGACCGTCAACGAAATCAAGGCCCAGTTGCCCGCGCTGCAGGCCGTGCTGCCGGCCAGCGTCAAGCTGAACCTGGCCATGGACCGTTCGCCGGTGATCAAGGCCACCCTGCATGAAGCGGAAATGACCTTGCTGATCGCCGTGGCGCTGGTGATCCTGGTGGTGTTCCTGTTCCTCGGCAACTTCCGTGCTTCGCTGATTCCGACCCTGGCAGTGCCGGTGTCGCTGGTCGGTACGTTTGCGGTGATGTACCTCTACGGGTTCTCCCTGAACAACCTGTCGCTGATGGCGCTGATCCTGGCGACCGGGCTGGTGGTGGACGACGCCATCGTGGTGCTGGAGAACATTTCCCGGCACATCGACGAGGGTGTGCCGCCGATGAAGGCCGCTTATCTGGGGGCCGAAGAGGTCGGTTTCACCCTGTTGTCGATGAACGTCTCGCTGGTGGCGGTGTTCCTGTCGATCCTGTTCATGGGCGGCATCATTGAAAGCCTGTTCCGCGAATTTTCCATCACCCTGGCGGCGTCCATCGTGGTCTCGCTGGTGGTTTCGCTGACCCTCACGCCAATGCTTTGCGCCCGCTGGCTCAAGCCCCATACGCCGGGCCAGGAGAACCGCCTGCAGCGCGTCAGCCGCCGGACCAACGACTGGATGGTCGCCAAATACGCCACCAGCCTCGACTGGGTGCTGCGCCATCGGCGCCTGACACTGCTCAGTCTGTTCGTGACAATCGGCGTTAACATTGCGCTGTATATTGTTGTTCCTAAAACATTTATGCCGCAGCAGGATACCGGTCAGCTGATCGGTTTCGTGCGCGGGGATGACGGGCTGTCATTCACCGTGATGCAACCCAAGATGGAGGTTTTCCGTCGTGCAGTATTGAAAGACCCGGCCGTTGAGAGCGTCGCCGGTTTCATTGGCGGCAGCAACGGCACCAACAACGCCTTCATGCTGGTGCGCCTCAAACCGATTAAGGAGCGCAACATCTCCGCCCAGAAGGTCATCGAGCGCTTGCGCAAGGAGATGCCCAAGGTTCCCGGTGCGCAACTGATGCTGATGGCGGACCAGGATTTGCAATTCGGCGGTGGCCGCGAGCAGACCACCTCGCAATACTCCTACATCCTGCAAAGCGCGGACCTGGGCTCATTGCGTGAGTGGTACCCGAAGGTCGTGACCGCGCTGAAGGCTTTGCCCGAACTGACGGCCATCGACGCCCGTGAAGGCCGCGGCGCTCAGCAAGTCACGCTGATTGTCGACCGCGATCAGGCCAAACGCCTGGGCATCGACATGAACATGGTCACTTCGGTGCTCAACAACGCCTACAGCCAGCGGCAGATCTCGACCATCTACGACAGCCTGAACCAGTATCAAGTGGTGATGGAGGTCAACCAGAAGTACGCCCAGGACCCGATTACCCTCAAGCAAGTGCAGGTGATTACTGCCGACGGTGCACGGGTTCCGCTGTCGACCATTGCCCATTACGAAAACAGCCTGGAAGACGACCGGGTCAGCCACGAGGGCCAGTTCGCCTCCGAAAGCATCTCCTTCGACATGGCCGAAGGCGTGACGGTGGAGCAGGGGACCGCCGCCATCGAGCGGGCGATTGCGCGGCTGGGCATGCCGGAAGACGTGATTGTCAAAGTCGCCGGGACTGCTGACGCGTTCGCTGCCACGCAGAAGAGCCAGCCATGGATGATCCTTGGCGCGCTGGTCGCGGTGTACCTGGTGCTGGGCGTGCTCTATGAAAGCTACATACATCCACTGACCATCCTCTCGACCTTGCCGTCTGCCGGCGTCGGCGCATTGCTGTCGATCTATGCGCTGGGCGGGGAATTCAGCCTGATCTCGCTGTTGGGGCTGTTTCTGCTGATTGGCGTGGTGAAGAAAAACGCGATCCTGATGATCGACCTGGCCTTGCAGCTCGAGCGGCATCAGGGCCTGGCGCCGCTGGAATCGATTCGCAGCGCCTGCCTGCAGCGTCTGCGGCCCATCCTGATGACCACCCTGGCCGCGATTCTCGGGGCCTTGCCCTTGCTGCTCAGTCGCGCCGAAGGGGCCGAAATGCGCCAGCCGTTGGGCCTGACGATTATTGGCGGGCTGATCTTCAGCCAGGTGCTGACCCTTTACACCACCCCGGTGGTCTACCTCTATCTCGACAAACTGCGCCATCGCTTCAACCACTGGCGTGGGGTGCGTACCGATGCTGCTCTGGAAACTCCGCTATGACTGACCGTTCGCTTTTCACCCTGGCCACACCCCTGGTCCCGGCTCGCGGCTCGCGCCTGCTGAGCCTGGCACTGTGCGTGTCGTTGCTCAGTGCTTGCGCCATCGGGCCGGATTACCAGCGCCCGCAAGCGGCGGCCCCGGTGCAGTACAAGGAAGCGGCCGGCTGGCGTCAGGCCAACCCCAGCGATTCGCTGGCGCGCGGAGCCTGGTGGGAATTGTATGGCGATCAGCAGCTCAACGGCCTGATCGACAAACTCAACAGCGCCAACCAGACCGTCGCCCAGTCCGAAGCCCAGTACCGCCAGGCCCAGGCCCTGGTGCGCAGCGCCCGTGGCGCATTTTTTCCGACGGTGGACCTGACCGTGGGCAAGAACCGCTCCAGCCAGGGCACCGGTAGCAGCAGTTCCAGCCTGAGCAGTTCTTCCAGTGGCATCCGTGACACCTACACGGCGCAGGCCGGCGTGAGTTGGGAGGCTGACGTCTGGGGCAAGCTACGCCGCGGCCTGGAAGCGGACACCGCCAATGCCCAGGCGAGTTATGCCGACCTGGCGGCCATGCGCCTGAGCCAGCAATCGGAACTGGTGCAGAACTACCTGCAGTTGCGGGTCATCGACGAACAAAAACGCCTGCTGCAAGCGACGGTGGAAGCCTACGAGCGCTCGCTGAAAATGACCCAAAACCAGTACCGCGCCGGAGTCTCCGGCAAGGATGCAGTGGCCCAGGCGCAGACCCAGCTCAAGAGCACCCAGGCCGACATGGTCGACCTGATCTGGCAGCGCGCGCAGTTCGAAAATGCCATTGCGGTGCTGATCGGCTTGCCGCCAGCACAGTTCAACCTGGCCGAATCCCGTGATATCCCGACCTTGCCCGAGGTGCCGCTGAACCTGCCTTCACAACTGCTGGAACGGCGGCCGGACATTGCCTCGGCCGAGCGCTCGGTGATGGCGGCCAATGCCAACATTGGCGTGGCCAAGGCGGCGTATTACCCGGACCTGACACTGAGCCTCAACGGCGGCTACAGCAGCAGCACCTCTTCCAACTGGATAAGCGTGCCGAATCGCTTCTGGTCCGTCGGCCCCCAACTGGCCATGACCCTGTTCGACGGCGGCCAGCGCTCGGCTGAAGTGGACCGCAGCGAAGCCGCCTACGATGAAACCGTGGCCAAGTATCGCCAGACCGTACTCGACGGCTTCCGTGAAGTGGAGAACTATCTGGTGCAGTTGAAGGTGCTGGAAGACGAATCCGAAGTGCGCCAGCAGGCGCTGGATGCGGCCCGAGATTCCCTGCGCCTGACCCAGAACCAGTACAAGGCGGGGTTGATTGCCTATATTGACGTGGTGGTTGTACAGGCGACGGCTCTGAGTAATGAACGCAGCATGCTCAGCCTGTTGCAGAGCCGGTTGATCGCCAGCGTGCAGTTGATTGCAGCGCTGGGCGGTGGTTGGGATGGGCAGCTGGAGCAGAGCGCACAGTAGCGTCCCTCCTGTAGGAGCGAGCTTGCTCGCGATGGACGTCAGAACACCGCGTTATTCCAGGCAAAACGCGTCATCGTTAGCGTCCATCGCGAGCAAGCTCGCACCTACAGATAAGGGTATTGCCCCACCGTTTAACTGTTCAAACAAGCGTTTCATCGGCTTGATGGCCTTTTGCTGATTTTCTCAGTGCGTTCCTCCTGAGAGTTAGTACAATCGCCAACTTCAACACCGCCGGGCAGGGAAGCAGTACGGGTCATTTCGAGAACTCCGATGCTTATTGGTAGCTATTCCCCCACGCTGGTTATCATTTCCCTGTTCGTCGCGATTCTCGCTTCCTACACTGCGCTCAACCTCACCGAACGTATTGCCACGGCCAAGGGCCCTGCGGTTGCGTTGTGGACGGCTGGCGGCGCCTTTGCCATGGGTGTAGGCGTATGGTCGATGCATTTTATCGGCATGCTTGCGTTCACCCTGCCCATAGACCTGGGCTACGACGTCACGCTGACCCTGCTGTCGTTGCTGATTGCGATGCTGTCCTGTGGCTTCGCCCTGTGGCTGGTCAGCCAGCCCCGACTACCTGCCTGGCAGCTGCTGTTCGGCGCGCTGACCATGGGCAGCGGGATCAGCGCCATGCACTACACCGGCATGGCGGCCATGCGCATGCAACCGGGCATCGATTACGATCCCGCGTTGTTCAGTGCCTCGCTGTTGATCGCGGTGGGTGCCTCGGGCGCGGCTTTATGGATCGCCTTCCGGCTGCGTCAGCACACGCCCCATGTTGCGCTGATGCGCGCCGGTGCGGCAGTGATCATGGGCATCGCGATTGTCGGCATGCACTATACCGGGATGGCTGCGGCGCGCTTTCCCGACGGCAGCTTTTGCGGCGCTGCGTCCAGCGGCCTGAGCGGGAGCGGGCTGGACAACCTGGTGCTGATTACCACCCTGGCGGTGCTGACCATCGCCTTGCTGACTTCGATTCTCGACGCGCGGATGGAAGCGCGAACGGCGCATCTGGCCCAGTCACTGACCGAGGCCAACCGCGAACTGACCCAACTGGCCCTGCATGATCCATTGACCGGGTTGCCGAACAGGGTGCTGCTCGCCGATCGCATCGACCAGGCGATGCTGGTGGTGCGTGAACAGGGCGGCTGTTTTGCGCTGATGTTCATCGATCTGGACGGTTTTAAACCAGTCAATGATGCATTCGGTCACCATATGGGCGATCAGTTGTTGTGCGAAGTGGCCCAGCGCCTGCGGGTGGAACTGCGCAGTCAGGACACCCTGGCGCGAATTGGCGGTGACGAGTTCGTCTTGCTGGTGCAACTGGCCGAGCAGGATGACGCGCTGAATCTGGCCGCGCGCCAGGTCGGCTTGATTGCGCGTTCGTTCCGCGTCGCCGAACATGACCTGCAGATATCCGCCAGCGTCGGCATTGCAGTCTATCCGGGCAACGGCGAAACCGCCCAGGAATTGCTGATGAACGCCGATGCCGCGATGTATCACGCCAAGGGGACCGGCAAGAACGGCTACAGCTTCTTTGACGCTTCAATGAACAGCAACGCGCGCAAGCAACTGCAGCTGTTGCAGGACCTGCGCGCGGCACTGGAGCAACAGCAATTCAGTCTTTATTACCAACCCAAGTTCGATGCCGCCAATGGCCGTCCGATCGGTGCCGAGGCGTTGTTGCGCTGGGTGCATCCGACCCAGGGCATGCTGCTGCCGGACAAGTTCATCGAGCTGGCGGAAAAGACCGGGTTGATCATTCCGATCGGCGAATGGGTGCTCAATGAAGCCTGCCGGCAGATGCGCGAGTGGTATGTGCTGGGGTACACCGACTGGCGCATCGCGGTGAATCTTTCGGCGTTGCAGTTTTGCCATGCCGGGCTGGTCCAGAGCGTCGCCAAGGCCCTGGCGACTCACCATCTGCCGGCCAACAGCCTGACTCTGGAAATCACCGAAACCACGGCCATGAGCGACGCCGATGCGAGCATGACGGTGCTGCAGGCGCTGTCGGACATGGGCGTGGACCTGTCTATCGATGACTTCGGTACCGGCTATTCCAGCCTGATGTACCTCAAGCGCCTGCCGGCCAACGAGTTGAAGATCGACCGTGGTTTCGTTCGTGATCTGGAGCGCGACAGTGATGACGCCGCCATCGTTTCGGCCATCGTCGCCCTGGGGCGGGCGCTGGGCCTGCGGATAGTGGCGGAGGGGGTGGAGACCGACGTGCAGCAGGACTTCCTGACGCAGTTGGGCTGTGACTCGTTGCAAGGGTATCTGCTCGGCCATCCGCTGCCGGCCGAGCGCTTCATGATGGATATTGTTCGTGGGGAGCAGATGGCGGCGGTCTGATGGACCGCGATGGCGTCAGTAATGACACCCCTGACCATGCAAAAACCGCCGATGGCGGTTATTCTTGACCCCGACTGCTTACGCAAAAAATGGGGAAAGTCAGCATGGACAAAGTCATCGTCATCACCGGTGGGGGCCGAGGTATCGGCGCCGCGACAGCGCTCCTGGCCGCTGAACGGGGCTATCGGATCTGCATCAATTATCAGGCTGACGAAGAAGCTGCACACGCGGTACTCGAACAAGTGCGCGCAATGGGGGCCCAGGCGATCGCGGTACGCGCCGATGTGAGCATCGAGGATGAAGTGGTCGGGCTGTTCAACCGCGTGGACGCCGAACTGGGCCGTGTGACCGCCCTGGTGAACAACGCCGGAACCGTCGGGCACAAATCCCGCGTGGACGAAATGTCCGAGTTCCGTATTCTCAAAATCCTCAAGACCAACGTCCTGGCGCCCATTCTCTGCGCCAAGCACGCGATCCTGCGCATGTCCCCCAAGCACGGCGGCCAGGGTGGCAGCATCGTCAACGTGTCGTCGGTGGCGTCGCGCCTGGGATCGCCCAACGAATACGTCGACTACGCGGCTTCCAAAGGGGCGCTGGACAGCTTCACCATCGGCTTGTCCAAGGAAGTAGCGGGCGAGGGGATTCGGGTCAATGCGGTGCGGCCAGGATTCATCTACACCGATTTCCATGCCCTCAGTGGCGACCCGGATCGGGTGAGCAAGCTGGAGTCAGCGATCCCGATGGCCCGGGGTGGGCGGCCGGATGAGGTGGCTGAGGCGATTGTCTGGTTGCTGTCGGACAAGGCGTCGTATGCGACGGGGACCTTTATTGATCTGGGCGGCGGACGCTAAGAGCTCAAGCTCAAGCTTTTGACTTTAAAAAGACCGGACGATCCGCCCCAACGTCTCCATCGCCTTTTCCGCCGTCTCATCCCAGGGACTGCCATAATTCAGCCGGATACAATTCCTGAACCGTCGGGTCGGTGAAAAAATCGGCCCCGGCGCGATGCTGATGCCTTGGGCGAGCGCCATCTGGAACAGCTTCAACGAGTCCATCTGCTCCGGCAACTCCAGCCACAGGAAGTACCCGCCAGCAGGCTGGCTGACCCGCGTCTGTGCCGGGAAGTACCGGGCAATGGCCGCGAGCATTGCGCTTTGCTGCTCCTCCAGCGCATAGCGCAATTTGCGCAAGTGTCGATCGTAGCCGCCGTGCTGCAGGTAGTCGGCAATTGCTGCCTGGGCTGGCATCGATGCGCAGAGTGAAGTCATCAGCTTCAGGCGTTCGATCTTCTGTGCGAACCGCCCGGCAGCTACCCAGCCAATGCGGTATCCGGGGGCCAGGCTCTTGGCGAACGAACCGCAGTGCATCACCAGGCCCTCGGTATCGAAGGCCTTGGCCGGTTTGGGGGCCTGTTGGCCGTAATACAGTTCGGCGTAGACATCGTCCTCGATCAGCGGCACCTGATGCCGACGCAACAACTCGACCAGTTCCTGTTTCTTCGCCTCGGGCATGGTCGCGCCCATGGGGTTCTGGAAGCTGGTCATGCACCAGCAGGCCTTGATCGGATGGCGCTCCAGGGTTTGCGCGAGCACGGCCAGGTCAATGCCCTCGCGTGGGTGCACGGGAATTTCCACCGCCTTGAGCTTGAGCCGCTCGAGAATCTGCAAGCAGGCGTAGAAGGCCGGCGCCTCGATGGCGACCAGGTCGCCGGGTTCGGTCACGGCCTGCAGGCACAGGTTCAGTGCCTCCAGGGCGCCGTTGGTGATCAACAGCTCCTCCATCGGCAACATCAGCCCGCCCACCATATAACGCAGGGCAATCTGCCGGCGCAGCTGTGGATTGCCCGGCGACATGTCGGTGACCACCATGCGCGGATCCATGTCCCGGGTGGCGCTGGCCAGGGAGCGTGACAGGCGCTGCAGGGGAAACAGCGCCGGGCTGGGGAAGGCCGAGCCAAAGGGCACGGTGTTCGGGTCCTTGATCGAATCGAGCACCGAGAACACCAGTTCGCTCACGTCGACCTCGGTTGATTCGTTCACCTGGCTGCTGATCTCCGGCTCGGAAAAAGGGCTCGGGGCGTGGGTGTTGACGAAGTAGCCGGAGCGCGGCCTGGCGCGGATCAAACCGCGCCGCTCCAGCAGGTAATAAGCCTGGAACACGGTGGATGGGCTGACCCCGTAGGTCTGGCTGGCGTAGCGCACCGAAGGTACCCGCTGACCGGGGCCGAGGACGCCGGAGCGGATCAGTTCAGCGATGTCGTCGGCGAATTTTTCGTAGCGTTTCATCTAAAGCCCGGTTGGGTTGTTCTGTGAAATCGGGGGGACTTCTTCGCGGGCAAGCCCGCTCCCACCGGTTTTGCAGTGCGCTTGTGGCAGCACAGCAGTCTAAGGGATCAACGGTTCATCGGCGCAACAAACCGGCTCTTGGCTTCGCTGTAGATCCCGGGCTCATCCGTATCGATGATCTTGAACACAATGCTTTGCGAGCTGGAGCTCGGGCGCTGCGTGGTCATCGCCACGGACACCGGCACGTCGACAATTTCCCCTGGCGCCAGGCTTAGTTCGGTCTTGCCTTGCAACTGGAAGTCGTCACCCTCCACCAGCATCAGGCGATAGTCCTGGTGCTCCTGGGTCTTGTTGATGACCTTCAAGCTGTAGATGTTTTCGATCTGCCCCTGGCTGTTCTCGCGGAACAGCCCGCGGTCCTTGCTGACATCCAGCGAGACCATTGGCCGTTCCACCAGCGCGAGGGCGAGGGCGCCGATCATCGCCAGCAGCACGGCGGTGTAACCGATCAGTCGCGGTCTTAACAGACGGGTCTTGCCACCCTGCAGTTCGTGTTCGGAGGTATAGCTGATCAATCCACGGGCGTAGCCCATCTTGTCCATGATCGAATCACAGGCATCAATGCACGCTGCGCAACCAATGCACTCCATCTGCAAGCCGTCGCGGATGTCGATACCGGTCGGGCACACTTGTACGCACAGCTGGCAGTCGATGCAGTCGCCCAGGCCGACAGCAGCCGGTGCTACGTCACGCTTGCGCGGGCCACGGTGTTCCCCGCGAGCGAAGTCGTAGGAAATGGTCAGGGTGTCCTTGTCGAACATCACGCTCTGGAACCGCGCATAGGGGCACATGTGCATGCACACCGCTTCACGCAACCAGCCGGCATTGATGTAGGTGGCACCGGTAAAGAACAGGACCCAGAACAGGCTGACACCGGCCATTTGCAGGGTCAGCAATTCTTCGGCGAGGGGCCGGATCGGGGTGAAATAGCCGACGAAGGTAAGACCGGTGAGCAGACTGATCGCCAGCCACAGCGTGTGCTTGGCCGAACGCCGCAGGAGCTTGTTGAAGGTCCAGGGGGCCGCCTGCAGTCTGATCCGCTGATTGCGTTCGCCTTCAGTGATTTTCTCGCACCACATGAAAATCCAGGTCCAGGAGCTCTGGGGGCAGGTGTAGCCACACCAGACCCTCCCGGCGAATACGGTGATCGCAAACAGCCCAAATGCGGCGATGATCAGCAGCGCCGAGAGCAGGATGAAATCCTGTGGCCAGAAGGTTGCACCAAAGATGTGGAATTTGCTTTCGGACAGGTCCCAGAGCACGGCCTGGCGCCCACCCCAATTGAGCCACACCGTGCCGAAGAACAGCAGGAACAGAAACCCTGCACCGCTCATGCGCAATGTACGAAACAGGCCGGTAAAACTGCGGGTGTGAATCAGATTGTCGCTGGACCCGGTCTTCGTCTTTGCACGCGAAGGCTCAAAAGTCTGGACGGACGGGGCACTCTCAAGGGTTCGGACGGGAATTCTTTCGCTCATGGTCTTTCGCTCATCAGCCTCCATCAGGCCGGAGCACTATGAGCGTCGATCTGTTTGCATAACAGACTCAGGGATCGCAATAAAAAGCGGATCAGATGGGCTCTGATCCGCTGTCTGCGACACTTTGAAGCAGCTGTCAGCCCGGTCCCTGCGCGCCTGTCGCAAGCACTCGCCGGCCGGGTTGATCTGCGTCGGTCAAATCACCGAATCACTGTCGGTGGCTTTCAAATGCTTACGCCCATCTACGGCGCCTGCTACGGTCAATGCATCAGCTTCTGCTTCAGTGATGTAGACGCGCTGACCATCGAGTTCGACCGCCGACATGGCTTTGTCCGAGTCGGTGATCACGGTGACGTCGGGACACAGGCGGATTTCTTCGCCGTTCTCGGTAGTGAAGAAGCAAGTCTGGTTTTCGATGCGAACGGTCATGGCGGAGTCCTTATTTCTGCGGGGTCTGCAGCATTAGGCTATGGGCGGCCAGCATCGTTCGGTGCAACCGATTAATGGTTGGCGTGGTCCATCTTCCAGAACAATCACAAGGACAGCCGCATGAAAGCCTGGTGGCATGAAGTATGGGAAACCCTGCAAGCGGAATTCGCCGATATCGGCGATGCAGCACAATTGACACGAATTACTGTGAGACTGGTGATCGCCGCGATCCTGGGCGGCATTTTGGGGTTCGAACGGGAGCACAAAGGCAAGGCCGCCGGGGTGCGTACCCACATGCTGGTGGCATTGGGTGCCGCATTGTTTGTGCTGGTGCCGCAAATGTCCGGGTCGCAGGCAGATGCCATGAGCCGGGTGGTGCAGGGGGTAATTGCCGGCATCGGTTTTCTTGGCGCCGGGACCATTCTGAAAAATACCGGAGGCGAAGAGGGCCACGTGAAGGGATTGACCACTGCAGCCGGGTTGTGGATGACCGCAGCGATCGGAGTGTCGGCAGGCATGGGGCGTGAGTCGACTGCAGTGCTGAGTACGTTGCTGGCACTGGCGATTTTCAGCGTGATGCCGAGGATTTTGAAGTTGCTGGATAAAGATCGGGGTGATGCACCGTAACCATTGCCGAACCAGCAGGCTCGGCCACCTGTTGTAACGGCTCACTGCTCAGCCATCGACGACGATTACGGCCTACTGTAGGAGCGAGCTTGCTCGCGAAGAACCTGAGAGCGCCGTTGGGTGTCAGGCTACCCTCGTCATCGTTAGCGCCCATCGCGAGCAAGCTCGCTCCTACAGGGTTTACAGGGTTCGCGGCTCGGGATTAGACAATCACCGGCGGCATGGTATCTGGCGGGTCTTCCCGTGGCGGTGGGACCGTTCCAGGCGGCTCCTGCTCTGGCACCGGCTGCGGATCGGTTGGCGGAATAACGGGATTGTCGATATTCGGATCCGGCGTTTCAACAGGGTTGGGAATCGTCATCGCTGCATCTCCTGTGGCACATGGCTTGAGTCGTGCTTAAGTCTATTGACTCTGGCTCTCATGAAATGATTCCCGTGATCGAAACAACGTGATCGAACTGAACAATCAGCGTGAACTTTACCTGCGCCGGTCGCTCGGAACCTAAGTGAGTTCATTCCGGGGCCGAGCGCTTTGCGATTGTCGGCCCAGTACAAGAGCGTCCATGGGGCGTAAAGGAGAGATGCTCGATGACGTCTGAAAAGCCTGCAGAGTTGAGCTACAACCCTCATATACCGTTGTCGCAGGCACTTTTGCTGCCGCGAATCGCGATTGAAGACACCATGCCGATCCTCGATGGCGGGCAGTTCGCTGTCAAAGCCGTGGTGGGTCAGGACGTCGTGGTCACCAGCAAGGTGTTTGCCGACGGCCATGACAAGCTGGCGGTGCGGGTGCGTTGGCGCTCCGAGGGCGATGACAGCTGGCACAGCGCGGTGATGGGCGAACTGGGCAATAACGGCTTTCAGGGCCAGTTTCGCGTCGAGCGCCAGGGCCGATACGTGTTCTTTGTGGAGGCCTGGATCGATCAGTTCGCCAGCTTCTGTTATGAACTGGAGAAAAAGCACAGCGCACGGGTGCCGGTCAGCCTGGAACTGCAGGAAGGTCGTACTCAGGTCCAGCACGCCGCCGAGCGTGCCGAAGGGCCTCTGAGCGAAGCACTGGCGGCTTTGCACCATGAGCTGTCCGGGCTGCTCGAAACCGAGCAGGTTGCACTGTTTCTGCACCAACGTAGCGCCGACCTGATGGCTCAGGCCGACCATCGGGCCTTTGTCAGTTTCAGCCCCGAGTACCCGGTGGACGTTGAGCGTGAACTGTCGCAGTTTGCCAGCTGGTACGAACTCTTTCCCCGTTCCGTCACCGACGATCCAGCCCGGCATGGCACGTTCAACGACGTACACTCGCGCTTGCCGATGATCCAGGACATGGGCTTCGACGTCCTGTATTTCCCGCCGATTCATCCCATCGGTCGCAGCCATCGCAAAGGCCCGAACAATTCCCTGACCGCCGGTCCCGATGACCCGGGCAGCCCCTATGCCATTGGCAGTGCCGAGGGGGGGCATGAGGCCATTCACTCGCAGCTGGGCACCCGCGAGGACTTCCGTCGCCTGGTGGCGGCAGCGGCCGACCATGGCCTGGAGATCGCCCTGGATTTCGCGATCCAGTGTTCCCAGGACCATCCATGGCTGCAACAGCATCCGGGCTGGTTCAACTGGCGTCCGGACGGCACGATCAAATACGCCGAAAACCCGCCGAAGAAATACCAGGACATCGTTAACGTCGACTTCTATGCCGTTGATGCGATTCCGAGTCTCTGGGTCGAACTGCGCGACATCGTGGTGGGCTGGGTCGAGGAGGGCGTGAAGATCTTCCGCGTCGATAACCCGCACACCAAGCCCCTGCCTTTCTGGCAGTGGCTGATCGCCGACGTGCGTGCGCTGTATCCGGAAGTGATCTTTCTCGCGGAAGCCTTCACCACGCCCGCGATGATGGCGCGCCTGGGCAAGGTCGGTTACTCCCAGAGCTACACCTACTTCACCTGGCGCAACACCAAGTACGAGCTGTCGACTTATCTGGCCGAACTCAACGAATCGCCATGGCGGGAATGTTATCGCCCGAATTTCTTCGTCAATACACCGGACATCAACCCGGCGTTCCTGCACGAGTCCGGGCGTGCCGGGTTCCTGATCCGCGCGGCCCTGGCAACCATGGGCTCAGGCCTGTGGGGCATGTATTCGGGCTTTGAGTTGTGCGAAGCGGCGCCGGTGCCGGGCAAGGAGGAATACCTCAACTCGGAGAAGTACGAGATCCGCCCGAGGGATTACAACGCGCCGGGCAACATCATCGCCGAGATCGCCCAGCTCAACCGCATTCGCCGGCAAAACCCGGCCTTGCACTCGCACCTTGGCTTGAAGATCTACAACGCCTGGAACGACAACATCCTGTATTTCGGTAAGCGTAGCGTCGATGGCAGCAACTTCATTCTGGTAGCGGTCAACCTTGATCCGCACAACCCCCAGGAAGCGAATTTCGAGCTGCCGCTGTGGGAAATGGGTTTGCCGGACGACGCGCACACCCAGGGCGAGGACTTGATGAACGGGCACCGCTGGACCTGGCACGGCAAGTACCAGTTCATGCGCCTGGACCCGGCTCAGCAATCGTTCGGCATCTGGCGGATTTCAGTGTCCTGACCATCCGAGCCTGACGCCGGCCCCTACAGGGGTGATTTGCGAGGTGCATCGCTTTATCGAATTCAACAGGAGTTTCAAATGGCGAAGAAACCCAAGGCTGCCACCTTTATCAAAGACCCGCTCTGGTACAAGGACGCGGTGATCTATCAGGTTCACGTCAAGTCATTTTTCGACTCCAACAACGACGGGATCGGCGACTTTCCCGGCCTGATCTCGAAACTCGATTACATTGCCGACCTCGGCGTCAACACCATCTGGCTGCTGCCGTTCTATCCGTCGCCGCGTCGCGACGACGGTTACGACATTGCCGAATACCGCGGTGTACACCCTGACTACGGGACCATGGCCGATGCCAGGCGGTTCATCTCCGAGGCCCATGATCGTGGCCTGCGGGTGATCACCGAGCTCGTTATCAACCACACCTCCGACCAGCACGCCTGGTTCCAGCGGGCGCGCAAGGCCAAGGAAGGCTCGGCCGCCCGGGACTTCTACGTGTGGTCCGATGACGACCAGAAATACGACGGCACGCGCATCATCTTTCTCGATACCGAGAAATCCAACTGGACCTGGGATCCGGTGGCCGGGCAGTACTTCTGGCACCGCTTTTATTCGCACCAGCCGGACCTGAACTTCGACAACCCGCAAGTCATGAAAGCCGTGCTGTCGGTGATGCGCTACTGGCTGGACATGGGCATCGACGGCCTTCGCCTGGACGCTATTCCGTACCTGATCGAACGTGACGGCACCAACAACGAGAACCTGCCGGAGACCCACGACGTCCTCAAGCAGATCCGTGCCGAGATCGATGCCAACTACCCAGACCGCATGCTGCTCGCCGAAGCCAATCAATGGCCTGAAGACACTCAACTGTATTTTGGCGACACCGATGCCCAGGGCCAAAACGGCGATGAATGCCACATGGCGTTCCATTTCCCGCTGATGCCGCGCATGTACATGGCGCTGGCCCAGGAAGACCGCTTCCCGATCACCGACATCCTGCGGCAGACCCCGGAGATTCCCGCCAACTGCCAGTGGGCGATTTTCCTGCGTAACCATGATGAGCTGACGCTGGAGATGGTCACCGACAAGGAGCGCGACTACCTGTGGAACTACTACGCCGCTGATCGCCGCGCACGCATCAACCTGGGCATCCGCCGGCGCCTGGCACCCTTGATGGAGCGTGACCGCCGCCGCGTGGAACTGCTCAACAGCCTGCTGTTGTCGATGCCCGGCACGCCGACCCTGTACTACGGTGACGAAATCGGCATGGGCGACAACATCTACCTGGGTGACCGGGATGGCGTGCGTACGCCCATGCAGTGGTCGATTGACCGCAATGGCGGCTTCTCGCGCGCGGACCCGGCCAGTCTGGTGTTGCCACCGATCATGGACCCGCAATACGGTTACCTGTCGGTGAACGTCGAGACCCAGGCCGGCGACCCGCACTCGCTGCTCAACTGGACCCGGCGCATGCTTGCCGTGCGCAAGCAGTCCAAGGCATTCGGGCGCGGCACCCTGAAAATGCTTTCGCCAAGCAATCGCCGAATCCTGGCGTATACCCGTGAATTCACCGGCGAAGACGGTAAACACGAGATCATTCTGTGCGTGGCCAACGTATCGCGCAGTGCCCAGGCGGCCGAGCTCGACCTGTCGGCCTACACCGGCATGGTGCCGGTGGAAATGCTCGGTGGGAACGCGTTCCCACCGATCGGCCAGCTTAACTTCCTCCTGACCTTGGCGCCGTATGGCTTCTACTGGTTTGGCCTGGCGGCGGAGAACCAGATGCCCAGCTGGCATGTGGAGCCGGCGCAAAGCCTGCCGGACTTCACCACCCTGGTGCTCAAGCACCGCATGGAAGAACTCCTCGAAGCGCCGTCTCGCGCCACGATGGAGCAGGGCATTTTGCCCAACTGGCTGCAAAATCGCCGCTGGTTTGCCGGCAAGGACGCCACCATCGAACAGGTAAAACTGGCCTATGGCGTGCGCTTTGGCGACGCAGAGCATCCGGTGTTGCTGAGCGAAATCGACGTCACCAGCAATGGCCAGACCAGTCGGTATCAGCTGCCTTTCGGCTTTATCGCCGAGGATCAGGTCGGTCCGGCGCTGCCGCAGCAACTGGCACTGTCCCGAGTTCGCCGCGGTCGTCAGGTCGGCATCATTACCGATGCATTTGCCCTGGAAAACTTCATTCGTGCGGTGTTGGAGGGTATGCACAACAACACCGTACTGGCGTCTGACGAAGGTGATATCCGCTTTGAACCGACCCCCGCGCTGGCTCAACTGGGCCTCAACGCGGAGTCGGAGGTGCGCTATCTGTCGGCCGAGCAGTCCAACAGTTCGGTCGTGGTCGGCAAAAGCCTGGTGCTGAAACTGATCCGCAAGATCGCCTCCGGGGTCCACCCTGAACTGGAAATGAGTGCGTACCTGACCAACGCCGGGTTCGCCAATATCTCCCCATTGCTGGGCTCGGTGATTCGTCGTGACGCCGAAGGCGAGGACACGCTGCTGATGATCGCCCAAGGCTTCCTGAGCAATCAGGGCGATGCCTGGGAATGGACGCAGAACAACCTCGAACGCGCATTACGTGACGAACTGGCGCAAGCCATTTCGGAACAGGAACAGCACTACAACGCCTTGGGCGAGCTGAAGGATTTTGCCGGCATGCTCGGCCAGCGCCTGGGTGAAATGCATCAGGTTCTCGCCGCGCCCACCGATGACCCGGACTTCGCGCCGCAGGTCACCACGCAAAAAGAAGCCCTGGCCTCGGCCAAGGACGTCGCCGCGCAAGTGGAACATGCTTTGAAGTTGCTCAAGCAGCATCAAACCGAACTGAACCCGGCCGACCAGGCGCTGGTCAGTCGCTTGGTGGACAACAAAAAGGCGATCCTGAGCCATGTTCAGGAGCTGGGCAAAAAGGCGGCAGGTGGCCTGCGGATTCGTGTACACGGCGACTTGCACCTGGGCCAGGTGCTGGTGATCAAGGGCGATGCCTATCTGATCGACTTTGAAGGTGAACCGGCCCGGCCACTGCATGAGCGACGGGGCAAGCACAGTCCGTACAAGGATGTGAGCGGGGTATTGCGCTCGTTTGATTACGCGGCAGCCATGACCATCAATGTGCACAATGTCGATAACACCGAAGCGGCACAGGCGGCGCGAGTCAGGGTCGCAGAGCGCTATTTAAATGAGGCTCGCCAGGCATTTGTCGACGCTTATCGGCTGGCGGCAGCTAGTCTTGGACATGCGTGGCAAGATCCGGCAGGCGAGGACGCTGCGCTGGCGTTGTTCGGTCTGGAAAAGGCCGCGTACGAGGTGGCCTACGAGGCTGAGAATCGCCCAACCTGGCTGCCTGTGCCGTTACATGGTTTGTATGGATTATTGAGTGGGCTTAAACCCTTTTCCGATCTTGGTGGAGAGTAGTCATGAGTTTCCAGAACAAGGAACTGGGTCACGCTAAAGAAGCGCTGCTGCCCGGATCGCAGGACCTCGACGCGCTGGTGCGCGCCGCACATCCCGACCCTTTTGCAATTCTCGGTCCCCATGCCGATAACGCCGGCGGGCAATTCATTCGGGCCTATCTGCCGGATGCCCTGAGCGTGCAAGTACTGGCGAAGGATTCCGGTGAGGAACTGGGCAATCTTGAGGCCACCCAGATCCCAGGCTTGTTCGTCGGGCATTTCGATCGCGCCCAGCCTTACCTGTTGCGCACCCGCTGGGCCGGAGGCGAGCAGGTTTCCGAGGATCCCTACAGCTTCGGTCCCTTGTTGGGCGAGATGGACCTGTACCTGTTTGCCGAGGGCAACCATCGGGATTTGAGCAGTTGCCTCGGTGCACAGTTGAAAACGGTAGACGGGGTCGATGGCGTGCGGTTTGCCGTCTGGGCGCCGAATGCCAAGCGGGTTTCGGTGGTGGGTGATTTCAACAACTGGGACGGCCGCCGTCATCCGATGCGCCTGCGGCATCCGACGGGTGTCTGGGAGCTGTTCATCCCGCGCATGCAGGCGGGCGAAACCTACAAATACGAAATCCTCGGCGCCAACGGTATCTTGCCGCTGAAGGCCGACCCGATGGCCCTGGCGACCACCTTGCCTCCAGACACGGCGTCCAAGGTCGCCTCGCCCCTGAGCATCGAATGGCAGGACCAGGCGTGGATGCAGTCGCGCATCGAGCGCCAGCACCCCAGTGCGCCGCTATCGATCTACGAGCTGCACGCCGGCTCCTGGCAGTGTGAGCTGGATGACCTGGGCGAAGTCGCCCGCCAGTACACCTGGCACGAACTGGGCGAGCGGTTGATTCCTTACGTGAAGGAACTGGGTTTCACCCACATCGAGCTGATGCCGATCATGGAGCACCCGTTCGGTGGATCATGGGGTTATCAGCTGCTGTCGCAGTTCGCTCCAAGTGCCCGCTACGGTTCGCCGGATGATTTTGCCGCCTTCGTCAACGCCTGCCACCTGGCGGATATTGGTGTGATCCTTGACTGGGTACCGGCGCATTTCCCGACCGACACCCACGGCCTGGCGCAATTCGACGGCACCGCGTTGTACGAATATGGCAACCCGCAGGAAGGTTTTCACCAGGATTGGGACACGCTGATCTACAACCTCGGCCGCACCGAAGTGCACGGCTACATGCTGGCCTCGGGGCTGCATTGGCTCAAGCATTTCCACGTCGACGGCCTGCGCGTCGATGCGGTGGCCTCGATGCTCTATCGCGACTACTCGCGCAAGGCCGGCGAATGGGTGCCCAACCGCCACGGCGGGCGGGAGAACCTGGAAGCGATCGACTTCCTGCGCCACCTCAATGACGTGGTCAACCTTGAGGCCCCAGGTGCCCTGGTGATCGCCGAGGAATCCACCGCGTGGCCCGGCGTCAGCCAGAGCACGCAACAGGGCGGCCTGGGTTTCGACTACAAATGGAACATGGGCTGGATGCACGATTCGTTGCACTACATCCAGCAGGACCCGGTGTACCGTGGGCATCATCACAACGAGCTGAGCTTTGGCCTGGTGTATGCCTGGTCCGAGCGCTTCATCCTGCCGATTTCCCATGACGAAGTGGTGCATGGCAAGCATTCGCTGATCGACAAGATGCCCGGCGACCGCTGGCAGAAATTTGCCAACTTGCGGGCTTACCTGAGCTTCATGTGGTCGCACCCGGGCAAGAAACTGCTGTTCATGGGCTGCGAGTTCGGCCAGTGGCGCGAGTGGAATCACGACCAGCAACTGGATTGGTACCTGCTGCAGTACTCGGAACACAAGGGTGTGCAAAAGCTGGTGGGCGACCTCAACCGGTTCTACCGCGAAGAACCGGCGATGCACGACCAGGACGACGCGCCACAGGGCTTCCAGTGGTTGATTGGCGACGATGCGATCAACAGCGTCTATGCCTTCCTGCGCTGGAGCAAGGATGGCAGCCCGGTTCTGGTGGTTGCCAACTTCACGCCTGTGCCGCGCCAGGGTTATCGAGTGGGCGTGCCGTTTGCCGGTCGCTGGACCGAGGTCATCAACAGCGACGCGGCGATGTACGCCGGGTCCAATTATGGCAATGGGGGCGGGGCGTTTACCGAGGAAGAACCCAGCCACGGACAGCCGCTGTCACTGTCGCTGAATTTGCCGCCGTTGGCGGTGTTGATTCTGCGGCCTGAGGCGTAGGTCAGAAGGTAGATCAAAAGATCGTCCGATCGCGGCCCGAGCCTGCGGCAGCTCCTACACGCAATGCCCTGTAGGAGCTGCCGCAGGCTCGGGCCGCGTTCGGACGATCTTTTGCTGTTAAAAAAACCTCACCAACGCATCCGCACGCCTAGACTGCCGATCAACCCGTTCAAATCGTTGTCATCCACATCACTGCTGTAATCGGCACTGACATACAGGCTCACCGCCGGTGTCACCTTCGCCACCAATCCCAGCCCCAAATCCACGGTTGACGACTTGCGGCTGCTGCTGATTTTGTCGACCTGATCCAGCGATACCGTGTTGCCGGTATAAACCGTGTGCCACAAGTTGGTCCGCACATACGGCTCGACCCCCAGGCCATTGATGTCGTAACTCCCTTTCAACCGCGCTCCGACCCGGCCGCTCCATGAGTTGAGGTCGCTCGCCGAAGCATTGCCTGAACCCGAGTAGGGCGTGTCGAGGGTGATACGTTGATTGATCAGTTGCGCCTGGGGTTCAACCACCCAGTTATCGCTTAACCCAATGGGGAATCCGCCTTCCACCGAGAGTGTCAACGCGCTGCCTTCAGTCACTTGCCTCACGCCCTGTTCGTTGCGGCTGAAGCCGTTGACCCGGCCACCACTGGCCGTCAGGTCGACGTGCCAGCCTTGCGCTCCGGTGAGGCTCCAGTAGGCGCCAAGGCTCTGGCCTTGCAGGTTGAGGGTGTCCGTGGCGGGGTCGGCCTGGGCGCGACTGGTCAGCAGGCCATTGCCGTTACTCTGGAACTGGCTGACGCCGCCGATCAGCCCAACGCGCTGGGTATGCCCGCCGGCACTTTGCAACGTCAGTAGCGCCGGGCCCCAGGACTCGCTGGCACCGGGCCCGGAAAAGCCTTGCGCCAGCACGTCGTCCTGGGCCTGGCGCGAAGGCTTGCCGTAGAGCTGGTCCCAGGTCGAGGGTGCGGCGTCTTCGATGGTCAGCCGTGAACTGCGGGCGTCGGATGCTGCGCTGACATGCCCGGGGTAGGGGGCCGTGATATTGATTGCAGGTAGTGACATCGTCGGGACGTCCTGGCGATACCAGGGCAAGGTCTCATCTTCCGCGGGCCCGGCTTGTGCTCCCACCGATGAGCACAACAGCAGCGAACTCGAAAGGGTGTAGAAAGTGGCTTTGATCTCAAGCGGGGGGAGTGATGTTCTCATGGCGGTCTACCTTGCAATCGCATGCGCTGTCTCGCTTTGGCGTCTCTCCTACCCCGAATGAGGGGCGACCGAATGGAGTAGGCCAAACCTGCACCGGCCCCTGCATGAGCGGTGTGAGGCTTGTTCCTGGTAGTTTTCCGGGGGTAGTAACCTGTAGCTAAGAAGACCCTTGACATCGCGTCAAGAAAATGGCCGATAAATGGTAGGGCTAATTTAAGCCCTATAAGTGACTGATTTCCGCCGCGCTTGCAAGTGGTTGTTTGTACGAGGCATCGTCAAAAAACCGCGCGCCAGAGCCTTTATATGACGGCTACCAGCTAATTCTCACGCCGACATTTCCAAACAGTCCGCGCAAGTCCTGGCTGTCGATATTGGTGCTGTAGTCGGCACCGGCGTAGACGCTGACGGATGAAGCCAGGCTCACGTTCAGGCCCACACCGATGTCGGCGGAGGAGGCCTTCTGTTCAGTGATGACCCTGTCGACGTCGTCAAAGGTCACCGTGTCTGTCCCGGATAACGTATGCCACAGGTTCGCCCGCAGGTAGGGTTCGAGCGGGCGACCGCCGACCTGATAGCTGCCCTTTAGCCTTGCACCCAGGCGCCCGGTCCATGCGCCGTCGGAGTCGAAGGAAACCCTGGAAATCCCGTCGTCCTGGCTGTCCAGAGAGATCTTCTGATGAATGATTTGCGCCTGGGGCTCGAGCACCCAGGTGTCATTGAGGGCAATGGGATAACCGGCTTCACTGGACACTGTGAGCCCGTGGCCACGGGTATCCAGTTTCAGGCCACGCTCTGAGCGGTTGTCGCCATCAAAGCGGGTCGACATGATCACGTTATCGAAGTACCAGCCGCTGTTGCCCACCAATGTCCAGTACAAGCCGACATGGTCGCCACGCAGGTCGATCTTGCCGGCGCGTTTGTCTTCAAAGCCCTCGTTGAAGCCGTCGACATTGCCCTTCATGCCGGTGTGCCCCACGAAGAACCCGATTCGCTGCGTGTGCCCGCCCGAGGTTTGGGAGCCGTAGAGGTCATTGCCCACTTGAAAGCCCTTGAGCGAACCATCGAAGCGCGGCGTTACGGTGCCTGACCAGGTCTGGTCGAGATTCTTTCCGTAAGCCCGGCCCCAGCCCGCACCAAACGCCCCGGTTTCGGTGAGCAGGCGTTGATCGCCCTGGCGATCGTGGAAAGTGCCGAGCGCTGTCAGGGTCAACTGGGCCGCAGCAGGGGGCAGCACTGACCAGGTGGCGACTTCGGGACGGTAAAGGGGAATCGGCGCGGCACCCGCAACGGCTTCGGGCAACGGCGGCAGCGGTGCCGGTGCTGGTAGCGGCGGGCTTCCCGGTTCAGGAGTGGGAGCCGGAGGGGCGGGCGCGGCGACCGGTATCGCAACGACGGGTACCGTAATAGGCGGCAACGCCGGATCCGGATTGGGGATGGTCGTCACCGCAGGGGCGACCACCGCCGAGCGCAGGTACCAGCTGTTTTCCGTACCGGCGGTGACCCCGCCTTTGAACAGACGGTAATCGAAAGCGCCTGCGGAAATCAGGCCGCCGTTAAGGGCGAAGGCTCCGTTGCTGGCCACGGCCGAGCCTTGTGCCTCAACCAGCTGGATGCCGTTCTGTTGAGTGACCCCGCCGACTCCGCCCAGGTTCTGCACGGTAATGACGGTGTTGCCGGTCAAGGTACCGTTATTGACCACCAGTTTATCGCTGGGGGAGCTGTCATCGCCCAGCACGCTTTGCAGCAGCAGCTTGCCACCGTTACCGGCGTAATTGCCCTGTACCGTCAGTGTGTCGTTGCTGCGCGAATTGGCGCTGGTGAGGTCGATGGTCCCGGCATTGTTCAAGGTCGCGAGCTGGCCTGCAGTGAACGGCGCGATGCTGCCTTGCACCGAGGTGAGGGTGCTGCTGGCGTCGACGTTGATAAGCCCGGTGCCACTGGCACTGTCACCCAGGATCAGCGAATCGCTGGCCAGGTCAAGGCGCGAATTATTGCTCAGGTTCAGCGACTCCCAGTTGATGTAGCGGGAGGCGCCGGCTGTGGTGGTCTGATTGAAATTCAGGGTGTCGGTGCCGGGACCACCGTCCATGCTCGGCATCGGTGCCAGGCTGGTTTCAGTGAGGTTGGAAAGGGTGGCGAGGTCATTGCCTTCGCCCATCAGGATCGCCGAACGGATGATCCCGCCGCCGTTCCAGTTGAGGATGTCATTACCGACGCTGGCGCGAATCTCCCCGACGATTTCGCCGCCGGTGACAGTGATGCTGTCATTGCCACCGCTGACGCTGACGTTGCCGCCGATTTTGCCGCCGGAGATGATGATGGTGTCGAGGCCGAAGCCGGTCACCAGATTGCCGATGATCTCGCCGCCAGACATGTCGAAGATGTTGTTGTCGAGCTTCATGTCGACCCGACCGATAGTGCCGCCGGACATCCTCGCCACGTCCCCGTCCTCGAAGGCCCCGACTATGGTGCCATTGGTCATCAGGAAGGTGTCGCGGCCGTCGCCTTGGGCCAGGGACTGGATCCGCCCGCCACTCATGACGAAGTCATCGATCTGATTGCCCTGATTCACCGCGCCGGTGATCACGCCGTTGGTGATCAACACCGTGTCTGAACCATCACCCTGGTTCAGGGTGCCAGTCAATGTCCCGGAATTCATGACCAGGCCATCATTGCCCGCACCAAAATTCACGTTGCCGATGATTTGGCCCGTGCCGCTGGTGGGAAAGCTCAGGGTGTTGTTGCCGGTGAGATCGGTCAGTGCGCCGCCGATGCCGCTGTCGCAGACATGGTTATCGTTGCCGGCGGTGGGCGTGAATGTACAGCTGGCTTGAGCGAATTGTGGCGATCCAAGGCTTAGACAAATGGAAACGGCGAGGGCACTGAAACGGTAGTCACTGATACGGTACTTAGGCAAACCTGTCGCAATGTCCATGCATATCTCCAGGTGTGTAAAGGCGTCCAACGCTTCAATTGATACCGTACCAACAGAACTCGCCGATAACCACTGACACAAATGACAGCAGGTCGGATTTATTGATGACTTAAAGATGCACTTCCACCGCCAACGGCAAGTGATCAGAAAGGTGCGTCCAGGGCTTGTTTCCCAGTATTCGCGGGTCATGGCTGCTGGCATTGCGCAGGTAAATGCGGTCCAGGCGCAACAGGGGGAACCGCGCCGGGTAGGTCTTGGCGGGACGACCGTGATGGCGTTCAAAGGCTTCATGCAGATAGTCGCGCCGGGCGAGGGCGGCGTTGCCTTGCAGCTGCCAGTCGTTGAAGTCCCCGGCGATGATCACCGGTGCATCATCGGGGAGGGACTCAAGCAGTTGGCACAGCAACTGGAGCTGCAGCTGGCGATGACTTTCCAGCAGGCTCAGGTGGACGCAGATCGCATGGACTTCGGCATGCCCCGGAACATCGAGTACGCAGTGCAACAGGCCCCGTCGTTCGGGGCCGGTGATCGACACGTCGAGGTTGCGGTATTCGCGAATGGGGTACTTGGACAGCAATGCGTTGCCATGATGACCGTCGGGGTAGACGGCATTGCGACCGTAGGCGAAGTCACTCCACATGCTGTCGGCGAGGAATTCGTACTGGGAAGTCTGTGGCCAGTCGTTGAAGCGTGAAGAATGACGCTCGTGTTCGCCCACCACTTCCTGGAGAAATACCAGGTCGGCCGAGGTACTGCGTACCGCTTCGCGCAATTCCGGAAGGATGAAGCGCCGGTTGAGCGCGGTGAAGCCCTTGTGGGTGTTGACCGTCAGCACTCTGAGGCGGTGGATGGCCGGTGGCGTAGTCAGCGGCATGTCTTCAAGTGCCTGCTGCGTTGGATCACTGGTCACGTTGACTCCTGGTAGTCGGTTCCATATCTATGCGACTGATGGGGGCGCGCGCAGTTCAGCGAAAATCGGCGATCGATTGTTGTCCAGGCCCTTGGCCCTGGGAACTGGTTTGTGGTGGAGCATTTGCCACCGTCATCGCGGGCAAGCCTTGCTCCCACAGGGATTGGTGTCAGACGAAGACGATTTCGTAAGGCAGGCGCATTCGTTCCAGCAGCACCCGGGGTAGCAGGGGGGCGAGGCCCAAGGCGGGCTCGCCATCGAGCTGGCTGGCATAGGCATGGGTGGCGTGGCTCTTGCGCGCCACGGTCCAGGTGTCGAGGCGCACCTTGCGCGCACGGTGCCAAGGGATTTGCTCGCGGTCTCGGATCGGTCGGTGCCAGGCGCGAATGGGTACTTCGTTGAAGGCCGCGCCGACTCTTTTCGCGGCCTTGGCCGCCGCACGGCCCACGGCATCGTGATCCAGATGGCGGTCCTCGCTCCAGGTGCTGAATACCACGTCGCCGGGGCGCAGGTAGCGGGCGATGAAATCGGCCAGCTGGGCTTCGTGTTCTGCCAGGGCGTTATCGGTAAAACCGCCACGAATCCATTTCAGGCTGTGCATCGGCATGCCCAGGCGGCGCAAGGCCTCGACGCTTTCCTGGGAGCGAAACACGCTCAGGCGTTTTTCCGACCACTGTTGCGAGCCCGGATAACTGGCACTGCCGTCGGTCATGGAAAGTAATTGCAGGGGATGGCCCAGGGCGCTGAGCAGTTGCAGCAGGCCGCCGCACATCATCACTTCGTCGCCAGGATGGGGCGAGATCACCACCGCGCGAGCGCCCGGTGGAACGAGGGTCTGGGTGTTGATGACGGGGATATTGTCCAGTTGCGCCGCGCTGTTCCAGATCTGCGCAGGCAGGCTGCTTTCGCTGAAGGAAACGGTTTTCATCGGGCTACGTCCTTGTTCCGGGAGTATGAGCGTGGGTGCGCACGCTCCAAACCATGGATTGCCGCGCAAGGAGTATTGCTCATGTATTGCGATTCGTCGCGTGCATGTTCTATCTGGTACGTATTTTTTGCCGATGTTGATCTCCCATGCAGGAGCGAGCGTGTTTATGAATGACCTGAGAGCGCCGCGTTACCGTTCAAGACCATCGCGAGCGAGCTCGCTCCTGCAGGGGGGCGTCGTCAGGTGCTGCTTCGCAGGCCTTCCAGGGTGGCCACAGAACGCGGTTCGCGACTCCATAGTTCCAGCAGGAAGTCGGCTTCCTGATGCAGCACCAGGCGCGGCAGGTGCAGGTGCTCGTGCAGCAGGTCATGCACCTGGCGGGCATTCAGGGGACAACCTTCGATAGGCGGGCGCCAGTGGCATGCCAACAGTTGACCGTCGGCCGTGAGGGAATGCGAGGCTTGTTCGATCAGGCGCTTGAGGTCTTTGGCATCCAGGTAGTAGCCAAGCTCGCTGATTACGATCAGGTCGAATTTCTCACTCGGCCATTGCTCGGGCAAACGTGCCTGATGCACCTGCGCATGGTTGAACGGACTCAAACGCGTACGCGCGAGGGCGACGGCGGCACTGGCGGTATCGCAACACAGCAGGCGGTCGCAGCGGGTGGCGAGGTCGGCGCTCAATTCGCCGTTGGCGCACCCCGGTTCGAAAATGGCGCGGTAGCGCGGACGGGGCAGCGCAGCCAGGGTAATGGCCCGTTTGCGTTGTTCGTACCAGCGCTGGCGGAATGCCCAGGGATCGTCACTGTTGGCAAACAAACCGTCAAAATATCGGTCAGAGACGCTCATACGAACACCACCTCAAAGGGTTGTAGCAGCCGCTCCAGCACGTAGGGCGCGAGCACCGGTGGCAAACCGATCTGTGGGTCGCCCTCGAGCTGACTGGCGAAGGCATGGATCGCGTGGCGTTTGCGGGCAATCAACGGCGGCGACAACAGGATCTTGCGCGCTCGATGCCAGGGAACACTGCGGTCTTCAGGCGTTGCCCAGTGCCAGGTCCACACCGGCAGTTCATGCAAAGTCGCCCCGACACGCTGCGCCGCTTCGGCACTGGCACGCCCCACCGCTTCGTGATCGCAGTGCCCGTCTTCGCGCCAGGTGGTGAACACCACATCACTGGCGCGTAGATGACGCTCGATAAATGTGCTCAATTCGTCCTCTCTGGCCGCCACCTGGCTGTCGGCAAAACCACCGCGCAACCACCTCAAGCTGTGCAATGGCAACCCGAGCCGCCGCAGCGCTTCCACCGACTCCTGGGGGCGGACGGTGCTCAGGCGTTCCACCGGCCAGCGTTTTGAACCCGGATGACTGGCGCTGCCATCGGTCACCGAAATCAACTGCAGGTCACGGCCCGCCTCGGCCAGCAGCTGCAGGAAACCGCCACAGCCGAGGATCTCGTCGTCCGGGTGTGGTGCAATGATCACCGCGCGAGAGCCCTCGGGGACCAATTGCAGAACATCGATCACCGGTAGCTGCGCCAGTTGACTGGAGGCTTGCCACTGATACAGCGGCGTGCCCTGGCCGACAATTGGATTGGTTTTCATAACGTCCATGTCCCTTCACGCATTAAGTGGCCCAGACCCGCGAGATCGCGCTCGGCGTGACTCTGGCGCAGAAAAACCGGCAGGTCGGCGCTCAGTTGCGCGAACTGTAGGTCTTTGCAATAAGGGCCGGCGCCCAGCGCGCGGCCGACATGATGTATGACTTGCTCGGCGGCGTTTTCAACCACTGCACGGGCGCGTCGGGCGAGCAATTCGGCGTCTTTGAGAGGGGCGGCATCTATCGCCAGGGCGCTGGCACGCAACACCGCGGCAGCGCCTTGCAAGGCACTGTCGACGGCGCCCAGATGGGCCAGGGCGTGGGGTTCAGCGCGCTGCGCACAATGCTCGCGCAACCGCTCGGCAATGCTGCAGGCCGCGCCATACCAGCAGGCGGCAATGCCGATCCCGCCTTGCCAGAATCCGGGGCGTTGCAGGTAATCGCCGGGGTTACCGATGGCGGTCGCCTGGGCGTCGTCGAAGAGGACCTCGACGCTGCCGGTTGCACCCATGCCGACCGCTTGCCAGCCCACATCGGTCACGGTGACTCCTGGCTGATCAAGGGCGACTGCCACCAGTTGTTGACGGTCCTGTTCGTCCCAGGCAGTCAATAGCGCATGACTGAGCACGGCGGCGCCGGAGCACCAGGCCTTGCGACCATTGAGCGCGACGGCCTGCGCTGAATGAGTCAGCCGAACCCGGGCATTCGGCGGTTCGGCCGCCCACATGCCCCAGGTACTGCCAGGCGGCGGCGCAAACGCACCGAGTTGCTGGAAAATCGCCAGCGCGTCAGTGTGCCCTTCATACAATTTGCACAACCGCAGATCATGCCCGCCCACCTCGGCCAACCGCTGGAATCGCTCCAGCGTGTGGCCTTGCCCCGGTAGCGGCAGTCGATCCAGACCTGCCTCCACCAGTTGCTCCAGGCACTGTCCTAGTGCCCGGGTGCCGTCGTAGTCCGTCGACTGGCGATCAAGACAGGTCTTGAGCTCCATTTCACTCGTCTTCCTCACGCTGCAGTTCGAACAACAGCAGCGAGCGGCCAGTCACGGAATATTCATGGCCAAACTCGAAGCGTTCCTGACCACGGATCGAGGGTTGATTGGTGTCGACCATGCACGTCCAGAACACGCCCTCAGGGACTTCCGGCAAGGTGAAGTTGACGATGTCGTGATGCGCATTCACCACCAGCAGCAGGGTGGCATCTGCTCCCTTGCGGCGAATCCCGGTTTCCTGGGCGCGGCCGTCCAGCAGCATGCCGAGGCAGCGTCCATGGGCGTCTTCCCATTGCTCGATGGACATCTCGCTGCCATCCGGGGCCAGCCAGGTGACGTCCTTGACGCCGATATCCTCGTTGTAGTTGCCCACCAGGAAGCGTCCGCGACGCAGGATCGGGTAGGCCAGGCGCAACTTGATCAAGCGCTTGACGAATTTCAGCAGGGCCTTGCCGTCTTCGCTCAGGTCCCAGTTGACCCAGCCGATTTCGCTGTCCTGGCAATAGGCGTTGTTGTTGCCGTCCTGGGTGCGCGCGAACTCGTCACCGGCAACCAGCATCGGCGTGCCTTGGGACAGCAGCAGCGTGGCGAAGAAGTTGCGCATCTGCCGCTGGCGCAGCGCGTTGATTTCCGGATCGTCGGTCGGTCCTTCGACGCCGTGGTTCCAGGACAGGTTGTTGTTGCTGCCGTCCTGATTGTTCTCGTCGTTGGCCTCGTTGTGCTTGTCGTTGTACGACACCAGGTCATTGAGGGTGAAGCCGTCGTGGGCGGTGATGAAGTTCACCGACGAATATGGGCGTCTGCCGCGCTGGTTGAACATCTCGCCGGATGCCGTCATGCGACTGGCGAAATCCGCCAGCTGGCCGTCATCGCCTTTCCAGAAGGAGCGCACCGTGTCACGGAATTTGTCGTTCCACTCAACCCAGCCTGGCGGGAAGCCACCGACCTGATAACCACCGGGGCCGCAATCCCATGGCTCGGCGATCATTTTCACCTGGCGCAGTACCGGGTCCTGGCGGCAGGCGACAAGGAAACTGTGGCGCTCGTCGAAACCGTCGTGGTAGCGCCCGAGGATGGTCGCCAGGTCGAAGCGGAAACCGTCCACGTGCATTTCCGTGGCCCAGTAACGCAAAGAGTCAGTGACCATTTGCAGGACGCAGGGGTGGCTCAGGTCCAGGGTGTTACCGGTGCCGGAGTCGTTGATGTAGTAGCGCTTGTCGTCGGGCATCAGGCGATAGTACGACGCGTTGTCGATGCCCCGCATGGACAGGGTCGGGCCCTGCTCGTTGCCCTCGGCGGTGTGGTTGTAGACCACGTCGAGTATGACTTCCAGATTGGCTTCGTGCAGGTGCGCAACCATCTCCTTGAACTCGGCGATCTTGCCACTGGCCAGGTAGCGCGGGTCCGGGGCGAAAAACGCAATACTGTTGTAGCCCCAGTAGTTGGTCATGCCCTTGTGCAGCAGATGCTGATCGTTGACGAAGGCGTGAATCGGCAGCAGTTCGACCGACGACACACCCAGTTTGCGGATGTGCTCCAGCACGTCGTCCACCATCAGGCCGGCAAAGGTGCCCCGCACGTTTTCCGGAACCGAAGGGTGACGCATGCTGATGCCACGGACGTGGGTCTCATAGATGATCGTCTTGTCCCACGGCACGCTGACGCGGTGGTCGTGGCCCCAGGTGTGTGCCGGATCGATGACCTTGCACTTGGGTACGAAGGGCGCGCTGTCGCGTTCGTCGAAGCTGAGGTCGGCGTCGGGGTGGCCGATGGTGTAGCCGAACAACGCCTCGGACCATTTCAGCTCGCCGACCAGTTGCTTGGCGTAAGGGTCGATCAGCAATTTGTTATGGTTGAAGCGGTGACCATTGGCCGGGTCGTAGGCGCCATACACACGGTAGCCGTAGATCAGCCCGGGATGGGCGTCGGGCAAGTAGCCGTGGTAGATCTCGTCGGTGTATTCGGGCAATTCGATGCGTTCGAGTTCGACCTCGCCCGAATCATCGAAAATACACAGTTCAACCTTGGTCGCGTTGGCGGAAAACAACGCGAAGTTGACACCCAGGCCGTCCCAGGTAGCACCGAGCGGGAAGGGCAGGCCCTCACGAATTCGCGAGGCCTCGGCGTGAGGTTCTGTCGCGGGTTTTTTTGGACTGCTCATAAATGCTCCTGCAAATGGGGTCGAGTACGGTGTGGCGATAGTGTTTTCAGGGCGAACGACCCCGACATGGCGAGCAAGCTCGCCATGAATCCAGTCAAAATCAGAAAGTCTGTCGTCAGACCGAAGGTTTTTTAGTCGATCGCGGCTTTTTCTCGGGAGCCTTTTCGCCTGGCGGTATCACCGAGGAAGCGGCTGAAGGCTTGGCCTTGGCGGCGGCCTTGGGCTTGGCAGCAGGCTTGTCCTCAAGCTTGCCGTTGGGCTTGGCAGCCTTGCCAGCAACACCTTTGCTGCCAGGCGCCTTGGGCGACTTGCTGGGGGCCAGCGCTTCAGCTTCGGCCAGTTTGCGAGCCATCTCCCAATGACGGGCTTCCTGGCCCTCGGGTTGTCCTTCCGACTCCCAGATCTGATAGGCAAATTCGCGAACGCGTTTATCGTCGGTACTCATCGCTATGCTCCTGAACTGAACTCAAGCTTGGGTAGAAAATTGGATAAAAAGATTGACCGGGAATTCGCCCAGCGCGGTGCTGATGTTCAGCTCCTTGTGATTTGTGACTGTGGCGCCAGGAAAAAGTCCCTTCAGATTTTCTGCGGATGCCTCAAACGGTAATTTGACCCGGGTGTCGCCCCACTGCAGCGCATCGACCAAGGGTTGGGCACTGTTTTTCAGCAGTTCGGCGCAACGAATCGGTACGATCACTACCGCCCTGTTGCCTGCATGTTCACGCATGAAGGCGAGCACTCTGTGGGCCTGGCTGCCGACCACTTCCAGTGGCTGATAGTTGCCACGGGCAAACAGTTGGGCATGCTCGGCGCGCAGGTTGAGGGTGCGGCGAATCAGCGTCTGCTTGATGCGCCCATCGCGCCAGGCCGCCAGCAGCTCGGTCAGCTCCCGGGGTTGTGCCATGGCTTGCTGCCGGCTGTGGTAATCCACGGGCCTGCGGTTGTCCGGATCCACCAGCGAAAAGTCCCAGTAATCGTTACCCTGATACAAGTCCGGCACCCCAGGCACCGTCATGCGCAGCAAGGTTTGCGCCAGACTGTTCAGGGCACCCGGTGCCGCGAGTGCCTGGGCGGCCTTGGCCAGGGCCGAGCGCAACAGTTCACCCTCGGCACTCAGGAGCAAGCGCTCGATGAAGACCTGGACCGCTCGCTCGTAGGCGTCATTGGGCGCACTCCAGCTGCTTTGCAATTTGGCTTCGCGCAAGGCTTTCTGTTGCCACTGCCAAAGGCGCTTGGCGTAGTCCTCGAGGCCCGCCTGATCGTCACTGCGCAGGTCCAGCGGCCAGCTGCCGAGGACGGCTTGGTAGAGGATCAACTCGTCGCCGGCAGACGGCATCTGCTCGTCGTCACGCAACGGCCGGGCGAGGGTTTGCCACAGCGGCACCTGTTCGGCATACCAGGCGCTGCGCTCGCTCAATATGGCCAGTCGCGCGCGGGTGTCTTCACCGCGTTTGTGGTCATGGGTGGCCGTAGCCAGCAGATTGTCCGGGAAGGCTTCGAAGCGCTGCAGGCAAGCCTGGTGAAAATCAGCGACGGGCGCGCTGAACTGTTCGGTGCTGAAGCCCACGTCGTTGCGCGACAGCAATACTGCCGAACGATAGAACGCCGTGTCCTCGACCGCCTTGGCGGCCGCCGGTGACGTCAGTTGCTGGAAGCGTACGCAGGCATGCTTGAGAATCTTGCGCGAGCGCCCGATGGGGCGCTTACGCCATTGCTTGCCACCCAGCCACCCGGCCAGGCAGTCGAGCACCGGCCAGTCGGCCTCGCCGAGGGTCTGCCGCGCTCCTGCCAGGGCCTGCTGGAAGAACACATCGTCTTCGTCGGAACGTCCAAGCGGGCTGATGTAGGTGCGGTACACCGGAAAATGCACGATCAATTCCTGCAGCGCGCGGCGGATCGCACCCAGAGTCAGGTCGCGGGTCATCAGGTCATCCCGAGCCACTTGCAGCAGTGCCTGGGCCACGCTTTCGAAATCGCCGGCCAATGAACCGTTGAGGATCTGCTGGCGCGCCAGTTGGGCTTCCTGGCGAAAGTCCGCAGGCCGTTCGCTGTACTTGCTCCACAGTTCACCCAAAGGTTGGGCGCCCTCGGGATCGTGTTGCAACAGCGACAACTGGTTCATGAACTCGTAGCCCGTGGTGCCGTCCACCGACCAGTCGCGATGCAGCGCTTCGCCTTCACCGAGGATCTTCTCGACGTAGATTGGCAGGTGGCGCTCGGGCGACAGCGAGTCGACCCGACGCCGCAGTTTGCGGCAATAGCCACGCGGGTCGGCCAGGCCGTCAATATGGTCGATGCGCAGCCCGTCGATCAGGCCTTCGGCCACCAGCTCGAAAATCTTCGCGTGGGTCGCCTCGAAGACGGCCGGACGCTCGACGCGCAGGCCACCGAGTTCGTTGACGTCGAAAAAGCGCCGCCAGTTGATGTCATCGCCCGCTGTCCGCCAACTGGCGAGGCGGTAGCTCTGGCGCTCGAGCAGCAAGTGCAGGCGCTCAAAACCCTCAGGTGTCCGCGAGTCATAACCTTGCAGATTCTGCTCGATGCGCTGCCGGATGGCCGGGTCCCTGGCCAGTTCGCGCAGCTCTTCCTTGAGCGGTACTGCCAGGCTGTGGGCGTCGGTCTGGTAGCTCAGGGCAGAGAAGCGATCGGCGAGGAATTTGAGCGGCTCGTCATCGCTCCTGAGCAACTCGCCGTAGCTGTTCGGGCAGATCGGGAAGTGATGATCGTAGTGCTCGACATGGAACGAGCCGCGCTGGGGATCGAATCTCAGGGGCAAGGTGCCTTCCTGCAATGCCACGCCGTAGTCGCTGCCCAGAAACGGCAGCAGCAACTGGCCTTCCATCAAGGGGTCGGGGGAATGCCACTGGATATCGAAGAACTCGCCGTGGGGGCTCAGGCGTCCCCATTCAAGCAAGTCCAGCCACCAGGGATTGTCACTGCCGCCGACGGCCATGTGATTGGAAACGATGTCGAGGATCAGCCCCATGTTCTGTTCACGCAAGGCCGCTACCAGGCGGCGCAACGCAGGTTCGCCGCCCAGTTCCGGGTTGACCTGGGTCGGGTCCACCACATCGTAGCCATGCATGGACCCGGCGCGCGCTGCGAGCAGGGGCGAGGCGTACACGTGGCTGATGCCCAGACTGGCGAAATACGGCACCAGGGGCACCGCCTGATCCAGGGTGAAGTCTTTATGGAACTGCAAGCGCAAAGTCGCGCGCAACGGTTGGATTAATGGTTGGTTCATTGGTCATGCTCACCGGCTTGAAGTCGCGCACAGGCGAGCAGTTCCAGACGCCGGGCGGCATCGGGGTCATCGAGTAATGCCTCGCTGTAGCCCGGCAAACGCCGGCTCCAGTTTGGATGGGTGTTAATGGTGCCGGGCAGGTTGGCCTGCTGCTCGATGCCCAAGGCGTCTTCCAGCGGCAACAGCACCAATGGCGCGCGCGTATGGCCCAGGAAGCGCACACTGGCGTCGAGCACCTGGTCGGTTTCATGGGACTCTTCGCGAAAGTTCTGCGGGTCTTCGCCCAGCACTCGGCGCAAGCCTTCACGCTCACGTTCGCGGTGGCGACGCCATTCGATTTCACTGCTGGCGTCGGTCATGCCGAGGCGGGCATTCCAGTCGATATCGCGGCCGTGCCACCAGCCGTTGAGCGTCGGCAGGTCATGGGTGCTGGTGGTGGCCAGGGCATTGTCCGGCCAATCGAGGATCGACTTGAACTGCGCGTTATCCTGTTCAAACAGCAACACCCGCATGCCGAGTATCGAGCGGGCGATGAGTTTTTCCTGCAGACCCTCAGGCACTGTGCCGAGGTCTTCACCGAGGACGATGGCCTGGTGCCGATGGGATTCCAGGGTCAGCAGGCGCAGCAGGTCATCCACCGGATAGTAGAGGTAGGCACCATCGGCAGGCGACGCGCCATTGGGGATCACCCATAACCGTTGCAGGCCCATCACGTGATCGATGCGCAGGCCGCCGGCGTGGGCAAAGTTGGCCCGCAGCATTTCAATGAATGCGCGAAAGCCGTTGCGCACGAGACCTTCCGGCGAGAACGCGGAAATGCCCCAGCCCTGGCCGGTGCGATTCAAAATGTCCGGTGGCGCGCCCACTGTCAGGGACGCGAGCAACTCATCCTGGCGACTCCAGGCCTGGCTGCCACCGCCATCGGCGCCTACAGCAAGGTCGGCGATCAGGCCGATGCTCATGCCGCTGCCGCGGGCCGCTGTTTGTGCGCGTTCCAGGCAACGGGTAATCAGCCATTGGCAGAAAGCGAAAAAGCCGATGCGTCCGGCATTTTCTTCGGCAAATTCGGCCAGCGCAGCGCTGCGCGGGTCTTGCCATTGCTCGGGCCACTCGCGCCAGTCGAGCGCTTCACCCTTGGCTGCGCGAGCCTCCTGGATGGCTTCGAAACGGCAATGATTTTCCAGCGCCTCGCCGCCGGCGTGGCGAAAGCTGCTGAAGTCGGGATGCAAGGGATGCTCACCCTGCACAAACCCTTCGTACAATGCCTGCAACAGTCGATGCTTGGCCTCGGCGGCAACCGGCCAGTCGATCAGCGCCAGTTCTTCGAGGTGCTTGAACTCGGCAGCCAGGCCGGTGGCGTCGATGGCGGCGCGCACCGCCCGCTCACCCAGAATGGCGCCGGGCGCGGCGTACAGGCTGTTCAGGAACAGGCGGCTGGACGGCGAATACGGGCTGTAGCGTTGGGTGTCACTGCTGAACATGGCGTGCAGCGGACTGATCGCCAAAGCGTCGCTACCCCGTTCCCCGGCCACTCGGGCCAGGTCTTCGAGGGCCTGGGTATCACCGAAACCGCCATCGCCCGGGCGGCGCAGGGAGTACAACTGCACGCTCAAGCCCCAGGCGCGGGGAATCGGGTTGTCTACCGCATCGCCGACGCTGTAGCAGCGGGCTGGCGCGACGGCCAAGGTAAATTGCTGGCCATCGATGCTGACGTGTTGATAACCGACCGGTACCAGGCCCGGCAACACTGAATTGGCATCCAGCTTCAGGTTGAGCCGCGAGCCGTCCTCGAGGTGGATTTCACACGGGGTCTCGGGCTCGAAGTAGCGCGCCAGATCGACCCCGACACCCACATCCGCCGTGAGCATCGGCGGCAGGTGGCGGGTTTGCTGGACTTCCTGCAACTGCAGCAGGCTGGCGTCAATTTCCAGGGCGGTGCCGGCGGGGTGGCCGAGACCTGTCAGGACATTGCGTAGTACTGCAGGGGCAACTTTTTGCGGGCGGCCGTTGGCGTCGATCCAGTCGACTGCCAGACCGGCGCGGCTGGCAAGTATTTCCAGTTGCGCATCACTCATTGGCGCTCTCCATCCGGGGGTAGCAAAGGGGCTGCGGCCTTGAGGCTGACTAGCGCGCTATACGGGGCGAGTTGCCCCTGATCCAACAGGCTGGTCGCGTGTGCCGGGTGTTCGAACAACACCTGGGCACCGGCCTGAGAAGTGTGGACCACGGGTGTGTTGCCGAGGTTCAGGTCAATGCGTAGCTCACTGCCATCGCCCATCCGCCAGCGTGCGCTCACCGCGGCGTGGGCCAACACTTGGGCGCCCAGGGAGCGCGTGCCTGGCAGGCGCGGAACGATTTGCGCATGGCGCAGGCTTAGCAGGCGCCGATACAACGCATGGATGGCCGGGGTTTCAGCGGGTGTCAGGTCTGGAATCGATGCTTCGAATGTCTGCGGTGCATTAGGGTCGGGGATGCGCTCGCGTTTTTCCGGGTCAGCGAATGCACTGAAGGCTGCGAACTCGTTACGCCGGCCTTCGCGTACCAGCTCTGCCAGTTCGCCGTGGTGATCGGTGAAGAACAGAAATGGCTCTTCGGCACCGAACTCGTCGCCCATGAACATCAGCGGAATCATCGGCGACAACAGCAGCAACGCGGTAGCAGCGTGCAGGGCATCCGGGTGTGCGAGCTGGTGCAGGCGTTCGCCGAAGGCACGATTGCCGATCTGGTCGTGGTTCTGCAGGAACAGCACGAACGCAGTGGGTTCCAGGTGGCCGCTGGGTTCACCGCGGGTTTGGCCGTGGCGGTTGACATGGCCCTGGAACACAAAGCCTTCACTCAGGCAGCGCGCCAATTGGCGGGTCGGCTGTTCGGCGTAGTCGGCGTAATACGCATCGGTTTCACCGGTAATCAACACGTGCAGGGCGTTATGGCCATCGTCGTTCCACTGGGCATCGAATCCTTCCTCGAGGAGGCTAGCCTGATTGTGTTCGTTCTCCAGCATCAGCCACACGTGCCTTCCGGGAGTCGTCTGCTGGCGGATGCGTTGTGCCAGTTCCTGCAGGAAATCCGGGCTTTCGATGGCGTGTACGGCGTCGAGCCGCAAGCCGTCGAAGCGGTACTCCATCAGCCACATCAGGGCGTTGTCGATGAAGAAGTCGCGCACTTGGCGGCGACGGAAGTCAATGGCGGCCCCCCAGGGCGTGTGTTTGTCTTCGTTGAAGAAGCCCTTGGCGTAACGATGCAGGTAATTGCCTTCCGGGCCGAAGTGGTTGTAGACCACGTCGAGAATCACCGCCAGGCCAAGGCCGTGTGCGGTATCGATCAGGTGCTTGAGTTGTTCCGGAGTGCCGTAGGAGGCTTGGGGCGCGTAGGGCAAGACCCCGTCGTAGCCCCAGTTACGCTTCCCGGGGAATTGCGCCAGGGGCATCAGCTCAATTGCAGTGATACCCATGTCGACCAGCCGCGCCAGGTGCTGCTCGACGCCACTGAAGCCACCGAGTGCACCCACGTGCAGCTCGTAGATCACCGCCTCGTGCCACGGCCGACCTTGCCAGCGGGTGTGTTGCCACTGATAGGCAGCGGGGTCGACCACCACGCTGTGCAGGTGCAGGTCGCCGGCCTGCGCCCGGGATGCCGGGTCAGGCACTTGCAACTCGCCGTCGATGTTGTAGCGGTAACGCGTGCCGGCGGGGCAGCGCGTCTCGATCACGAACCAGCCATGGGCCTGGGGCAGCAGTGGTAAGGATTGTCCATCTTCCAGTTCGACGCTGACGTCAAACGCATCTGGCGCCCACAAGGCAAAACGCGTGTGTTGTGCGTCCAGCATAATTGCGCCGTGGGGCCAGGTTTCAAGGGTCCGTAACGGCATCTGGTAAAAACCTCTTATTGTCGGTGCGATTTTCCCAGCGCCTTGGCGACCAGTTGTTCGTAGAGTTCGGCGTAGGGTTCAACGGCCTTGCACCAGTTGAAGGGTGCAGCCATGGCACGGCAGCGCATGGCGTTGAGCAGGTCCGGGTAGGCAAATACCTTGAACGCGCGGCTCAGGGCCTCCTGATAGCTTTCTGCGGTGGATTCGTCGAAGAGGAAACCGGTGACGCCGTTTTCAATGGTGTCGGCCAATCCACCGGTATTGCGTGCCACCGGCAAGGAGCCGAAGCGTTGGGCGTACATCTGGCTCAGGCCGCAGGGTTCGTAGCGCGAAGGCATCAGCAGGAAATCGCTGCCGGCAAACATGCGCCGGGCGTCGGTTTCATTGAAGCCGATGCGCACGCCGATCTGGCCGGGGAAGCGCAGGGCCAGCTCGCGCATGGCCTGCTCTTCTTCCGGTTCGCCACGACCGATGATGGCGATCTGGCCGCCGGATTTGACGATGTATTCGGAGACGGCTTCGGTCAGGTCCAGGCCTTTCTGGTAGACCAGCCGCGAAACTACCGCAAACAGCGGGCCTTCGGAATCGTCCAGGCCAAACAGCTCGCGTACATGGTCGGCATTCACCGCCTTGCCGTCCCAGTCGCCAATGGTGAACGGGCAGAACAGATGCGGATCGGTCGCCGCGTCCCAGCTCTCGTCGATGCCGTTTGGAATGCCGCTCAGCAGGCCTTGCTGGGTCTTGGCGGCGAGGAAGCCGTCGAGGCCACAGCCGAAGTCCGGCGTAGTGATTTCCTGGGCGTAGGTCGCACTGACCGTAGTGATGTGGCTGGCGTAAGCCATGCCAGCCTTGAGGAACGACATCTTGCCGTAGAACTCCATGCCTTCCTGTTGCAGGGCATGGGTGGGAATCCCCAGTTCAGGGCACGAACCCAGGCTGGTGACACCTTGATAGGCCAGGTTGTGGATGGTGAATAGCGTCGGGGTGCGCTGTCCACGCCAATGCATGTAGGCCGGCGCCAGGCCGGCTGGCCAGTCGTGGGCATGCACCAGGTCCGGGCACCAGTGAATCTGCGCCAGGTTGGCTGCGATATCTGCAGCGGCCAGGCCCAGGCGGGCAAAGCGAATATGGTTGTCCGGCCAGTCGCGACCGTTGTTGGCGCCGTAGGGCGAACCTTCGCGCTCGTAAAGCTCGGGGCAGATCAGTACGTAGATGACCAGGCCATCAGGCATGTCCATGCGCCCGATCTTGCAAGGCGGCAGGGCAGCATGACCGCCCAGCTCACCGATGATGTGAATTGGGTTTTCGCTGTGGAGCACCTGCGGGTACCCGGGGATCAGCACGCGCACGTCGTGCAGATGCGCCATCGCCCGCGGCAGCGCGGCGGAAACGTCGCCCAGGCCGCCAGTCTTGACCAGATCGGCGATCTCGGAGGTCACGAACAAGACGCGTTTCTTGTTCGGATTCTGACTGGTTACCGGTGGCAGTTTGCGTGGACTGGTCACGTTAACCGGTGCAGCGGATTGCGCATTGACTACGGTGCTCGACTCGCCGACCTGCTGATGAGCACGTTCTCCCTGAATATCTAAAGCCGCACTGATCATATGAATCTCCCGTGTTGTTGATCTAATTCTCGGTCTGGCACCAACGATGTTCGATGGCCTGTCCCTATGGCCGGGCGCAAACGCGCTACGCATCGGTGAGCAAACGCTGCCAACGCGTTAAAGCACAGTGGCTGGAGAGGGCTGTTGCAAAGATCGAACCAGTCGCAACACACCCACCTTTAAGCTGACCTTGCGCCAGCAGCAAAAGTTTCTTCTAATTTTCCCGGTTGTGACTGACCGGTTTTAACCGGCAAAAAGGAGTCTAGGCCAGAACCTAGAGCGGGCCAGCCCATTTGGGAAAATTGTTCGACAATCCTTTTCAAAGGGTAACGGCTGAGCCTGACGAAGGGTGATCGCACCGACGAAGGGCAGTTTTATTTTGCGTGACGCCTCACAATGTGACCGGCGAGTCACAATAATGGACCAGGTGTGACAGTTTCGTTGCACTGTTGTGGTGCGGGCTGGCCAGTCCCGCATTTGGCTGAAGCGCTGCCTTACTGCAGCACCGGGTGCCTTGTTATAGTTCGGGCCTCTTTTTTGCCAGGTAAAGGATCACTGCCATGTCCCAGTACACCGCGTTCACCGTCGAACTGGCGGATAAAGTCGCCCATGTGCAGATCAATCGTCCGGAAAAGATCAACTCGATGAACGCGGCGTTCTGGAGCGAGATCATCGAGATCTTCCAGTGGATCGACGACACCGACGAAGTGCGCGCAGTGGTGATCAGTGGTGCAGGCAAGCACTTTTCCTCGGGCATCGACCTGATGATGCTGGCCGGCGTCGCCAACGAGCTGGGCAAGGACGTCGGACGCAATGCGCGCCTGCTGCGACGCAAGATCCTGGCCCTGCAAGCCTCATTCACGGCTGTCGATAACTGCCGCAAACCGGTGCTCGCGGCCATCCAAGGGTATTGCCTGGGCGGCGCGATCGACCTCATTGCCGCCTGTGACATGCGCTATGCCGCGCAGGACGCACAGTTTTCGATCAAGGAAATCGACATCGGCATGGCGGCCGACGTTGGCACCCTGCAACGCTTGCCGCGCATCATCGGTGACGGCATGCTGCGTGAACTGGCTTACACTGGCCGCTCTTTTGGCGCCGAGGAAGCGCGCGACATCGGCCTGGTCAATCGCATCTACAGCGACAAGGACAGCCTGCTCGACGGCGTGCTGGGCATTGCCCGCGAAATCGCCAGCAAGTCGCCGATCGCCATCACCGGCACCAAGGAGATGATCAGCTACATGCGCGACCACCGTATCGATGATGGCCTGGAATACGTTGCCACCTGGAACGCTGCAATGCTCCAATCCACTGACTTGCGCGTGGCCATGGCGGCCCACATGAGCAAACAGAAACCCGAATTTCTGGATTGAGTTAACCATGACTTCACGCTGGACCACTGCAGTACTGGACACTGACAAACCCGGGGGCTGGGCCGTGGCTCGCAGCCCCGAAGGCTTTCTGTATGACGATAATGGCGCGCTCTTCCCTCGGGAGTGGCTCAAGCGCCAGGACCTGCCGATCCTCGCCGAGCATGGGATCGGCCATCTCGACGGCGAGCCGGTCTATCTGCTGGAGCTGCGGAGCACCAGTGAAGTGCCCGGCTGTGGCTGGAAGGGCTTGCGCGCGTTCATGCTCGAAGGCGATCACACGCTCTACAAGGTGCTGGGCTACGCCGCGCAAATTGGCACCTGGGCACGCGAGCACCGTTTCTGTGGCAATTGCGGGCAGGCGATGGTGCAGGTGCCTCGGGAACGCGCGATGTATTGCCAGCCCTGCGATTTGCGCAACTACCCGCGCATCTCCCCGAGCATGATCGTACTGATCACCCGCGGCGATGAAATCCTGCTGGCGCGCTCACCGCGTTTTGTTGCCGGGGTCTATAGCACGCTGGCGGGGTTTGCCGAGCCCGGGGAGTCGGCCGAAGAGTGCCTGGTGCGCGAGGTTCGCGAGGAAGTGCAGATCGAAGTGAAGAACATCCAGTACCTGGGCAGCCAGTGCTGGCCGTTCCCGCATTCGATGATGCTGGGCTTCCACGCGGAATACGCCGGGGGCGAAATTGTCTGCCAGGAGGACGAGATCGAAGACGCCCAGTGGTTCAACGTGCACGAGCTGCCGCCGTTGCCAGCGTCACGCTCGATTGCCCGTTACCTGATCGACGTCTATGTGGCGCGGCGTTTAGGCCACGCTGAACCAGTGCTGCCAGGCTAACCGCACGGTCAAGCCCAGCACCACGGTGATGAACACCGGGCGAATGAACTTCGCGCCGCCGCTGATGGCGGTGCGAGCACCGAAAAACGCCCCGACCATCACCGACAGGCCCATGCTCAGGCCGATGATCCAGTCTACCTGCCCGGAAAACACAAACACCGACAGCGCCGCAATGTTGCTGACGAAGTTCATGCTGCGCGCCACGCCACTGGCCTTCACCAGGTCGATGGGATACATGAGCAGACTGCTCACGGTCCAGAACGCGCCCGTGCCTGGCCCGGCCACGCCGTCGTAGAAACCGAGGGTGAAGCCTTGGGTCGACTGCCACTTTTTCCTGATCGGCGCGTTGCTGTCCAGCGGCGCCTTGGGCGTGCCCCCGAACAACAGGTACAGGCCGCAGCCAAACACGATCACCGGGAGCATCTTGTTCAGCCATTCGGCCGGCAGGTAGTGCGCAACCACGGCGCCGGTCAGCGCGCCGATCAGTGTGCCGACAATCGCATGCACCCATTGGCGCGGGTGGAACAGCTTGCGCCGGTAGAAAGTGAAACTGGCCGTGGCCGAGCCGAAGGTCGAGCTGAGCTTGTTGGTGCCCAGTACCAGGTGCGGCGGCAACCCGGCCGTGAGCAGGGCCGGAGTGGTCAACAGCCCGCCACCGCCGGCAATGGCGTCGATGAAACCGGCAATAAAGGCTACGACGGCGAGAATGGCCAGGGTGGTAAGGTCAACGCTGAGTTCGAAAGGCATGGAGTCGGCTTATTCGGCAGGTGCAGAGCAGGGCTGCGGGGAAGGGGCGACATATTACCCAATTATCTGGCCGGTTGGGCACCTGCCGGGATTCTGTGATGGAGGTCCAGCAGCTGGTGAGGTTCTGTGGGAGCAAGCTTTGCTCCCACAGTTGATCAGTTGATCAAGTGTTGAGGCTGCGTTCCATCCGGGCGATACCTTCTTCGAGCAACGAACGAGGGCAGCCGAAGTTGAGGCGCACGAACTGTTGGTGGTCGTCGCCGAAGTCCAGCCCTGCACTCAACCCGACCTTGGCCTGCTGCAGGAAAAACTGCTGCGGATTGGCCAGGCCCAGCGCCGAGCAATCGAGCCAGGCCAGGTAGGTGCTTTGCGGCACGTTCATGCTGATACCCGGCAGGCGCGTGCGAACCGCGTCCACCAGCCAGTCGCGGTTGGCCTGCAGGTAAGTCTTGAGCTCGGCCAGCCAGGGTGCGGCTTCGCTGTAGGCGACGCGCGTGGCTTCCAGCCCCAGCGGGTTGACGCTGTCGACCATGCCACAGCGCGCGTGATTGACCTGGGCACGCACAGCCGCGTCATCAATGATCATGAACGAGGTCTTGAGGCCGGCGATGTTGTAGGCCTTGCTCGCCGACATCAGGGTGATGGTGCGCCGGGAGATGGCCTCGCTCAGGGACGCCGTGGGCACGTGCACCCGACCGTCAAAGCACAGTTCGGCGTGGATCTCGTCGGAGATGATCCAGGCGTCCTGCTCCAGGCAGATGTCGGCAATCGCTTGCAGTTCTTCGCGCGGAAAAGCTTTGCCCAGCGGGTTATGCGGGTTGCTCAACAGCAGGGCGCCGCCGCCTTGCAATGACTGGCGCAAGCTGTCCAGCGGCGTGGTGAAGGTGCCATCTGCCTGCAAGTCGAACCCCAGTTCAACCTTGTTCAGCCCCCAGTGGCCCGGTGCATGGCGCAGCGGCGGGTAATTGGGCACCTGCACCACGACATTCTGCTGCGCCTTGACCAGCGCTTTCAATGCCATGTTGAAACCCGACTCCACGCCCGGCAGGAACACCAGGGCCTGAGGATCGACGCGCCAGGCATATTTGTGCCACAGATCGGCAACGATGGCCTGGCGCAGATTGTCCTGGCACACGCTATACCCCAGCAGAGGATGTTCCAGGCGTTTTTGCAGCGCCTGGATGATCACCGGCGGCGCGGCGAAGTCCATGTCGGCGACCCACATCGGCAAGACATCGTCGGGGTAGCGGCTCCATTTGGTACTGCCGGTAGCGTGGCGGTCGTGGACCTGATCGAAATCGAAAGTCATGCAGGTGCTCATAGAAGGCAGGGGTGGTATGGCGCCCATGATAAACGCCCAACCCTCGTGGGGGCGAGCCTTGGGCGCCTTTGTCTGCAATCACTGCATCACATAGCGTCCAGGGGCCGGCTCCAGTGGCGGGTATTGGGCATTTCCCATCTGCTGCATCGCCGGCTCGCGCTCGGCGGATTGATCGGCCAGCCACGCAAACCAGTCGTTCCACCAGCTTCCGGGTTGCTGCCGGGCATTGTCGAACCAGACGTCAGGGTCGCTGGTGATCTGCTCCTGGGTCCAGTAGTGGCGTTTTTCACGGGCAGGTGGATTGATTACGCCCGCAATATGGCCGGATGCCCCCAACACGAATCGGGTGGGGCCGCTGAGCAATTGGGTGCTGGCGTAGGCGCTGCGCCACGGCACGATGTGATCGTCGTGGGTCGCGAGGATGTAGGCGGGCGCGTCAATCGCGCGCAGGTCCAGCTTGACTCCGCAGCACTCCAGTTCGCCGGACTTGAGGTCATTTTGCAGATAGGTATGCCGCAGGTACCAGCAGTACATGGGGCCAGGCAGATTGGTGCTGTCGTTGTTCCAGAACAGCAGGTCCAGGGCATTGGGTTTCTGGCCCTTGAGGTATTTGTCGACGTTGTAGTTCCACCACAGGTCGTTGGGGCGCAGCAGCGAGAAGGTGTTGCCCATGTCCTCGCCCTTGAACAGGCCGATCGGGCCGTTGCTGCCGCCAATGGTGCGCTCGCGGTAAGCCAACAGTTGTTCGTCGACGAATATGTCGATGGGGCCGGTATCCAGGTAGTCGAGGAAGGTGGTGAGCAGGCTCACGCTGGCGATCTCACGATCGCCGCGCGCCGCCAGCACCGCCAGTGCCGTGCTGAGCAGGGTGCCGCCGATGCAAAAACCTACGCAATGGGGGCGCTGCTCGCCGCTGATTTCACGGGTGACCTGCAGCGCCTTGACGATGCCGGTGTCGATCAGGTCGTCCCAGGTAATGCCGGCATGCGCCTGATCGAAGTTGCGCCAGGACATCAGGAACACCGGATGGCCTTGCTGCAGCAGGTGACCGACCATGGAGTTGTCCGGGCGCAGGTCGAGGATGTAGAACTTGTTGATCGATGGCGGGACGATGAAGACGGGGCGCCGGTAGCCGGTTTGTGCTTGCGGGTAGTACTGGATCAGCTGGAACAACTCGTTCTCGAACACCACCTCACCCGGCGTGTTGGCCAGGTCGACGCCTACCTGAAATGCATCGCGGTCGCACTGGCGCATCTTGCCTTCCTGCAGATCGCTTGCAAGGTGCAGCAAACCTGTCAGCAGGCTGCTGCCCCCGGTCTCGACCACCCGTTGCAGCGCGTCGGGGTTGCTTGCCAGGCAATTGCTCGGCGCACCCGCTGCGATGGCTTGCTCCACCAGATAGAGCAGGCGCTGGCGCGGCTTCCTGGTTTCGATCGGCAAGTGTTCAAGCAGCTTGAGCAGGAAGCCGGCGTTGAGCAGGTAAAACGCGGCGAGGGAGCCGTACAGCGGCTGGCTCCAATTGTCGCTGGCGAAACGCCGGTCCTGGAAACTGAAGGGCTGCCCGCTCAGCACCCGCTGGCCGAGTTCTGCCCATTGCTGCTGGTAGTCGGATTGGAGGGTGTCCAGCGTTGCCCGAGGCAGGTCGAACCAGGCGTGGTAATCCTGCCCGGTGAACCAGGGATTGGTGCTGACCCACAGGCGTAACTGTTGCAGTGCAAAATTGGCGATAAAGGGCACCTGGCCGGACCAGTAACTGTTGAAGGTTTGCGCTTTGCTGTCCATTAATTTCCACCCATAACAGTCGTGAACAACGCAATACGACCAAGCGACTTCCTGACGTCCGTTGCTTTTATTGTTTTGCGCTGCAAGATGGAGGATTGTTGGTGATGGGCGGGCCGTGCGGAAGTGTTGCCGGGTGACTGTGTGGTGTCCAACGGCGCCAAGCAGCCAAGTGGTGTTGCCGGTGCCAGCGGCCTGGCCCGCGAGTGTGCGGTCAAGGATCAATGGGTCGCAGAAACCGACGCAGATCAATACCCCCAACCAGGCCGCCGCTTATCATTCCTTGAAAGCGCCCAGTACTTACGTCATCGAGAACGCCATGTACAGAATGAGCTCGGGCTATGCCAATGTGCTGGTCAATACGCTCTCGGCCGAGGGACTCGACGTTGCCAGCCTGTGCCAAGTCGCCGGGCTGGACATGAGCCTCGCCAGTGTCCCTGGAGCGCTGTGCGAGCGCAGGGTGATTTATCGCCTGTGGCAACTGGCGGCCCAGGCTGCTGCGGACCCGGACATCGGCCTCAAGGCGTACGGGCATTTTCATCCAGGCAGCTTCCAGATTGTCGGCTACACCATGATGTCCAGCCTCAACCTGAAACGCGCCCTTGAGCGCCTGGTGCGATTCAGCCCATTGATCGGCACCGGCTTCAGCCTGTTTTTCGTCCCGGAGCAGGGACGCTATCGCCTGGCTTCCCTCGATCATCAACAATCGGGCTCGATCAAGCCCCGGCAGTACGCGGATGCCGGTCTGGCATCATTGCTCGGCATCTGCCGCTGGCTGGGTGATGGCAAATTACCGCAACCGATGAGTGTGGAATTCAGCTATCCCGAACCCGAGGACACTTCGGAACATAAACGCCTGTTTGGCTGCGACCTGCAGTTCGGGTCGGCTTACGACAGCATCCTGTTCGACGGCCAGGAGCTGCTGCGGCCGTTGAGCATGGCCAACGAAGCGTTGGCGGTGTTGCACGACAGTTTTGCCGAGGCGCAACTTGACCTGCTGTTCGGCTTCACCATCGTCGGCAGGATTCGCGCGCTGATCACCGAGCGCTTGAGTCAGGGGCAGGGGCTTTGCGACATGGAATACATTGCTGCAGCGCTGAATTTCAGCAAGCGCACCCTGCAACGGGCCCTGGAAAAGGATGGGACGCAATTCAAGGATGTGCAGAATGCAGTGCGCCGACAATTGGCGGATTTCTACCTGCGTCACTCCCACTTCAACATGAAGCGTGTGGCGTATCTGCTGGGTTTTCATGACCACAGCAGCTTCAACAAGGCCTGCAGCCGCTGGTTTGGCATGACGCCGGGGCAGTACCGCGCCGATCAATCGTTCGAGATCGAGCAAGCCGCGCCGGTCTGACGCGGCCCTGGTGCGTCAACGATCGCCGAGCAGGCCATTGAGGGCGCCATACACCCCATAGAAGCTCATTTCCTGGGCAGCATCACGCTGGTCGCGGTAGCCGTTCAGGGCATCCTGCAGTTGATCCGAATACAAGTCCTGCCACGCCAGCAACGGGTTGTTCGCGCGGACGCACTGGCGATCCCGGCGGGCCTTGGCCGCGCCTGCCGCCACCCACCACAGGGCCGGGTTGAGGCTGCTCCAGAGCAATTGCTGCTGATGAAAAGGATGGGCCCGGCGGATGAGTTCGGCGCCGGGTTCGTTGATCAACTGGCGCAGCCACGGACGAACGCAGGCATCGTAGAGGTTGTTGTTGAAGGTCGAGGTGCGTTCGACCAGGGCGAATTCGCGATCGTCAGCCTGCGGTGTTTCAACATCGCCATGAATGTCGGCGATCCTGCGCGGTTCGAAGCTGACGCGATAGGGATTCTGCGCATCTTCTGGCAAGTCCTCGATCAACATTTCATACAGGCCAGGGGGCAGGGCATTGATGGTATCGACCGCTCCCAGCAGCTCGCGGTGCTCGCGCCGGGCCACTTCGCCGGAGACAAAAATGCCCAGGTGCCCGATGCTGGCATGGCGCAGATAAACGATGGTGCGACCGGCGGCGTCCAGGGCGAGATCGCTGGGATAGAGGTCGGTGATCCAGTCCAGTGCCTGTTGCGGCGAAGTGATGTTGTCGCCACAGGAGCAGAACACCACCACCGGCACTTCGATGCGCTTGAGGTCCAGGCCATTGCTTTTGCGCCCGACTCCGCCGGACAGCTGATTGCCGATGAACAGTTGGTCAACGATCATCTCGATTTCTTCGCCGTTGAGCAGGGTCGGGCTGCCCCACCAGCGTTCAAAGTCGAGGAAGCGCTCGGCCTCGCCATCGACTTCGCTGAACAGGTGATAATACTTGCCCCACCAGGCATTGGCCGGGTCCAGGCTTTCGAAATTGCTCACCAGCCAGGCGCCGTCGAAACGCGAGTTGCCCAGGTCGCTGCCCAGGCGCGCCATCCAGCCACCGCCCAGCAGCCCGCCGCAGTAACGCAGCGGATTGCGCCCATGGGTGCCAGCCCAATAGGACAGCGGCGCGCCATTGATGATGATCAAGCCCGGCAGCTCCGGCCTGGAGGCCGCCAGGCTCATTAAGGCCCAGCCCGCCTGGCAGTTGCCGATGACCACCGGCTTGGCACTGTCGGGGTGTCTGGCGCTGACCAGCTCGATGAATTGCGCTTGGGCCTGAACGATGTCTGCCAGGGTTTGCCCGGGGCTTGGCGAATGACTGAACGAGATGAAGTAGGTGGGGTGACCGGCGCGCAGGCTCTCGCCGATCAGCGAATCCTGTTTGAAGCCGCCAATGCCCGAGCCATGGCCGCCCCGCGGATCGATAATCACCACTGGCTGCTGGTCGGGGTCGCTTGCTGGTGCCGATGCATCGACGATTTTGAGCAGCGAATAGTTGACCGGGCGGGGCAGTTGCTCGCCGGCCTGTAGCACTTCGTACTCGAACTTGAGCAGCAGTGGATGCCCGGCGCGTTCGTGAGCCAGGGTGTTGTCGCCGCGCTGGCGCAAGGTATCCCAGAACAACAGGCTGCGTTGGCCAAGGTCGGTCAGGTAGTCCTGCCAGTCGGCGGCCGAGGGCTGCCTGAGTTGTCCCAACCGTGAGGACGCCAGGGTGCTGGCCTGGCGCGCGTTCACGGCGCCCAGCACATTGTGCAGGTTGAGCTGCTGCAGATGACTCAGGTGATCGAACAGACCGGGCGCTGCTGCAAGGTCTTTATCGTGCGCTGCAATATTTCCTGCCTGGTTCATGGTGTGCTCCTGCCGACCTGCATGGAAAGCGCTCCGAAAACATTGTTGCGATCAATGGGGGCTTGTCGGAAGCGCTCAGTGGCTGGAGTCTATCGTCAAAACACTCAAGGTCACCACGATTTATTGTGCGCCGCACAAAATACTCATTGCCAAACAGATTTGTGCACTGCAATATCGCCGCTATCGCGATGACTGGCAGGATCGCCGTCGCGCCCTTGGCCCTCTCAGGGCATTCAGTACCAGGAGATTCCAGCATGTCTTTTTTCAACCCGGAAAAACTGCAAACCGCCCAGAAAGCCAACCTCGACCTTTTGCAGCAGATCAGCGGCAAAGTCTTCGCCAGCGTCGAGCAGCTGAGCCAGTTGCAGTTCAAGGCCCTGCGCGACTCCACCGAGGAACACTTCGAAGGCGTTCGCAAGTTGCTGGCTGTGCGTGATCCTCAGGGTTTTGCCGAGCTGCAGGCTTCGTTGACCCAACCAAGTGCACAGGGCGAACGCCTGGCCGAGTTCAACCGTCAGGTCCAGGCGCTGATCGTCGACACCCAGTCGGACATCGCCAAACTGACCTCCAGCCAGGTCGAATCCGGCACCCGGCAGGTTGAAGAGTTCGTGGAAACCTTGAGCAAGAACGCGCCAGCGGGTTCGGAACCGGTGGTTGCCGCTTTCAAGTCGGGCCTGGCCAACGCCGGTACGGTCTTTGAAAGCGCACAAAAAGCCGCGAAGCAGGCGGCCGATGTGGCTCAGAGTGGTTTCGAGGCCGCGAGCGCAGCGCCGGGAAAAGCCGCGCCAGGAGCCGGCGGCAAGGCTACCAGCGGTAACAAGTAAGTCAGTTCAGGCCAGCTGCATCGATGGCGACGGGTTTATTCCCCGTCGCCATTTTTTTTCGGGCCGCCTTTGGCATCCGGCGTTGCGCCAAACATGCCAAACAGATTCTGGGTATTGAGGTACAGCGCCTTGGACTGATCGACATACTGGCGCATCAAGTCCTGCATCACGGGAGCCTGCTGGTGCATGAAGGTACTCCAGGCTTCGGAAGACTGCGCGCCCGTCTGGGACTGGATGTCGATAACGGTCTGGATGCTCTTGTCCAGGTAACTGCCGAGCACACCCTGATAGGGCCCGTAGAACTGGATAATGCCCATCAGCATCTCGCTGGTGAAGATCGGCTCGCCACCGCTTTCAGCTTCCAGGATCACCTGCAGCAGGATGCTGCGCGTCAGGTCTTCGCCGCTTTTGGCGTCGACGACCTGGAACGGCACCTTGTCGACGACCAGTTGACGAATGTCCGCCAGCGTCAGGTGACTGCTGGTGTGGGTGTCATAGAGTCGGCGGTTGGGGTACTTCTTGATCAGGCGGGGGGTGATATCGGTCATGCGGGGCGTCTCGCGGCGAGCCTGGTTTGCAGGCATCTTATCCTACTCTCATCGCCCGTGCCCTCGAGAGCGCCTTTGCCAGCCGGTGCGCCCCCGGTAAATCGTCCCCTAAGGGTGGGGACGAGGCATTGCTTACCAGATCGGCAGGGTATAACTGACAATCAGGCGGTTTTCATCCAGGTCACTGCCAAAGTTGGTCGAGCGCACTGTCGCGTTGCGCCATTTCAGCCCGACATTCTTCAGCGGCCCACTCTGCACCACGTAGCCGATATCGGTATCGCGCTCCCATTCCTTGCCTTCAGGCCGGTTGTTGCCCAGGTCGATGTCCGAGCCGGTGAGGTAGCGGGTCATGAAGGTCAGGCCGGGAATACCCATGGCCGCAAAGTTGTAGTCGTAGCGCGCCTGCCAGGATTTTTCGTCCTTGCTGGCGAAGTCGCCGATTTGCACGAAGTTCACCAGGAACGCGTCGGTGCCGTTTATGTAGGCATAACCGGTGTCGCCGCTCATGCCCTGGTAGCCGAGGCCAAAGGCATGACCGCCCAGGGTGTAGGTGAACATCGCGCCCAGGGCATTGTTGTCGACATTGCTGCCGCCGTCGTCGGTGGAGCGGGCGAAGCGCAGGTCGGTTTTTAATGACTGGCCCACGGTGATCGGCAGGACGTACGTCAGGTTGACCAGATGCTGGCTGTAGAAATTATCCAGATGACCGTAGCTATAGCCGGTGGCCAGATCAGGCGTCCATTTGTAGTTGAGGCTGGCGAAGTCGAAGCTGTCGCTGGCCAGGTGGCGACTAATGATGCCCTTGGCGCCCGTACGAGTGATGCCCATGTCCTCGTAGTTCGAGGAATCACGTTGATTGACCTGGGTCAGGCGCCCGGCGTCTGCGGTCAGGCCCTGGATGTCCAGCGAACTCAACTGGCCGCCCTGGAAAGTCTGCGGCAACAGGCGTGAGTCGTTCGCCAGCACGGTTGGCAGCTTGGGCAACAGTGTCCCCAGTTTCAGTACACTTTTTGCCGCGCGAACCTTGGCCGTCAGGCCCACTTCAGCGTACTCGTCATGGGCGCCCTGGCGGGTATCGGCATGGCGCTTGAGCAAACCGGAGCCGGCACGATCAGGGCTGGAGTCGAGCTTGACCCCGAGCAGGCCGATGGCGTCGAACCCGACACCAATGGTCCCGGCAGTGAAGCCCGATTCGAAGCGCATCAGGAAACCCTGGGCCCATTCTTCCTGTTTCGATTGTGCGGCGTTGTCCTGGCGAAAGTCGCGGTTGAAGTAAAAATTGCGCAATTCCACGCTGGCTTTGCTGTCCTTGATGAAATCAGCGGCAGCGGGGGCCGAGAGGCTGATGACGCCACCGGCCAGCAGCAGTCGGGTCGCGAGATTGCAGGTGTGACGATCCATGGTGAAGCCCCTTTGTTTTTATTATGAGAAATCGGATCTGGCGACCCTCGCCGAGCTGGCGAGGGCTGCTGAATAAAAAACGCGACGCCTGAATGAGAGGAGCAAGGCGCCGCGCGCGGTTCAATCGTTAGAACTGCTCAGCCGTCAGGCCGTACAGCGAGGCGCTGCCGGCGCGTATGGACTGCTCAAGGCTCAGGATGCGCGGCAGCAGGCGGTGAATGTAGAAGTCGGCGGTGGCGATCTTCGCGCCATAGAACGCCTCATCGGTGCTGCGCTGCTTGCCGGCCACGTGCGCCATGCGTGCCCACAGCCAGGCATAGGCGACGTAACCAAACAGGTGCAGGTACTCCACCGACGCGGCGCCGACTTCATTGCGGTTGGTCTCGGCCCGGTCCTGTACCCAATCACTGAGGTTTTCCAGGCGCCGTACCGCATCCAGCAGTTGTGTCGCGTAGGGCGCGTCGGGCTGGTCCGTGAAGCGGCGGATCTCGTCAGTGAACTGGCGCAGTACCACGCCATGATTGGCCACCACTTTGCGCCCGAGCAGGTCAAGCGCCTGGATGCCGTTGGTGCCCTCATAGATCTGCGCGATGCGCACGTCGCGAACCAATTGCTCCTGACCCCACTCGCGGACGTAGCCGTGGCCACCGAAAACCTGTTGTCCGTGAATGCAGCTTTCCAGGCCGCTGTCGGTGAAAAACGCCTTGGCCACTGGCGTCAGCAAGGCCACCAGGTTTTGCGCACTGTCGCGCTCGCTGGCATCGTCGGAGAACTTTGCCAGGTCCAGTTGCTGTCCCACGTAACTGGCGAACGCCCGGCCACCTTCGGTCATGGCTTTCATGCTCAACAGCATGCGACGCACATCCGGGTGGACGATGATCGGGTCGGCCACCTGGGTGGGGGCCATGGCGCCTGTGGGGGCACGGCTTTGCACGCGCTCGCGGGCGTAGGTCACCGCGCTCTGGTAGGACGCTTCAGCGCAACCGATGCCCTGGATGCCGATGGACAGCCGTTCGTAGTTCATCATCGTGAACATGGCTGCCAGGCCTTTGTTGGCCTCGCCCACCAGCCAGCCGCTGGCGCCGTCGAAGTTGATCACGCAGGTGGCCGAAGCCTTGATGCCCATCTTGTGTTCGATCGAGCCGCAACTGACGGCGTTGGCGGCGCCGAGGGAGCCGTCGGCGTTGACGCGAATTTTAGGCACCACAAACAGCGAGATGCCTTTTGGCCCGGCGGGTGCGTCAGGCAGCTTGGCCAGCACCAGGTGGATGATGTTTTCGGTCAGGTCCTGGTCGCCGCCGGTAATGAAGATCTTGCTGCCGGTGATCTGGAAACTGCCGTCGGCCTGGGGTTCGGCGCGGGTGCGGATCAGGCCCAGGTCGGTGCCGGCGTGAGCTTCGGTCAGGCACATGGAACCGGCCCAGCGACCTTCGTACATGGGCGGCAGGTAAAGGTTTTTCAAGGTGTCGCTGGCGTGGGCATCCAGCGCCAGGCAGGCACCGGAACTCAGTGCCGAGTACAGGGCGAAGCTGGAGTTGGCGCCGTAGAGCATTTCCTCGAACTGCACTGCGAGCATCTTCGGCATGCCCATGCCGCCGAACTCGGCGTTTCCCGACAGGCCCACCCAGCCTCCTTCGATATAGGTGGCGTACGCCTGTTTGAAACCGGTCGGCGTGCTGACCTGGCCATCCTGCCACTGGGCGCCTTCTTCGTCGCCGCTGCGATTAAGCGGTGCAATCAGGTGCGAGGTGACCTTGGCCGCTTCCTCGAGAATGGCATCGGCGGTGGCGGCGTCGACGTTATCGGCCAGGGCTGGCAGGCGCGCCCACAAGGCCGGGGCTTCGAACACTTCATGCAGCACAAAGCGCATATCGCGCAGCGGGGCTTTGAATTCGGGCATTACGTGAACCTCACAGGGTTAGGCGATGGGCGCGGTCCGTCATGGACGGTCGCGCCCGTTCAATCAGTGGCTGGACGCGCTGGCGGCACCCAGGCCGGTCTGGGCCCGGACAAACTGGTCGGCGTAGGCATCACGCTCTTTGCCGGCCCGCACGCTGCGGTCGAGTTTCGACACCACGACGATCACCAGGAACGCCAGCGGCATGGAGAACAGGGCAGGGTGGTCGTAGGGGAAGATGGCGTGGGCATGGCCCAGCACGGTCACCCAAACGGCAGGCGACAGGATCACCAGTACCAAGGCGCAAATCAGACCGGCAAACCCGCCGATGATCGCGCCTTTGGTGGTCAGGTCTTTCCAGTACATGGCCATGATCAGCACCGGGAAGTTGGTCGACGCGGCGATGCCGAACGTCAGGCCCACCAGGAACGCGACGTTCATCTTCTCGAACAGGATGCCCAGCAGGATTGCGATGATGCCAAGACCGACGGTGGCCATGCGGGTAACGCGCATTTCCTGTTTCTCGGTCGCCTTGCCTTTCTTGAAGACCGTGGCGTAAAGGTCGTGGGAGATCGCCGAAGCGCCGGCCAGTGCCAGGCCGGACACCACCGCCAGGATGGTGGCGAAGGCCACCGCCGAGAGGAAACCGAAGAACAGGTTACCGCCCACTGCCTTGGCCAGGTGCATGGCAACCATGTTGCCACCACCTATCAGGGTGCCGCCGACTTCGCCGTTGACGTAGTACTGCGGGTCGGTGCCGATGATCACCATCGCGGCGAAACCCAGGGTGCAGACCACCAGGAAGAAGAAGCCAATGAAGCCGGTTGCGTAGAACACCGACTTGCGCGCTTCCTTGGCATTGGGCACGGTGAAGAAGCGCATCAGAATGTGCGGCAGGCCGGCAATGCCAAACACCAGGCCAAGGGACATGGAGGCGGTGTTGATCGGGTCGGCGAGCATCGAGCCTGGGCCCATGATGTTCCAGCCGCTGGCATGTGCCTCGACCGCCCGGGTTGCCAGGGCTTCATAGCTGAACCCGAACTGCGACATGGCCATCACCGCCAGGGTCGTTCCGCCTGCGAGCAGCAACACGGCCTTGATGATCTGTACCCAAGTGGTGGCGATCATGCCGCCGAAGATCACGTACACCAGCATCAATGCACCGACGATCACCACGGCCACCGGGTAGTCGAGACCGAACAGCAGCTTGATCAACTGACCGGCACCGACCATCTGCACGATCAGGTAGCAGCACACCACGGTCAGCGAACCGAACGCGGCAAAAATCCGTACTTTGTTCTGGTCCAGCCGATAGGAAACAATGTCGGCGAAGGTGTAGCGCCCCAGGTTGCGCAAGCGCTCGGCCATCAGGAAAGTAATGATCGGCCAGCCGACAAAAAAGCCGATGGTGTAGATGAAGCCATCATAGCCCTTGGCAAATACCAGGCTCGACAGCCCCAGCAGCGTGGCCGCGGACATGTAGTCGCCGGCAATCGCCAGGCCGTTCTGGAAGCCGGTGATGCCACCGCCTGCGGTATAGAAGTCAGAGGTGGATTTGGTCTGGCGTGCGGCCCACCAGGTGATCGCCAGCGTGCCCAGGACGAACACGAAGAACATGCCAATCGCATGCAGGTTCAGTGGCTGCTTTTCGGCGACGCCGGTCAGGGGCGCGGCCAGTGCCAGGCTCGCAGGCAAAAGGCCGGCAGCGGCAATCAGGAATTTACGCAGGATGCTCATCACTTGCTCTCCTCGAGAATGGCTGCGCCCAGCGCGTCGAAGCGGGTGTTGGCGCGGTACACGTACCATCCCGTCAGCAACCAGGAAAACACGATGATCGCTGCGCCCACCGGCATGCCCAGGGTCATCATCCGGTGCTCGGCGAGCGGGGCGTGCAACCACTGTGGGAAGAACGCCACCACCGCCATGAACATGTAGTAGGTGCCCAGCACCGCTGCGCTGAGCGACCAGGCCAGGCGTGAACGGCTGCTGACCAGCTGCAGGAATTTCGGATTGCCGCGTATGCGTTCACAGCGCTGGGTATCGGTTGAATGGATGTCGATCATGGGAAGCTCCACCTTGTCTTGTTGTTATCGGAGTGAAAGGCCAAATTCGGCTTGCACGAGCCCGAAGCGGCAGGAAATCGACCTGCCGCCTGAGGGGTAGTGCTGGTTCGGGTTAGAGTGCCTTGGCCCTGTCGCGCAGGACGTACTTCTGGACCTTCCCGGTCGAGGTCTTGGGCAGCAGGGTGAAGATCACCGTGCGCGGGACTTTGAAACCGGCGAGGTGTTCGCGGCAGAAACTGATGATGTCGGCCTCGCGCACATCCTGGTAATCGGCCTTGAGCGTGATGAAGGCGCAGGGGGTCTCGCCCCATTTCTCATCAGGACGTGCAACGACTGCGGCTTCCATCACACCCGGATGGCGATACAGCACGCCTTCCAGTTCGATGGTGGAAATGTTCTCGCCACCGGAAATAATAATGTCCTTGAGCCTGTCCTTGATCTCGACGTAGCCGTCGGGATGACACACCGCCAGGTCGCCGGTGTGAAACCATCCACCTTCAAATGCCTCGGCGGTGGCCGTCGGGTTTTTCAGGTAACCCTTCATCACGGTGTTGCCGCGCATGAACACCTCGCCGATGGTCTGGCCGTCGCGCGGCGTCGGTTCGAGCGTTTTCGAGTCGCCGACCATGACCCCTTCAAGCGTCGGATAGCGCACGCCTTGGCGGGACTTGATCTGCGCCCGTTCTTCCAGAGGCAGCTCATCCCATTCGGCGTGCCAGGCGCAGAGTGTTACCGGGCCGTAGGTTTCGGTCAGGCCGTAGACGTGAGTGACCTTGATGCCCATCTGTTCCACTGCACCGATGACCTTGGCCGGCGGTGCCGCGCCGGCGACCATCGCGTTGACCGGATGATCAATCGCGGCCTTGGCCGACTCTGGCATGTTCACCAGTGCGTTGAGCACGATCGGCGCACCGCACAGGTGAGTGACCTGATGTTCGCGGATCAGCGTAAGGATTCGTTGCGGGTCGACCCGACGCAGGAACACGTGCACCCCGGCCAGGGCGGTGATGGTCCAGGGGTAACACCAGCCGTTGCAATGGAACATCGGCAGGGTCCATAGGTACACCGGGTGATTGCCCATCGCCCAGGTCATCTGGTTGCCCAAGGCGTTGAGATAGGCGCCGCGATGGTGGTAGACCACCCCCTTGGGGTTGCCGGTGGTGCCGGAGGTGTAGTTCAGCGAGATGGCTTGCCACTCATTGACCGGCCATTTCCAGTCGAACGCCGGATCGCCTTCGGCCAGCAGCGCCTCGTAGTCCAGCTCGCTGACGGCCTGGCCCTCGCCGTATTCCGGGTCGTTGACGTCGATGACCAGCGGCGGATGGTCGAGCATGCCGATGGCGGCGTGGATCACGTCATGGAATTCCCGATCGGTGATCAGCACTTTCGCTTCACCATGCTGGAGCATGAACGCGATGGCTTCGGCGTCCAGGCGCACGTTGAGGGGGTTGAGCACCGCACCGATCATCGGCACCCCGAAGTGCACTTCAAGCATCTCGGGGATGTTTGGCAGCATCACCGCCACCGTGTCGTCCTTGCCGATGCCGCGCCCGGCCAATGCCGACGCCAGGCGCCGGCAGCGGGTGTAGGTCTGCGCCCAGGTGCGGCGGATCGACCCGTGGATCACGGCAGGGTAGTGGGGATAGACGTTGGCAGTACGCTCGAGGAAGCTGAGCGGAGACAAAGCGATGTGATTGACCGCCGAAGGGCCTAGCCCTTGTTCATAGATCGACATGTTCGGATACTCGGTGGCTGATTGTTAGCTCTACAGATGGCTCGTCGGCGTCGCCGCCGCGTGCATCTTTTATGTCTGGTTTGCTTTATATAACATTCAGCCATCGATATGGAAGTACAACCTATAGCGTATAGTATATGTACTATATTATATTCATCCTGCTCTAAATGAATGCCGCCGAGCCGCCAGTGCCGGTATATCCTTGGACGCCACCCCGATGCGGACCCGCGATGACCCCGACTCCTGTTCGACTGCACAGCTGGTTGCGCCTGCAACGCGAGGGCGTGCCCATGGCCGCCCGCGCCGACGCCTTGTGTCGGGCCTTGCAAGACTGTCCCGAAGTGCGGCGTGCGGTGTACCTGAGCTGGCAACCACTGGCCGGCATTTACAGCCATGAGGGCGGCGCCCAGCATTTCCCGCCGGGGCAGGGCGATCCGGTGCTGGCCAGTGACCGGCTGCTGTTCGAGGCCTTGACGGCTGCCGGGCGCCTGGACCTGGCGCAAGTGCGCCGGCTCGATTGCTGGTTGGCCGGTCGCCTGCGCCGCGCTGCCATCAGCCACGGCCAGGTGTTCGACCTGGGGTTACAGCCGGGGCAGGCCGGGTTGCTGCTGGTGGAAGTCTGCGAAGGGGTGAGTTTTGACTGGCTGGGTTGGGTTCGCGACTTGCTGACGACCCTGCTCAGTAGCGTCAACGGCATGTTGCGTGGCTCGCCGCTATTGGGGCACGACCCACAACCGGGCCTGCTGCTTGATGCCCAGGGACGTCCGCAGGAATTTAATGCGGCGCTGCTGGCCCTGCTGGCGGAAAAACCCCTGACCGACGTGCTGGGTTTTCTGCCGGTCAACCATCGGGTGCTGGTGCGCGCCTGTCTCGACCAGCAGCGCGCCATCGAAGGCGTCGAAGCCCAGTTCGAGGACCAGGTGCTGATCTGGACCTTCATTCCAGACCCTCAGGACAACCGCGTGCTCGCCCGTTGTCGCGACGCTACCGTGCAGGTGCTGGCTGAGCGAGAGGCCGCCACGGCGCGCCGCCTGTACCGGCTGATCATCGAGAACACCACCGACCTGATTTCCCGGCACTCCCCGGACGGACGCTTTCTGGATGCCTCGCCCGCGTCCTGGACCTTGCTTGGCTACTGGCCCGAAGAACTGCGCGGGCAAATGGCCCAGGGCCTGTTCCACGGCCAGGACCTGGCGAGCCTGGTGCAGCGGGCGCGTGACGCGCTGGAGCAGGACGGTTATCACACCATGACCTATCGCATTCGTCATCGAGACGGCCACTACCTGTGGTTCGAAACCGCGAGCCGGGCCATCCGCGAGACCTACACCGGCACCGTCGTCGAAGTGGTCAGCGTCTCCCGTGACATCACCGCCCGGGTCCAGGCCGAAGAAAACAATCGCCGCCTGGCCGAAGTGGTCGAAGCCAATACTGACCCGGTGCTGTTCATCGACCCCGACGGGCACGTCACCTACCTCAATCCCGCTGCGCGTCGAATCCTGGGCATCAACCCGCCACAACCGATGCCGTCCATGGAGGACCTGTTTGCCAGCGCCGACCTGCTGCGCGTGCAACGCCAGGGCTGGGCCGCTGCCGAGCGTGATGGGGTGTGGAGCACCGATGCCCGGCTGCTGCCGCCGGCTGGGGGCGCAGGTGTTCCGGTATCCCTGGTGTTGCTGGCCCACCGCGCGGCGGGGGGGGAGCGTTATTACTCGCTGGTGGCGCGGGACATGACCGAACGCGAACTGCGCGAGACCCAGCAGCGCCGCCACCAGGACGAACTGGCGCACACGGCGCGGCTGGTCACCCTGGGTGAACTGGCCTCAGGCATCGCCCATGAAATCAACCAGCCACTGGCCGCGGTGGTCAACTATGCCAACGCCAGCCAACGTTACCTGCAGTCCCTGGGCTCAAATCCCCAGGCTGCCGAACGCGTCGCCCAGGGGCTGGAGCGCATCACCCACCACGCCACCCATGCCTCCGGGGTGATCCGTCGCCTGCGGGCCTTCCTGCGCAAGGGCCAGCGCCGCATGCAAGCCCTGGACATCGCCGATGTCGCCCGCGAAGCGGTGCGCTTGTGCGCCTGGGAAGCGAGCAATTGCCAAGTGACAATCGAGGATCGGCTGCCGGATAATCTGCTGCCAATTTATGCGGACCGCGTATTGCTCGAACAGGTCCTGCTCAACATTCTGCGCAATGCCATCGATGCCAATCGCGAACAACATCCCGGCCAGCCTTCGCTGATCGTCATGGCCGCGGGACTGTGCGGCAGTGCGACCGTGGAATTCAGTGTGCAGGACCAGGGCCCGGGGGTGAGCGAGGCGCAACTTGAGCAGATATTCACGCCGTTCTACACTAGCAAGGCCGATGGCCTGGGTCTGGGCCTGTCCATGAGCCGCAGCATCATCGAAGGCTTCGGTGGGGCGCTGCAGGCCAGGCGCCAACCCCGCGGGCTGCTGATGATGTGCCGCTTACCGCTTGCCGGCCCGACCAAACAACAACAGGAATAACGCAATGGCAGCTGTGATGGAGCACGTGGTGTACGTGGTCGACGATGACCAGGGGATGCTCGATTCCACGGTGTGGCTACTCGAATCCGTTGGCCTCAAGGCCCTGGCATTTACCAGCGGGGTTGCCTTTCTTGACGCCTGCGATGCCAGCCTCGACGCCTGCGTGCTGCTTGACGTGCGCATGCCGGGGATGGGCGGCCTGAACGTACAGGAAGAAATGCGCACCCGTGGCCTGAACCTGCCCGTAATCTTTGTCAGCGGCCACGCCGATGTGCCGATCGTGGTGCGCGCCTTCAAGGCTGGTGCGCACGATTTCATCGAGAAACCCTACAACGAGCAGTTATTGCTGGACAGCGTGCAACAAGCGCTCAGCAACAGCGCCGTTAATCGTTCCGGCGTCCAGGGCCATGAAGCCCTCAAGGCGCGACTGCTCACGCTCACCCCACGCGAGCGCGACGTGCTGGTGCCGCTGGTGCAAGGCTATACCACCCGGGAAATAGCCGAGCAGCTGGGGGTCAGCGCCAAGACCGTCGACCTCTACCGATCCCGCGTGATGAAACGCATGCAAGCCACCACCTTGCCCGACCTGGTCGGCATGGCCATCGCGGCCGGGTTGGTCGATCCGCTGAAACTACGCTGACCTCTCACACCGCCCACTGTGGGTCTATGCTGAGCGAACCACTTTCGCCACCTGCATGGAACCCGTCAATGGTGCCCACCCCGATAAACGAGAAGGCGCTGACCCGCACCCTGCTCGACGTGCTGATTCGTGCAGGGCTGATTACCGTCCTGGTGCTGTTCTGCTTCGAGATCTTCAGGCCGTTCCGCGACCTGATGCTGTGGTCGCTGATCCTGGCAATCACTCTCTACCCGCTGCAGACGCGGTTGATGAGGCGAGGCGGGCACAAGCCGGGGCACGTCGCGACCCTGCTCGTGCTGGCCGCGATCGTGATCCTGATGGTGCCGATCTACCTGTTGGGCACCTCCATTGCCGACTCAGTCGAGCGAGCGATGGTGCTGGTCAAGGGCGGCGCCTTCCATGTGCCGCCGCCGAATGCCGCGGTGGCCGACTGGCCGCTGGTCGGCAAGCCGCTGACGGAACTCTGGCTGCAGGCCTCCACCAACCTGCCTGACCTGACCGCCAAATACCTGCCGCAGATCAAGCATTTCAGCCTCGGTTTATTGAGCAAGCTGGCCGGGGTCGGCATGGGTTTCCTGATGTTCATTTTCGCCCTGATCATCGCCGGAATTTTCATGGCCTACGGCGAAGGCGGCAGCCGCAGCGCGGTGCAGATCGCCGCGCGGGTTAGCGGCCCTGCCAAGGGCCCGAAAATCGCCGAGCTGTGCACGGCGACGATTCGTGCAGTGGCCCTCGGCGTGGTGGGCATCGCTTTTATCCAGATGCTGCTGGTGGGGTTGGGTTTTGTCTTCAAGGGCGTGCCCGGTGCCGGCCTGCTGGCGCTGGCGGTATTGCTGCTGGGCATCATGCAGCTGCCGGTGACCCTGATCACGCTGCCGGTGATTGCCTTTGTGCTCACTACCGAGGGCGCGAGCACCGGGACGATCATCTTTTCCATCTACGTGTTCGTCGCCGGATTGGTAGACAACGTGCTCAAGCCTTTGCTGCTGGGGCGCGGCGTCGATGTACCGATGCCGGTGATCCTGATCGGCGCCCTGGGCGGCATGGTGTCCAACGGGATCATCGGGTTGTTCGTCGGGCCGGTAGTGCTGGCAGTGGGGTATCAACTGTTCTGGCAGTGGGTGCAGGACCGACCGGAACCAGAGCCGCAACAGGGGCCGCTGCACTGAGGCCGTACATTCTTTAAACCTTCTGATGACGCGAAGTGTCGATAACTGCAGAGCCCACACTTCGCCCATCCGAGGGGACGCCAATGATCGGTGTTGTCATACCCGCCCACAACGAAGAACAACACATCAGCGCTTGCCTGGCGTCCATCCTTGTGGCGGCACGCCACCCGCAGTTGCAGGGGCGCGAAGTCAGCATCCTGGTGGTGCTGGACGACTGTTCGGATGCCACCGGCACGCGGGTGCGCGCCATGGACGTGCCGACACTCGATGTCTGTTTCAGGAACGTCGGCAAGGCGCGGGCGACAGGGGCCGAGGTACTGCTGGAGGCGGGTGTGCAATGGCTGGCGTTCACGGATGCCGATACGGTTGTCCCGGCCGACTGGATCGCCCGCCAACTCGACTGCATGGCTGACGCCGTGTGCGGCACGGTTGAAGTGGACAACTGGGATGAGCACGGGGAGGGCGTTCGCAGCCGCTACCTGGAGCGCTATCAGTTCATCGAGAATCACCGGCATATCCACGGCGCGAACCTGGGGCTGAGCGCTGCGGCTTATAAAAACGCCGGCGGCTTTCAACACCTGGCTGCCCATGAAGACGTGCACCTGGTGGCCGACCTTGAGCGCATCCGTGCGCGTATCGTCTGGACCGCGTCCAACCCGGTGGTGACCAGCGCGCGCAAGGATTACAAATGCACCGGCGGTTTTGGCGAGTACCTGACATCGCTGGGCCAAGCCCTGGGTGCGGCGGCCTGCAACCACCCGCCAGCATCGATGCGCTGCCCTGAAATGGATGTGTAAACGCCTCAGTGACACGCGTCGCTGACGGCTTTCGCGGCGCGGCGCAACTCCTGTTTGACGTCCACCGGGATTCGCTGGCGCACCAGCCGCTGCTCAAGGAACGCCTGGTCACCCCCTGTCCCCACTTGCGCGTCGATGGCTGCCCCCTTGGCCTCCAGGGCTGCCGCGTGCGCGTCGATCACGGCATCGACCTCGGCATCATTACGGGCTGCATCCAGTCGCTCGATCAGTGCCGCCACTTCATCGGCTTCAGCCTTGGCATAAGCCTCGACGGTCATGCCGGAGGCGAGCGCCCGCGCGCGGATCTCAAGGTTCTTCATGGTCTGCTTGGCGTCTTCGCACAGTGCCGCTTGCTTGCGGCTGTCGGCGACTTGCCAATGAATCAATTGAAAGGTCAGGACGCCGACCATGGCAAGCGCCAGGACACTGAGCAGCAACGCGATCTTGAAGTTGTGGTGTGCCGTCATGGCTCGTCCATGGTGGGGTCTTTAGCGGGCTCTGCAAATAGATTAGAGGGGCGATTGAAAGTTTGCATTGAGTTAAGCAACTACCGACGACTGACAGCCATCGATTGGATATTTGCCGCCGGTCGCCAGCCATCAATCTTTAGCAAATTATCCCACGTGCAATTGCTTCAGATATCTGTGGGCGGCGCATTCGGTGAGTCACCGGATGAGTCAACTCAGCTCGCCACAGCTGGTGCCCTTTCTTTCGAGCAGGAAGCGCTGCGCAGCTCAAAACAGTTGCTACCGGTCGCCTCCCGGGCGCCCAATAAGCGGGCCAACCATCGATAGGAGTTTTTATGTCCGATCCCGTCTCGTCGAGCAGCGGCGCTTCGCGCTCCTGGCTTGAATTGGCCCGTGGCAGCAGTTGGTCGGGGGTGCTGTTCTGGTTGACGTTGATCGTCGTGACCTGCCTGCTGCTGTTCAGTGGCTACAGTGCATTGACCGAAGCCGACTCGGACGTTCTGCATTACGCCATGCTGGGCGGCACCGCCGGATTTGCCGCTACGGCACTGGGCGCATTAATGGCACTGGTACTGCGGGACGTCGCGGTCCGTACCCAGGACATCATGCTCGGCTTTGCTGCGGGAATGATGTTGGCGGCCAGCTCCTTTTCGCTGATCCTTCCAGGCATCGCCGCCGCCGACGCCATCACCGGCAGCAAACTGGTGTCTGCCGCGGTAGTGGTGCTGGGCATGGGGCTGGGCGTGGCCTTGATGGTCGGCCTTGATCGTTTTGTGCCCCACGAGCACCAGAAAAGCGGTCGGCGCGGCCCCGAGGTAGAACGCCTCAACCGGGTCTGGCTGTTTGTCCTGGCCATCACCCTGCACAACTTGCCCGAGGGCATGGCCATCGGCGTCAGTTTCGCGGACGGCGACATGAAGGTGGGTTTGCCCCTGACCACGGCCATCGCCATCCAGGATATTCCCGAAGGGCTTGCCATTGCGCTGGCGCTGCGGGTCACAGGCATCTCGGCTTTGAAGTCGGCCCTGGTGGCGATAGGTTCCGGGCTCATGGAACCGTTGGGCGCGATCATCGGCCTGGGCGTTTCATCGGCATTTGCCCTCGGCTATCCCGTAGCCTTGGGTCTGGCGGCCGGGGCGATGATCTTCGTGGTGTCCCACGAAGTGATTCCCGAAACCCACCGCAACGGCCATGAAACCCCAGCTACGCTTGGGTTGATGATGGGCTTTGGGGTGATGATGTTTCTTGATACCGCGTTGGGGTAAGTCCCGGCAGGCAGGGAGGCTCGGTGCATGACGCCACGTTAATTCAGTCTGCGAGACTCACCCACCGCTAACCTTCCAATGCTTGATGTCTTCAGCAAAGACTACCTGGCGCATCTCATGGGCAATGCCATAGGCCAGGGACTCATGGGCTGCGATGACTTTTTCCTCCGCTGACAGGCAATGAAAAATATCCAGCTTGGTATCCGCATTGGCGGTCTCCAGGGCATAGATTTGCACGTAACGCGCCAGGTCGTTATCCAGACTGGACAGGTACTCGCGCAGGCGCTGATGGTCCACCGAGCTTTGACTGAAGTACCAGTTCATCGGGTGAATCAGAAATCGCGAGTGAGGAGAGGTGATTCGTCGGTCTGCCGCCAGGAACATGATGATGCCCATGGATTCAATGTTGCCGGCGTTGATCGCGCACAGCGGTACCGGCAATGATTTCAGGAAAGTATAAAGCGTGAAGCCGAAGTTGGTGCTGCCGCCGCTGGTCGACAGGTTCAACAGCAGGGAAGTCGCACCCTGTTCAATGGCTTCCAGGCAGCAATCGCGAAAGCGCTCGGTGGTCGACTGATCGATCTGGCAGTGAAAATGAATAATGTGTTCGGTCATTGGTTTTCCTCCGGTCGCAAGCCCGTCGAGCCCCCATCGGTTCACCCGGATTAAGAAACTATAGGCCCGGTTCCGTTCGTCGTGAAGCAGGCATATTTATTCAAACTTTCGAATCCCCCTGTCCTCGGAACTATACGAGCCCTGGCGCTCGTAACCCACAATAAGAGGTATGCAGAGATGGCTAACAGCGGAAGTGATAAACCCGGCAACTTCGCAAATGACCGGGAAAAAGCCTCGGAAGCCGGCAAGAAAGGCGGCCAGGCTTCGGGCGGACGCCAGTCCGGTGAGGCCGGTAAGTCGACCGGCGGCGGCCAAGGCAGTGGTCGTGGCGGAAACTTCGCCGACGATCGGCAAAAAGCCTCTGAAGCAGGCAAGAAAGGAGGAGAAGCCAGTCATGGCGGCGGCGGGCGTAAATCCTGATGCCGTTTGAGCCTGATCAAGCCCTGCAGCCATGCGGGGCTTGATTCATTCAATTGTGTTTTTTACAGGTCATTTCCTTCGCTCCGTAACCCCAGGTCACCCGTGCCTCGCCCTGATGCTCCCAGAAGCTCTCGTTGCGCCCCTGGTAACGTGCCCCGCTGGCCGATTGCTCGACGAGCATCAATGACTGCTCACCCTTGTAAGTTGCCATCATCGAAGCAGGTTCGGTCTGGAAAAACGTCGCACTGAGCGTACCGTCCTGAGCACATTCACGTGTGGCTCGAAGTGCCTGGATCCTCAGGTACTGCTTTTGCGGCTTCAAACACAAAGCCTGCATCGACGATATGAGCCGGAGTTTAACAGCGTTATCTAGAAACTGCCTGCCAAGTACCATTGGGCATAGGGTGTGTTGGCAACTTTGAATCGGTTGTAGTCGGGGCTGCCGTCGTTCCACCAGACCGGCCCACGTTCCCCGAGTGCAACTTTGGCCGAGTTGACTTCCGCCCGGGCGGACTGCAACTGTTCGAGATCGCCGCTGGCCTTGGCAGCCTTGACCTGGCGTCGCGCGTTCATCAACTGATTGACCAGAAGTTGGCGCTTGTCAGCGGCCAGCGACGGGTCTGAACATCGCCACAGCTGACCTTTGACGACAAAGTAGCGGCCGTCCGGGGTGGTGGGGTTCATGGGTGCAGCTCCCTGTCGCTTGATGTCGGCGCGCAATCCGCAACATTCCCCACAACATGGCGATTGCTATCGCCATCCAGGAGGCGATCATGCTGAAGATTGTCATTGCAAGGCTCATAAATTCCTCCGCTGCTTTGTCGTCTCCGTGCTCTCACGATAGATGACCGCGGAGTGTCCGGGGGATTCAAATTTTCGTTAAATGACAACTAAGTCATCTGTAACTAATTCAAACTCTATTTTTTGGTGTAATGTTAGGGAACTCATCACGTAGAGATCTCCCATGTCCAAACTCGCAGAATTTCGCCAACTGGAAAAACACCTGGCAGAACAACTCCAGGCGCTGGAAGCATTGAAAGGTGATGCTGGCCTTAAGCAGGAAATTGAATTCGAAACCAAACTGCGCGCGCTCCTTGCCAAGTATGGTTACAGCTTGAAAGACATCGTCAACCTGCTCGACCCACAAGCCGGTCGCCGTGCACCTGCTGCCGAAGCCAAAACCGGCACGCGCAAGCCGCGTCAGGTCAAAGTCTACAAAAACCCGGAATCGGGTGAAGTTGTGGAAACCAAAGGTGGCAACCACAAGACCCTGAAAGAATGGAAAGCCAAGTACGGCTCCGAAAAAGTCGAGTCGTGGCTGGCCAAGTAATTCCGGTGCGCGCCTGATTTGCGTGCAACCGCTTAAGTTGCAGCACACACCCACATTAGCCCGCGAAAGCGGGCTTTTGTTTTTAGCCGCCTGACCCACGTTTGGCGGTTTGTCTCGTTCTGATAACTTCAAGAGCTGCGTGCAGAGCGTCTTTAAAATGTACGCTCATGTACATCGCGTGTACGCCATGAATCTGCGGGTGTACAGTGATCAGGAATTTTCAGTAAAAGGTGCACCCCAATGTCCCAGGCAGGACGAGCGAAGACCAAGGCGCAGGACGCGGGCTGGCGGGGCTCGGTTGATGTCTGGCTGGATGCCGCCTATGACGCGCTGAAGGAGTCGGGGGTGGACGCCGTGCGGGTGATGCCGCTGGCCAAGCGCCTGAATTTGTCCCGCACCAGCTTCTATTGGTTCTACGAGGACCGCGAACAACTGCTAGCGGCGCTGCTCGCCCGTTGGCGGGACAAGAACACCGGCGGCATGCTCAGCCAGTGCGAAAGTTACGCAGAGAGTATTTCCGAGGCGATTCTCAACGTTTTCAAGTGCTGGCTGAACCCGGAGCTGTTCGACTCACAATTCGAGTTCGCGGTGCGCAGCTGGGCGCTGCAGTCGGATGGAGTGTCTGGCGAAATCGCCTTGGCCGATGAGGCGCGCATCGGCGCACTGGCGGCGATGTTCCGCCGATTTGGCTACGACAACGAAGGGGCCGATGTACGCGCCAGGACGATCTACCTCACGCAGATCGGCTACATCTCTATGAAGACTACCGAAGATATCGTGGTGCGCTTCAGACGCATTCCACAGTACGTCAGCGTGTTTACCGGCAAGGCGCCCAAGCGGCGTGAGCTTGACCGTTTCTACGGGACCTTTGGCTACGCGCAAACAGAACCCGGCGTGTTTGTGCCCCTGGCTGAAACCTTCGAGGGAACCCCGATCGATGACGAGTAAGACCGTGGGAATCATCGGCGGTACCGGCTGGCTGGGGCGAGCCCTGGCCGAGGCGCTGCTCGACAGTCAGTTCATCGCGCCGCAGCATCTGTTGATCTCCAATCGCTCGGGCGTGACTGCGTTTGAACCAGGCGTACGGCTGCTCGCTGACAATCAGCACCTGGTGGATGAGAGCGATATCGTCGTGCTGTCGATTCGCCCGGAGCAGTTTCGGGAACTGCGCATCAACGCTCGGGGCAAGCAGGTGATCTCGCTGATGGCGGGCGTGTCGGCGCAAGCCATCAGTCTGGCGACCGGGGCGCAAGTCGTGGTGCGGGCGATGCCCAATGCGGCGGTGGAAATTCGGCAGTCGTTCACGCCCTGGTGCAGCAACGTCAGCCTGGATGAACAGGAAGCCTTGTGGATTCAAGGTCTTTTCGAATGCGTAGGCAGCGCAGACGCAGTGCCTGATGAAGCCTGTGTCGATTATCTCAGTGCGTTGTCGGGAACCGGCCCGGCACTCCCGGCCATGCTGCAACTGGCGCTGACACGGCAAGCAGTGGCTGCAGGCATTCCTCCGGATATCGCGCAACGAGCTGCTCAAGGCGTTGTCGTGGGTGGCGGGCAAATGTTGGTCCGGCACGATCCGCAACAGCTGATCGATTCGTTGCTGGCGTACCGGGGCGTGACAGCGGCAGCCCTGCAGTCGATGGTCGATGATGAGTTCGAGTCGCTGGTGGGGCGGGCGGTGGAAGCCGGCGCGCAGGTCGCACGCCGGGGCATGTAGAAGCGGCAAAAGCCTGCGCGCAGGCCTCCGTTTTCAGATGTCCTTTACCAGCCGCAGTGCGTCATAGATGGCCGCATGGGTATTGCGTGCCGAGACTGCGTCGCCAATGCGGAACAACTGGAAGCGCCCCTCGGGGTGGGTGACGAGGTGCTGCGCATTACCGGCGATGAGGTCATGCTGCTCGACTGCTCCGCCATTGCTGGAGAGCGGGCGCAGCTCGAAGTACAGGTCATCCAGGGGCAGGGTGCCGTGGTTGATTACCACCTGATCGACGACTCGCTGCTTGTGCACCTGTCCGTAATCACTGCCAAAAATCGCCACCAGCGTCCCATCGCGCTTGTGCACCTTCTCAACCCGGTAGGTCACGGTAAAGGTGACGTCCAGATCCTGCAGGCTGCGCATGTAAGGCACCAGGTTCATGGCCATGACTTCGGGGGCAAATGAGCGGTCGGGCGTGACGATTTCAAGGGTTGCGCCGCTCCTGGCGATGACTTCGGCGGCTTGCAGTGCGGCGTGATCCCCGGCATCGTCGAAAATCAGTACATTGCGCCCGGGCTTGATGTCACCGGAGATGATGTCCCAGGTCGAGACCACCAGTTCGTTGCCCTCGCGCAGGACTTCGGTGTGCGGCAGGCCCCCGGTGGCGACGATGACCACGTCTGGCTCGAAGGCTTGCACGGTGTCGGCCTCGGCCCAGGTGTTGAAATGAAATTTGACCCCCAGGCGTTCGCACTGCGCCATGCGCCAGTCGATGATGCTGATCATTTCGCGCCGGCGCTCGCTCAGGGCCGTCAGGCGTATCTGCCCGCCAGGCTGGTCCGCCGCTTCCAGCACGGTCACGTCATGGCCTCGTTCCCCTGCTACTCGCGCCGCCTCCAGCCCCGCCGGGCCGCTACCCACCACGACCACCCGGCGCTTGACCGCTGCCTTGGGAATGTCGTGGGGCATGGTGGTCTCGCGACCGGTCGCCGCGTTGTGGATGCAATAGGCGGCGCCCCCCTGATAGATGCGGTCCAGGCAGTAGTTGGCCCCCACGCACGGGCGGATGTCTTCTTCGCGCTTCTCGATGATCTTGCGCACGATGTGCGGGTCGGTCATGTGCGCCCGGGTCATGCCCACCATGTCCACCTTGCCCGAGGCAATCGCATAGCGCGCCGTGGCCACATCGGGAATTTTCGCCGCATGGAAAGTTGGGAAGCCGGTCGACGAGCGGATTTCTCCGGCGAAGTCGAGGTGCGGCGAGTTGCGCATGCCCTGAATAGGAATGACGTCGGTAAGGCCGGCATCGGTGTCGATGTGGCCACGCACGACGTTGAGAAAGTCCACCAGTCCGCTGTCCTTGAGCATGTGCGACACCTGCATGCCTTCGCTGGCATTGAAGCCGCCGGGCAGCTCTTCGTCACCGGTGTAGCGCACGCCCAGGAGGAAATCTTCACCCACCCGCTGGCGAATGCCGCGCAGGATGTCGAAGGTGAAGCGCATGCGGTTTTCCAGCGAACCGCCGTACGGCCCATCGAGGTCATTGGTCAAGGGCGACCAGAACTGGTCCATGAGATGCCCATAGGCCTGAAGCTCAAGGCCATCCAGGCCAGCGGCCTTCATGCGCTCGGCCGCGTCCACGTAATCCTTGATGATGCGCTCGATATCCCATTCTTCCATTTTCTTCGGGAAGGAGCGGTGTGACGCCTCGCGGCGGTGCGACGGTGATACCACCGGCAACCAGTCGGCCTTGTCCCAACGGGTGCGACGGCCCAGGTGGGTTAGCTGGATCATCACCGCTGCGCCGTGCTCATGGCATTCATCGGTCAGGTCTTTCAACCAGCCAACCACTTCGTCCTTGTAGGCCAGCACATTGTTGAACACGGGCGGGCTGTCCCGGGAGACGGCGGCGGAGCCGGCGGTCATGGTCAGTGCCACACCGGCCCTGGCGCGTTCCACGTGATAGGCGCGATAGAGATCCTTGGGCATGCCATCGACCGGGTAAGCCGGTTCATGGGAAGTGGTCATGATCCGGTTACGCAGGACCAGATTCTTGATTCTGTAAGGTTGCAGCAAGGGATCGCTGGACATCGGGACGCGCTCCGGGGTGGGCTTCATCAGGGCTCTTTGGCTGGAAATTAGGATAAATGTACACCGGTGTCAATGCAGGAATACATAGGTGTACATTTTGCTTGCGCAAGGCAAAACCCGTCGATAAGATCTAGCTCGCATGGCGCAGAGGAAGATTCCCGTGGCCCGGGTAACACGGGGCCGCGCCATTCACGACCGCAAGGCCGTTCACACCAAGACAAGCTGCCTTTCACCTCTCAGTAGGAAGACGCCTGATGAACGCTCACTCACCCGACAGAAAAACCCGCTACGCGGCTCTGCTCAGTCTTGTGCTCGCCGCCAGTACTTCGTTGGCCCAGGCAGCCGACCAGGCGCCGGTGCGCATTGGCTGGGTCAACTGGTCCGATACCGAGATCACCGTCAAGCTGGCGACCACAGCCTTGCAAGACCGCCTCAAGCAACCGGTGAAACTGGTGATGGCCGACATCGGCATCCAGTTCCAGGCGCTGGCCAACGGCAACATCGACCTGATCCCGATGGTCTGGCTGCCGAGCACGCACAAGGCGTTCTATGACAAGTACAAAGACCGGCTCGAAGACCTTGGGGTGCTGTATGAGGGGCGTATCGGCATGGCGGTGCCGAGTTCGGTGCCGTTGAGCGAGGTGGCCAGCGTCGAAGACCTGAACAAGCCTGAGGTCCGGGCCAGGCTGGAAGGCAAGATCCTCACCTCGGAAGTGGGTAACGGCCAGTACAAGCTGACGGTCAAGGCCATCGATGAGTACAAACTTGAGGGCTACAAGCTGGTGGCGTCCTCTGAGACCGGGATGCTCAATGAGCTGGATCGCAATCTGAAGCGCGATAAATGGTCGCTGGTCAATGCCTGGAGCCCGCACTGGATGTTCTCCAAGTGGCCGTTGCGCTACCTGGATGATCCGAAGCAGATCTTTGGCGGCGCCGAGCAAATCCACGCTGTGGCGCGCAAGGGCTTTAGCGAGCAGTACCCCGAAGTGGCGTATTTCTTCGCCCACTATTCGGTGCCCAAGGCGGACCTGGAGGCGCTGATGATGGAGGCTCGGCAGAGTTCGTCCGACAAGGTGGTAGCGGCATATTACGCGGCCAACAAACCGCGTTTCGACGCCATGTTCCAGCAGGGCGCAGAGGCCGTCAGCAGCCGTCAGCCCTGAAGGCTGCGGTGACCAGAGGCAGCCATGGAGTGGCGCCATTCGGTCGCCCACGGGTGCCGGTCCCGCAGGGTTGCCGCAAAGCCGAAACCAGCCCGCCGCCGGTGTACCCGGAGTCGCACCTGTCGTTCCTGGCCAACGTCTACAACCACCGCATTGATCCATAGGCGACGCGGCCGGGGTTGCGGCTGCGTTCGCCTTGGCCAAGGTGTGTCCGCGAGAATCCTTATGGCGTTACCTGATAACCACGCTGCTGCATGCAACTGCTGTAGGCGGATGACACCGCCGTCGTATTCTGCTCTGCGCTGCGGCGGTCCTGGCGACGATCCTGGCGCTGGCGGGACCCGCCCACCACTGCGCCAGCCACCGCTGCATCCTTGGCCTGGTTCTGGCGGTATTGCTGTTTGACGTCGTCGTCCACCCGATCATAGAACTCATCGTGCTGACGACCCCGCGCGCCGGCAACCGCAGCTCCGGCAACGGCGCCAGTCGCGGCTCCGCGTACACGCCCACCTGATTGCGGCGTCGTGCTCGAGCTCGTTGTGCTGCCAGCCTGGGACTGGCAGGCGCTGACGTCCTGCTGGATGATTGCCTGCGTCCGCACCTCTCATCATATCGCACGTGCCTCGACGCTTTGCGGGTCGGCCAACAGCCCCTCGACTTGCGCACGCTCCCAGGTACTCAGCAGCTCCACGGGATCAGTCCCATAACGATGCCAGTCGGCAAACGTGGCCGAGCGGCCATCCGCAGCGATGCAGGATTCACAGCGGGTGAGGGTGCCCTGGTCCTGGCACAGGTTGAGCACCCAGCCATCGACTTCAACACGGATCTGGCCCGAGTCAATTCCCGGAGAGGCCTGACGGCTGATTCGTTGGATAGACCGCGTACCCAGGGCCAGGTCTCTCAGGATCTGGCATACCTCACGGCTTGAAAGTGATTCGCGGGTCATTGTTCTGGCAATCTGGGGCAGTCATCAGGAAGGACTACAGCGTATCCGCAGCTCCCGCAAAGATCTATGACCCGTTTGCTGAAGCCAAACTCGTCCGAACTGATGGGCGAGAGGTCATGAGCATAAATGTTGTCAAGCATGCGGTCGTCAAAGCCAGTAACTGTTGATCGTTATCAACCTTTCATCGGTCATTGCGGTGCAATCTGCTGGCTGTGCTGAACTTTGGCGCACACGGACAAAGGAGCAATCAGCATGGCGACCATGAAAGCAGCAGTTTTCGTTGAGAAAAACCGGATCGTGCTGGAGGACAAACCCATTCCCGAGGTGGGCCCACTGGATGCGCTGATCCGTATCACCACCACGACCATTTGCGGCACCGACGTACACATCCTGCGCGGTGAATACCCAGTGGCCAAAGGGCTGACCGTGGGGCACGAACCGGTTGGTGTGATTGAACGACTGGGCTCTCAGGTGCGCGGCTTCGTCGAAGGGCAACGGGTCATTGCCGGAGCCATCACCCCCAGCGGCCAAAGTTACGCCTGCCTGTGCGGCTGCGCTTCCCAGGACGGCCCGGATACCCGCCACGGGTTTCGCGCCACAGGCGGCTGGAAATTCGGCAACATCATTGACGGCTGCCAGGCCGAGTACCTGCTGGTGCCGGACGCAATCGCCAATTTGTGTCCCATTCCCGACGGCCTCAGCGATGAGCAGGTACTCATGTGCCCGGACATCATGTCCACCGGATTTTCCGGGGCCGAGCGCGGTGAAGTGAGCATTGGCGATACCGTTGTCGTGTTTGCCCTCGGGCCGATCGGCCTGTGCGCGGTGGCTGGCGCCCGCCTCAAGGGCGCGACCACGATCATAGGCGTTGACGCCGTACCCGAACGCATGAGCGTCGCGCGGCAGCTGGGCGCGACCCATGTGGTCAATTTCAAGGACGGCAACGTGGTGGATCAGATCATGGCCCTGACCGATGGCCGAGGTGTCGATGTGTCCATCGAGGCATTGGGCACCCAAGGGACTTTCGAATCTGCCCTGCGGGTGCTGCGTCCCGGCGGTCGCTTGTCCAGCCTGGGGGTTTATTCAAGCGATCTGCGCATTCCGCTGGATGCCTTCGCCGCAGGATTGGGGGACTACAGCATCGTCACCACCCTGTGCCCCGGCGGCAAGGAGCGCATGCGTCGCCTGATGGCGGTGGTCAACAGCGGGGGCGTGGATCTGTCACCCCTGGTGACGCACCGCTACAAACTCGATGATATTGAAGCCGCCTATGACCTGTTTGCCCACCAGCGGGACGGGGTGATGAAAGTGGCGATCACACCGTGAGGATCGAACGTGCTTTGCCCAGGCGAATGAGCGCCTCATGATCGAGAGCCCGGGCCTCACGGGAGCCGCCGCTGCGCTTGGAATTGGCCTGCTCATCGGTCTTGAGCGCGAGCGGCACAAAGGCGAGGGGCAAAGCCGTGCCTGCGCCGGGTTGCGCACTTTCGCGATTACCGCGCTGCTGGGCTATGGGGCGATGCAGGTGGCTGGCGGCCTGCTGGTCGCGGCCCTGGCGATCACCCTTGGGGGGCTGGTGACGGTCGCCTACTGGCGCAGCTTAAGCTACGACCCTGGGGTGACCAGTGAAGTGGCCTTGCTCACCGTCTTGGTACTGGGGGCCCTCTGCAGCAGTCAGCCACAACTGGCGGTGACCATGGCGGTGGTGATGGCCGGATTGCTGGCGTACCGCGAGAAGTTGCACCACTTCGCCCGCAGCCAGTTAACCGATGGCGAAATGCGCGACGCACTGGTCCTGCTGACGGCCGCCCTGGTGGTGCTGCCGCTGGCGCCTGATCGCTATATCGGTCCGTATGGGGCGATCAACCTGCGTACCATTTGTACCCTGACCGTCCTGCTGATGGTGGTTGGGGCAGTGGGGCATGTCGCGGTTCGTGCCTTGGGCACCCGCTATGGCTATGCGATCAGCGCCATTGCCTCCGGATTTGCGTCCAGTACTGTGACAATCGCCGCGATGGGCCATATCGCCGCCGGGGAGCCGGTCAACGTCAAGCTCCTGAGCGCCGCCGCGATCTGGTCCAACCTCGCGACCTTCGTTCAAGCGGGCCTGATCCTGGGTGCGGTCGACACCGGTCTGCTGCGGCCGGTTTTCGGTCCACTGGTATGCGGCGCGCTTGCTACCGCCCTGTATGGCCTGTGCCTGATGTTTCCGAAAACTGCGACGAACGCCAGCCAGCCGATCAAGGTCGGCGGTGCGTTCAATCTCAAGCTGGCGCTGGTGGTGACCCTGACCGTGACCGGCATCACTTTCCTGTCCTCGGTGATGCTCAGGTACTACGGGGAAGCGGGGGTGATGGTGACGGCGACCTTCACCGGTTTCGCCGATGCCCATGCTTCGACGGCGTCGATTGCCTCCCTGGCCAAATCGGGTCAGTTGCCATTCGACGCCATTGCCGTGCCTGTACTGATCGCCATCAGCAGTAATTCGCTGAGCAAATGCGCGGTGGCGTGGGTCAGTGGTGGAAGCCGGTTCGCCCTTTACGTAATTCCGGGTCAGGTCCTGCTCACACTGGCAATGTGGGCTGGGATCTGGTTGCTCTGAATGAGGCCTCTACGCAAGCTGATAGAGATCAAGTCGCCCTTCACATAACCCATCAATCTTGATCAACCGCTGGCCGAAAGATCGCGGGGCGACGGTTCACAGTTGCAGACGATGAATGACCTGGTGGCGGTCATCAGGGTCAGTGTAAGTTTCAAACCCAAGCGATCTGGCGAGGTCACGCATGGGCGCGTTGCTGGCGGAATCGACCGAATACATCTGCCGGTAACCGTTGTGGCGCGCCGCCTTGATCAAATGTTCCATCAGCAGTGTACCCAGTCCCAGGTGATTCCATTCATCGGCGACCGTAATGGCGCATTCACATTGCTGTTCACCCGTGGCCGCATAACGACTGACGCCCACCTCAATCAATTGTCCGTTGTCGTGCACCAGGGCGATGAAGGCCAGGCGCCCTCGATTTCTGCACCTGACAGGCCAAGCGGAGTCAAGCTGTTGCCCTGGCTGGACCAGGTCAGCGGTTCAGTAGTGCTGAAGGTTGGAATGATTGCCGTCAGACACTAGCGCACAAAGCGCTTGGGCAGGATCCGGGTCAGGGTGTTATCGCGCATCCAGTAATGGTGGAAAATCCCGGCGCAGGCGTGCACACCAATCAGCCAGTACCCGGCGTTACCCAGCCATTCATGCCATTCTTTGAATTGCTTCGCCAAATCCGGATCGAGTGCGATAGGCGAGGGCAGGGTAAAAGCAAAGTACGGTATCGGTTTACCGGCGGCACTGAGCATCAGCCAGGCGAGCAGGGGCGTGACGATCATCAGCACATAGAGCGCCAGGTGGGTGAGGTGGGCCAGCGCAGTCTGCCAGGCAGGGGGGCGAGGCGTGATGGGCGGGCGTTTTTGTAAACGACCGAGTAAGCGCACCCACACCAAGGTAAAAATCGCCAGTCCAAAAAGCGCATGGGTACCCAGTAGTGGTCCTTTCAACGGGTGCTGGCGCGGCAGCCAGCCCCTGATCTCGATACAGGCATAGACCCCGACAAACAGCCCGAGCATCAGCCAGTGCAAGGTGATCGAGAGTTTTGCGTAGCGGTTGTGAGCGAGTAAATCGCGAGTCATAACAGGCCTCTTGGACGTTGGTGTGGCTGCACAATCATTTGCGCGGTCCGGTTTCGTTCGGTAAGCGAACCGAATGACGCCAGCCTGCCTATCCAGTCTTAAGGCAATCTGAAGACTGCCCCTGCCGATCTTTTGGCCACCTTCAGACTCCGTTAAGAAATGCCTCGGATACTTCTCCCACACTTTCCCGGGAGGCGTCTTCCAATGCCCGATATTGACTGGAACATCGCTCTGCCCCTGCATTTCGGCCAAGCCGAAACCCCGCAGCTGAGTCTGGCCCGCGCTCTGCCGGACGAGCCCCTGCGCCCCGTCCTGGAAGCCTTTATCCAGAAACGCTTCCGCAGGGCCCACGGCGCGGACATCCGTCACTTCATGCCGGAGCTGTTCGGCATGAACAACGCCTCAGGTGAACTGTGTGCAGTGGCCGGCGTGCGCCTGGCGAGCCGTGAACCGCTGTTTCTGGAACGCTACCTGGACGAGCCGGTCGACCCGCTGATCAGTGCCGCTGCCGACTGTGAAGTCGCCCGCAGGGGCATCGTTGAAGTGGGCAACCTGGCCGCCAGCGACACTGGCAGTGCACGCATGAGCATCATCGCCATTACCTATCTGCTGGCCATGGGCGGCCTGGAATGGGTGGCGTTCACCGGCAACATCGGCCTGGTGAACAGCTTTCACCGTCTGGGCTTGAAGCCCGTGACCCTTTGCGCCGCCGATCCCGCGCGTTTGGGCGAGGACCGCCACAGCTGGGGCAGCTACTACGAGAGCAAACCCTGGGTGCACGTTGGCAACATCCGCGCCGGCTTCATTCATTTGCGCAACATAGGGATGTTCAGCCGATTGGGGTTGCCAGCGTCCATCGAGGAATCCAGCCATGTCGCCTGAAATCGAGCGTTTCAAACAGACCCTGCGCTCCCATGCCGAACGCAAGACCAATGCCATCGCTATTTGGGGGGATCACCTGAAGCTGGACTACGCGACGCTCTACGCGGAAGTGATGTACCGCCAGCAGCGTCTACGGGATGAAAACGTCCAGGTTGTTGCACTGGCCCTGGACAATGGTGTCGACGCCATGCTGTGGGACCTGGCCGTGCTGTTCGAAGGCTTGACCTGCCTGGCGTTGCCCCCTTTCTTCACGCCAGCTCAACGTAAACATTGTCTCAAGCAAAGCCAGGCTGCCCTGGTGATTGCCGAGCCGGCTCTGGAAGCGGAACTGCAAACGGGCGGCTACGAAAAGAACGGTGAATTCTGGCGGCGCACGTTCAACGGCCCGAACCGAATGCCCGAGGGCACCGCCAAACTGACCTTCACCTCGGGCACCACCGGCACTCCCAAAGGCGTGTGCCTGAGTGCCGAAAGTATCCTTCGGGTCGCCCGCGAACTCGATCAGGCAAGCAAGCCCACTGATCCACAGCATCACCTTGCGCTTTTGCCACTGGCGATCCTGTTGGAAAACATCGGCTGCTATGCGGCGCTGTACGCCGGCGCGAAGCTGAGCCTGCCCAGCCAGAAAACCCTCGGTATCGAGGGGGCCAGCGGTGTGGATGTGCCGCGACTGCTCGGTTGCCTGGCCACCCGTGCGCCCGAGAGTGTGATTCTGGTGCCGCAGTTGCTGTTGTTATTGGTCAGCGCCGCCGAGCAAAAAGCCTTCAGCCCCTACTCGTTGCGTTTTGCCGCAGTGGGCGGCGCCCGGGTGAGTGAAGATTTGCTGCACCGGGCGCGACGGGCCGGTCTGCCGGTTTATGAAGGCTACGGGCTGTCGGAGTGCGCGTCGGTGGTGTGCCTGAACCGGCCAGAGGCACGTCGCGCCGGCAGCGTCGGGCGGCCTCTGCCCCACGTGGAGATCCGTCTGGCCGACGACGGCGAAGTGCTGATCAAGGGCTCGACCCTGCTGGGTTACCTCGGCCAGGCTGAGCACTGCGATGAGTGGTGGCCCAGCGGCGATCTCGGTGAATTCGACGCCGAGGGCTTTCTGTACCTCAAGGGACGCAAGAAACACCAGTTCGTCACCAGTTATGGCCGCAATGTGAACCCCGAATGGGTCGAGTCCGAACTGACTCAACGCCGAGATATCGCCCAGGCCTTTGTCTACGGCGAGGCCATGCCGGGCAATCACGCGCTGCTTTGGCCTCATCGCCTCGATTGCACAGACGCAGAGTTGGCCGCCGCCGTGGCTCAGGCCAACGCGGCCTTGCCCAATTACGCCCAGGTTCACCACTGGACCCGTCTCGCTCAACCGTTCACCTCCGCCAACGGCTTGCTGACTGCCAATGGCCGACCACGCCGGGACGCCATCGTCGAGCAGTACCGCGCGCAACTGACTAACGCTTTTTTTTCAGAGGAATCTGCGTCATGAGTTTTTTCGACAACCTGCAAGAAGCCACTCAACACGAACGCCACGCGCTGTTCAACCTGCCGGTCATTCGCGATGCTCTGGAGGGCAAGGTCAGCCTGGAGAGCTACCGGGCCTTCCTGGCGCAAGCCTATTACCACGTGCGCCATACCGTGCCGTTGATGATGGCCTGCGGTGCACGCCTGCCGTCGCGTCTGGAATGGCTGCGCAAAGCAGTGTGCGAGTACATCGAAGACGAATACGGCCACGAACAGTGGATCCTCAACGATATCGAAGCCTGCGGTGGCGACAAGGCGGCGGTGCGCGACGGTCGTCCCTCCTTGCCGATCGAATTGATGGTCAGCTACCTCTACGACCTGATTGCCCGGGGCAATCCGGTGGGCCTGTTTGGCATGGTCAATGTGCTGGAAGGCACCAGTATCGCCCTGGCCACCCACGCCGCCGAGAGCATCCGCGAACGCCTGGACTTGCCGCAAAGCGCGTTCAGTTACCTCAGCTCCCATGGCTCGCTGGATATCGAGCACATGCAGACCTATCGCCGCTTGATGAACACCCTTGATGATCCGTCTGACCAGGCTGCCGTGATTCATGCCTCCAAAGTGGTGTACGCGCTGTACACCGATATGTTCCGCGGCTTGCCGCGCGACGGGGAGACCCCCCATGCGCCTGTCTGAAGCCCGCGTGGTGCTGACCGGCGCCAGTGGCGGCATCGGCCTGGCAATCGCCACGGCCCTGTGCGCCAGTGGCGCCAGGGTATTGGCCGTGGCTCGGCACCGGGAACCGCTGGTGCCTTTACTGGAACGCTACCCACAGCAGTTGTCCTGGGTCGGCGCCGACCTGACGTTCCTCACCGACCGCCGTAAAGTACTGGCCGCCGCCGAAGGCATCGGGGGTCTGAACCTGCTGATCAACGCCGCCGGGATCAATCACTTCGCCATGCTTGAACAGCTCGATGACAGCGACATCAATGCCATGCTGGCGGTGAACGTCAGCGCGCCGATCTGCCTCACCAGGTTGCTGCTGCCGCTGCTCAAGCAGGCTGAAAGCGCCATGGTGGTGAACGTCGGCTCGACCTATGGCTCGATCGGTTACCCCGGCTACGCCAGCTATTGCGCCACCAAGTTTGCCCTGCGGGGGTTTTCCGAAGCCCTGCGTCGTGAGCTCGCCGACACCCGGGTCGGGGTGTTGTACGTCGCACCACGAGCCACCCGCACCAGCATGAACAGCGCGGCAGCGCAGGCGTTGAATGATGCCCTCAAATCCAACGTCGATGATCCGCAAAAAGTTGCCTCGGCGGTGATGCACGCCATTGCCGGTGACCACCGTGACCTGTACCTGGGCTGGCCGGAACGCTTCTTCGTGGGCCTGAACAGCCTGTTGCCCAACCTGGTGGATCGCGGCCTGCGCAAGCAGCTGCCACTGATCCGTCGTCTGAGTCAGAAGCCTGATAACGAGAACCTCAAGCCATGAAAAAAATCTTCGCCTGCCTGCTGATGGGCGCCTTGAGCGCAAACGCCTGGGCGCTTGATGCCGCCGATCAACAACGTCTCAGTGGCATCCAGCAAAGCTGGGCACACATTCAATATGAAATGCCCGCCGATCAACGTACCGCCGCTTTTGAAAAGCTGGCCGGCCAGGCGTCGGCGTTCACGCACGACCGCCAGTCCGTGGCCGAAGCCTGGATCTGGTCCGGAATCGTCACCAGCAGTTGGGCCGGTGCCCAGGGCGGGCTCGGAGCATTGAGCAAGGTCAAGGATGCAAAAGTCGATCTGGAGAAAGCCCTGGCCCTGGACCCCAAAGCCTTGCAAGGCTCGGCCTACACCAGCCTCGGCGCACTCTACGACCGTGTGCCAGGCTGGCCGATCGGTTTCGGTGACGCTGACAAGGCCGATCAGTTGCTCAAGCAGGCCTTGCAACTGAACCCTGACGGCATCGATAGTCTGTACTTCTGGGGCGATCACCTCTACCGTCAAAAACGCTACAGCGAAGCCCGGGGTGCGCTGCAAAAAGCCCTGCAGGCTGCCCCAAGGCCAGGACGGGAACTGGCCGACGCCGGACGGCGCAAAGAGATCGAAGCGCTGCTGGTGGACGTGAACAAGAAAATAGACTGACAGGAGTCCGTGTGCGCTTATTACTGATTGAGGATGACGTGGCGCTGGGTGAAGGCATTCATCAGGCCCTCGGCCGCGAAGGGTACACCGTGGACTGGTTGCAGGACGGTAGCAGTGCCTTGCATGCGCTACTCAGCGAATCCTTCGACCTGGCGGTGCTCGACCTTGGCCTGCCACGCATGGACGGGCTGGAAGTGCTGCGCCGCCTGCGTGACAGCGGCTCCAACCTGCCGGTGTTGATTCTTACGGCGCGGGACGCCACCGAAGACCGTATCGCCGGGCTGGATGCCGGGGCCGACGATTACCTGATCAAGCCCTTCGATCTGGCCGAACTCAAGGCGCGTCTGCGGGCCTTGCTGCGGCGCAGCGCCGGGCGTGCGCAGATGCTCATCGAACACGCTGGCATCAGCCTCAATCCGGGCACGCAGCAAGTCAGCTATATGGGTGAACCGGTGGCACTGACGCCCAAGGAGTATCAACTGCTCCACGAACTTCTGTCGCCACCGGGCCGGGTCATGACCCGCGATCACCTGATGCAGTTGCTCTACGGCTGGAACGAAGAGGCCGAAAGCAACACCCTGGAAGTGCACATTCATCACCTGCGCAAAAAGTTCTCCACTGACCTGATCCGTACCATTCGCGGAGTTGGTTACCTGGTGGAGGAACGTCGATGACCTCCATCCGGCGTCGCACGCTGACGCTGATCATCGGCCTGATGCTCGCCGGCCTGGCAGTGATCACCGTGTTCAACTGGAACGACAGCAATCACGAAATCGCCGAAGTCTACGACGCCCAGCTAGCCCAGAACGCCCGGCTGCTGCAGGGCGTGATGCGCATGCCGCTGGCCAGCAAGGAACACGCCGAACTCTACCAGGCGTTCAATAAGGCCTTGGGCGAGGCGGTGCCCAAGGTCGATGGTCATCCCTATGAAAGCAAGATTGCCTTTCAGGTCTGGAATCGTCAGGGCCAGGTACTGGTGCACACCGCCAGTGCGCCGTCTTTTGGCACACCGCCAGTCACCCCAGGTTTTAGTGATGTGGTGGACCTGAACAACCGCCACTGGCGCGCCTTCATGCTGGAGGACAAACAAACGGATCTACGGATCTGGGTGGGTGAACGGGACGATGTGCGTTCGGACCTGGTGGACCGGATCCTGCGCCATACCCTGTTGCCCAATGTGCTGGGCAGCCTGATTCTGGCAGCGATGGTGTGGATGGCCATTGGCTGGGGCCTCAAGCCCCTGGCCGACATGGCGGCCACGCTGCGGGCTCGGCACAGCGGCTCGCTGGAGCCGCTGCAACTGACCCCGCTGCCCAGCGAGCTGGAACCGATGCAAGCGGCGCTCAATCGCATGCTCGCGCAGATCCAGGAAGTCATGGGGCGCGAGCGGCGTTTTATCGCTGATGCGGCCCATGAGATGCGTACGCCGTTAGCGGTGCTCAGGGTCCATGCACAGAACCTGATGGAGGCGGGGAGCGAAGAGGATCGCCGTGAGTCCCTGGAACATTTGATCGCCGGCGTGGACCGTACCACCCGACTGGTCAACCAATTGCTGACCATGGCCCGCCTTGAACCGCAATCAGCGATACCGCCATCACCGGCCATTGATCTGGCGGCCACCGTGCGTGCCAGCCTGGTGCAGTTGACGCCCTGGTTGTTGAACAAGGGGCTGGAACTGGCCTTCGATGTCAGCGACGACATCGGCCCCGTCAGGGTCGATCCCGCCGCCATCGACATCGCCTTGAACAATTTGGTGACCAATGCCGCCAACTTTTCGCCTAAGCACGGTTTGATCACTGTCAGGCTGAGTAAACAGGGCGATCACTACCAATTGTCTGTTGAGGATGAGGGGCCGGGGATCAATGAGGAAGATCGCGACAGGCTGTTCGAACGCTTCTACAGCCGCGGCAATGATCAGGGCGCGGGTCTGGGGCTGAACATCGTCCAGGCGATTGCCGATCGCCTGGGAGGGCAGGTCCGGTTGGAAAACCGCACGCCCACGGGGCTGCGCGCTACGTTGGAGATTTTGCGTTTTTAACGCGGCCATCCATAACCGGCCGGGTGATTGTCAGCCACTAATCAGAAAACAACTCAAACATCAGCTGGCGCAGCCAGCGATTGGCGGGATCCTTGTTATAGCGCGCATGCCAGAACAGGTTTATTTCGATGTTGGGCAGTTCCACTGGCGTCGGTAAAACTGCGAGCCCGAAGGGTTGTTCGCAACTGCTGGCAAATCGTTCAGGCACTGTGGCCATCAAGTCGGTGCGTTGAAGTATGTGGCCGACGGCGACGAAATGCGGAACCTCCAGGCGTATGTTGCGCTCGATGCCGGCCCGCGCCAGGAACGTATCTACTTCACCGTGACCGGTGTTCGCCGCGACGACCCGAACGTGGCCATAACTGCAGAAACGCTCAAGCGTCAGCGGCTCCCGGGTCGCGGGGTGGTCCTTGCGGCATACGCAGACATAGCGATGGTGAAACAGGCGCTGCTGAAAAAATCCGGCTTGCAGGTGCGGAAGCAAGCCGACTGCGAGGTCAATTGCACCGTTCTGCAAGCCTTCGGCCAGGGTATTGGAGGTGTTGCGCAGGGTACTGATCGAGCAACCCGGCGCGCGCTCAGCCAGGGCGTCCATCAGCCGCGGCATGAAGTAGATTTCGCCAATGTCGGTCATTGCCATGGTAAATCGGCGATTGCAGTTGCGCGGGTCGAAGGTGTCCTGACGGCTCAGCGCATCGCGCAAGGTCTGGATGGCCATGGCCACCGGCTCAGCCAACTGCCGGGCGTAGGGCGTGGGCTTCATTCCCTGATACGTGCGAACGAACAGCTCGTCATTCAAAGCGACACGCAAGCGCTTCAACGCGTTGCTCACAGCGGGCTGGGTCAACTCAAGGCTATCGGCCGCCGTTGATACCCGGCGGTCGATGAGCAACTGGTTGAATACCAGCAGCAGATTGAGATCAAGTTCACGTAATTCCATAACGTCTCGTGCAGATTGCGTGCTCATAAGGGCCGTAAATCTTTGCCCACCCTTGGGGTCTGCACCGCTCTGAAATGGCCGCTGCAAGGGCCAAAGCCTAACAAGTGCCAGAGGGGCGCGTCCATTGGATATCAGTGGGGCTTTTGTTTCGTCCGAGGTTTATTCACGTTCGAAATAATGCCTATTCACCTGGCTGCATTTATCACGGGCGCGGGTTTGCCCATCATCGAACCCATGTCCAGTGCTCAATGCTCTGCTTAACACCATTGGACACCGCGCGATTTCCGGGGGGCGACAGATCCTCCGGCTCTATAACAATGACAAGAAGAGCGATGCCATGCGTACGATTGATGTCTCGGCCCTGATTGACGGGGCGCGTTTTAATGCCTTCCATGCCCGCGTGCTGTTCTGGTGCGCACTGATCATCATTTTCGACGGTTATGACCTGGTCATCTATGGGGTCGTGTTGCCCTCACTGATGGCCGAGTGGGGCTTGAGTTCGTTGCAGGCCGGGGCGCTGGGCAGTTGCGCGCTGGTGGGCATGATGCTGGGGGCATTGTTTTTCGGTTCATTGTCGGATCGCATAGGCCGACGTAAAACCATCATGATGTGTGTTGCCATCTTCAGCGTAGTCACAGCCCTGAACGGTCTGGCCCGGAGCCCCGAGGCCTTCGCCTTGTGCCGATTCATCGCTGGCCTGGGGATCGGCGGCGTCATGCCCAACGTGGTCGCGCTGATGAACGAGTACGCACCGAAGAAATCCCGCAGCACCCTGGTGGCGATCATGTTCAGTGGCTATTCGCTAGGGGGGATGCTCTCAGCGGGCCTGGGCATGGTGCTGATTCCCCAATGGGGCTGGCAGGCGGTGTTCTATGTGGCGCTGATTCCGTTGTTGGCCTTGCCGTTTCTGATTCGGCAATTGCCGGAGTCGATGGATTTCCTGCTGCGCACCGGGCAGACCGTCGAGGCCCAAATGCTGCTGGCACACGCTACGCCGTCATATGCACCCACCGCCGGTGACCAGTTGAACCCGATGGTCGCCAAAGGGACGACGGTGTCCATTGCGCAACTGTTCCAGGACGGGCGCAAGTTGAATACCCTGATGCTGTGGCTGGCGTTTTTCTGTTGCTTGCTGATGGTATATGCGTTGAGCTCCTGGCTGCCGAAACTGATGACTGCCGCCGGTTATGGCCTGAATTCCAGCTTGGCGTTTCTGTTGGCGCTCAACGGCGGTGCGATCATCGGTGCAGTGGCCGGAGGCTGGCTGGGAGACCGGATTGGCATCGCCAAGGTGTTGTTCGCTTTTTTCACTTGCGGGGCGATCGCCCTGAGCCTGCTGGCGCTGAAAGCACCTTTACCCGTCCTGTATTTGCTCATCGCCATTGCAGGGGCGTGCACCATTGGCACGCAAATCCTGGCTAACGCCTGCACGGTGCAGTACTACCCAGCGCATATTCGGTCTACAGGGCTGGGTTGGGCCATGGGTATCGGTCGGACCGGCGCCATCATCGGTCCATTGCTGGGGGGCGCATTGCATGCTTCTTCATTGCCGTTACAGGCAAGCTTTCTCATCTTTGCGGTACCCGGTCTGATCGGTGCCATCGCTATTCTGGTGTTCCTGATCCAGAACTCTGCGAGCCGTCGAACAACTTCATCCAAACAAGCCGTACCGCAGTAGAAAAGGTCACGCCCAGGGATGGGCACCCTGATCCCACCTGGCCAAGCGACGCGCCATGGGTGCGCAATGCCAGTCAGGAAGAAATGCTGTCCGCCTTCGATCATTGGGGTGACGCTGCAAAGTCGGTGGCTGACGAAATTTTTTTACGTTTTTTTTACAGTCAGCGTTTTTGCCGGACACGATACTGGCGGCGATTTTTTAATCGCCCAGGCCTTTCTTTTCCGATAGGCCTGGAACAGAGGCATTGCGCAAGGAAGGCGTGCAGTACTCCCCGATGATTGAGAGAAGCGCCCCTTGAGTGAGACAGTGACCGTTGCAAACGAAAATTACCCATCCAAAACGTCAGGAGTGGGCATGCTCGTCGCCGCTGTCGGCGTGGTATATGGCGACATTGGCACCAGCCCCCTCTACACGCTTAAAGAAGTGTTTTCCGGCCACTACGGCGTTCAGGTAAACCACGACGGCGTGCTGGGGATCCTGTCGTTGATCTTTTGGTCACTGATCTGGGTCGTCTCGATCAAATACGTGCTGTTCATCCTGCGTGCCAACAACCAGGGCGAAGGCGGCATCATGGCATTGACGGCTTTGGCCCGCCGCGCGGCCAGCCCTTATCCCCACATGAGCAAGGTACTGGTGCTGCTCGGCCTGTTCGGGGCGGCACTTTTTTACGGGGACAGCATGATTACCCCGGCGATTTCGGTGCTGTCGGCGGTTGAAGGGCTGCAGCTGGCTTTTGATGGCATAGAACATTGGGTGGTGCCCCTGTCAGTGGTCGTGCTGGTGGCGCTGTTCCTGATACAAAAACACGGCACCGCCCGCATCGGCATCCTGTTTGGTCCGATTATGGTGCTGTGGTTTGTGGTATTGGGCGTGCTCGGGATCCACGGTATTTTGCAGCGTCCCGAAGTGCTGCAAGCGCTTAACCCTGTTTGGGCAGTGCAGTTCTTCGTGGTTCATCCGGGAATGGGTGTGGCGATTTTGGGCGCCGTCGTGCTGGCATTGACTGGCGCTGAAGCGCTGTATGCCGACATGGGCCACTTTGGTCGCAAACCGATTTCCCGCGCCTGGTTCATCCTGGTGTTGCCGGGGCTGGTGCTCAATTATTTTGGCCAGGGTGCCCTGATCCTGGAGAACCCGGAGGCGATACGCAATCCGTTCTATCTGCTCGCGCCAAGCTGGGCGCTGTTGCCGATGGTCGCGCTCTCCACCCTGGCAACCATCATTGCGTCGCAAGCCGTGATCTCCGGCGCTTTCTCCCTGACGCGCCAGGCTATCCAGTTAGGGTATGTCCCTCGCATGTTCATTCAGCACACCTCCAGCCAAGAGCAGGGGCAGATTTACATCGGCACGGTCAACTGGGCGCTGATGGTCGGTGTCGTGCTGTTGGTGATCGGTTTCGAGTCGTCCAGCGCCTTGGCCGCTGCCTATGGGGTCGCGGTGACGGGCACCATGTTGATCACCACCATCTTGTCCTCGGCTGTCGTGCTGCTCCTTTGGAAAACGCCTCGGTGGCTGGCGATACCCATGCTGATCGGGTTTCTGCTGGTCGACAGCCTGTACTTCGCTGCCAACGCGCCCAAGATTTTCCAGGGCGGCGCGTTCCCGGTGATCGCCGGTATTGGTCTGTTTATCTTGATGACGACTTGGAAGCGCGGGCGGAAAATCATCGTCGAGCGGCTGGATGAGACCGCGCTGCCTTTGCCGCTGTTCATCAGCAGTATCCGTTCACAGCCGCCGCATCGTGTGCAGGGGACTGCGGTTTTCCTGACGGCCAGGGCCGATGCGGTTCCCCATGCACTCTTGCACAATCTGCTGCATAACCAGGTGCTGCACGAGCAAGTGGTATTGCTCACCGTAGTGTCCGAGGACAGTCCTCGAGTGAGTGCAGATCGGCGGTTTGAAGTTGAAGCCTATGGCGACGGGTTCTTCCGGGTCAGCCTCCACTTCGGCTTCATGGAAGAGCCGGACGTGCCTACAGCCTTAAGTCTTTGTCATTTGAATGAGCTGGATTTCAGCCCGATGCGCACGACCTATTTCCTCAGCCGTGAGACGGTGGTCCCAACGAAGCGCATGGGCATGGCACGCTGGCGAGAGGGTCTGTTCGCGTTTCTGCTGAAGAACGCCAATAGCAATCTGAAGTACTTCAAATTGCCACTCAACAGGGTGATCGAACTGGGGACTCAGGTGGAGATGTGAGGACAGGCAAGGCCCTCTGCTGGGCCTTCGGACGAATTGCTCGCACAGCTCAGCTTAACCCCCGTGGCCATAACCCGTGCTTGACGCATGGCTCGCGGTCCGCATCAGCAATACCACCGAGCAGATGACCGGCAGATTCACCAACAGCAGCGCATATCGCAATGACTCGTGGCCAAACAGAGGAAGCAGCATGTCGCTGATCAAGCCGGTTGCCAGTGGCCCGATACCGACGCCGAGCAAAGTGCTGACGATGGTTTGTAAAGCCATGGCGCTACCCCGTCGACCGGGTGGCACCAGTTGGGTGACAAGGTTGTAGGACGGGGCGACCCACCAGACGGCAAAGAATGCGTAAAGCGCGCACCAGAGCATGGCGGTTGGAATCGGCACATCACCCAGGCGCACCAGCAGGGAGTCGGACCAGAGCAAATAGGGAACCAGCGCACAGATGGCCGCCAAGTGGCCGAAAATCGGGATCGAAACTTGCCAGTGTGGATTGCGCCGGCACAGGCGGTCACTCAACCAGCCGCTGAACAAACCACCGATTCCCGCCGAAATTCCGCAGATCACTCCTGCCAGCAATCCAGCGTGTTGCAGGGACAGGCCGTGTGAGCGCACCAGGAAGCTGGTGTTCCACATGCCAATGGCATAGGAACTGAGTGTGGTCAGTCCACCTGCGAGGATCAGGCAACGATACGCTGGCAGCGCCCACAGCTTGCGCGCTTCAGCGCCCATGCCCAGCAGGGCGGGGGGGGTGTGGGACTGTGTAACATCCCAACGACCGCGTTGAGGGTCGCGTACGAAAAACGCGAGGATAGCGCTGAACGCCAGCGCCGGCACCCCAAGGGCAATGAACGCACTGCGCCAGCCATAGTGCTCCACCACCCAGGCACCGATGCTTAACCCGATGATCGAGGAGAAGGTCGGTGCGGCGGTAAAGCAACTGATGGCAAATGAACGCCGTTGTGGTGGGTACAGGTCTGCGATCAACGACAGCGAGGCCGAAGTTGTCGGCGACTCGCTGACTGCAACCAGCATGCGCGCGAAGGCCAGCGCCAGGAAGCTGCCGGCCAGGCCGCAAGCCATGGTCGCCAAGGCCCAGAGCAAGCAGGACATTGCCAGCAGCCGTATACGTGGCATGCGGTCCACCAGGCGACCCGCTGGCAGGCCCATCAGTGCATAGACTGCCGCGAACGCCAATCCCGAGATCAACCCGATGGCGGTGTCGCTGACGGCAAATTCGGATTTGATCGGTTCGACCATGACCGCCAGTATTTGTCGACCGACGAAATTGTCGGCAAATACCATCGCCAGCAGCAACAGCAAGCCATGGCTGCCCCAGCCGACCCTGGCCCGTGGCAACAAACCTGCGCGGGCAGTCAACGTGGTGCCCACAGATCCGGCAGGCCGGGGTCGCTTACGACGATCAGGCGCTTGAGCAACACCTTCAAGGCTTGAGCGTCGGCCGCGCCGAGCTTGACGGCAAGGTCTTCTTCCACGGCCTTGGCCAAAGCGACTTGATGCAGCGAAACTTCGCGGCCCTGGGCCGTGAGGACAAACCGCAAGGACTCTGCCGAGCCCTCGAACGCCACCAGGCGCTGGCGTTCGAGAAAACGCATGCTGGCCAGGGTGACTTCGCGGCCTGTGTAGTTCACAAAGGTGTTGATTTCCTCAAGGGTGAGGTTGTCGCGGATACACAGAATGGAAAGAACAAAAAACGTCTGTTCGTCCAGCTGCTGACTGTTCAATAGCTTGCGCAAGACGTTCAGCACTTGATAGTGCCCACGTCCCAACAGGTAACCGAGCAAGTCCTCGGTATAGCTGCACTCGGGCGGTGGCGGGGTGGTCGCCAGTCGCAGTTCGCTGCGTGGCTTACGCGTTGCCAGGGCGTACTGGCCGCTTTGGAACGCCAGCGGCGCCCGGTCGCTGTGATCGAAGGCGAGTACCTCACCCACAAAGATCACATGGTCACCGCCTTCGTACTGGAACGCCGTGCGGCATTGGAAACGCGCCGTGCAATCTTGCAATAGCGGTGCCTCGCTGATGCCATTGTCGAGTTCGATCTCGGCGAATTTGTCCTCGCCCTGAGTGGCAAAGCGTCCCGACAGTGTCTCCTGCTCCGTGGACAGCACGTGCACATTCCAATGCTTGCCGCTGCTGAAGATCGGCAGACTGCGTGCCTGCTTGGAGAGGCTCCAGAGTACCAACGGCGGGTTAAGCGACACCGAGTTGAAACTGTTGGCGGTGATGCCAACCGGAGAGCCGTCTTCGGTCTGGGTAGTGATGATTGTGACCCCGGTGGTGAACGTGCCGAGCGCGGCGCGGAATGCCTGGGGATCGAAGCTGATGCTTTGCATTGCCATGACTGGCCTCATGGAGTGGAGTTTTCGTATGGCCAGTATTGGGCGTTTGCAAATGCCCAACATCGTCTCAACGGACTAACACTATTTCAGGGGCTCGTCCGATTGGACGAGGCGGCGCAGATGTCCGCAAGGCTAGGGTGGCGCCAGGCGCATGGGGCGCTTAACGACCAATGAGCCGACCTGCAAGGGGATAACAATGAGTTCAGCCACGTCTTGCGTCGAAGACCTTTCCAGCCTGCTGGCGCGACAGAAGAGTGCTTTCGCCAGTGCCGGGAGAGTCAGCGGCGAAACCCGACGCCAGCGCCTGCAGCAGGTCATCGACCTGCTGGTCCATAACCACGCCGCATTGACTCAGGCCATTGACCAGGATTTCGGCGGGAGGCCTGCCGGTTTCTCATTGATGAATGATGTGCTGGGCGCACTGGCCTCGCTTAAACATGCCCGCGATCATCTGCAGGACTGGATGCCGGACGAACCCCGTCAGATGTTCAGCCCTTATGACCAGCTCGGCGCCACCGCCTGGGTCATGTACCAACCCAAGGGCACGGTAGGCATCCTCGGTACGTGGAATGCTCCGCTGTATACCTTGCTCAGCCCGTTGGCATCGGCTCTGGCGGCCGGCAATCGGGCCATCCTTAAGCCCTCGGAGGTGGTGCCACGCACCGCTCGACTGTTGGCGGATCTGTGCGCTGAACACCTTGATCCATTGGTCGTTGCAGTGCTCAACGGCGGGCCGGAGCTGGGCGAGGCCTTCAGCAGCCAGCCCTTCGACCACCTGGTGTTCACCGGCAGCACGGCGATTGGCCGGCAGGTAATGGGCAATGCTGCGAAAAACCTGGTGCCGGTGACCCTGGAACTGGGTGGCAAGTCGCCGGTAATCGTCTCTGCCAGCGCCGACTTGAACAAGGCCGCTTTCAGCATCGCCGCGGGTAAGGCCAGTAATGGTGGACAAATCTGCATCAATCCGGACCTGGTGCACGTACCCAAGGCCCGCCTCGAATCCTTCCTTGAAGCCTTGCGCAGCGCCTATCGGGATCTCAACCCAACCGTAGCGGGCAACCCGGATGTGGTAGCAGTGGTCAATCAGCGACATCTGCAGCGGGTCGAGAGCCTGGTCGAGGACGCGCAGGCACGCGGTGCGCGCGTCGAATGCCTGCCCGAACCCCTGGCCGTGGACACCCAGGACCGCCGTCGCCCGCTGCGGGTGGTGGTTGATCCGGCCCCGGAGAGCTCGATCATGCAAGAGGAAATCTTTGGTCCGGCCATGGTCGTGCTGGGGTATGACGACCTCGATCAGGTCATCGCGCAAATCAATGCAGGGCCACGTCCGCTGGCGCTTTACTACTTCGGCGAAGATGCGCAGGAGCAGCGCCACGTGCTGGAACACACCCTGTCCGGCGGGGTCACCCTCAACGACGTGATGATGCACGCCGCCCTGCACGATGCGCCATTTGGCGGTGTCGGCGCGTCGGGCATGGGCCATTACCATGGTCGCGAAGGATTTCTTGAATTCAGCCACATGCGCACGGTGTTCAAGGCTTCGGCCCACGACCCGCGCCGCGAGTGGGGCCTGTTGCCGCCCTACGGTGAGCACTACCTGGCGGCCATGCTGGCCGGTGTTACATCCGACTAATAATGATCAATCAGGGCGTCATCACTATCATGGCTAATCACGAACACTCACCGCTCAATCCTTCGACAACCCCTGAAGCCGGCTGGCCCCGTCGCAGCGTACTCAAGGCCGGTGCCGTGGCTGTTGGCGTCGGGCTTCTGGGGCGCTATGCAAACGTCCGCGCGGCGGGGATTTCGGCCAGCGACTACCAGGGCCTGGACGCCTGGGCGATGAGCCAGGCGATCCGCAGCGGCGAACTGAGTGCCGAGGACCTGATGGCGGCGGCGCTGGCTCGCTACAACGAAGCCAACCCCAAGGTCAATGCAGTGAACATGCTGCATGAGGGTTACGCTCGCACCTTGCTGGCCCAGCGTCGCGCGGCGGGCACTGAAAATCGGGGCGCCCTGGCCGGAGTGCCGCTGCTGCTCAAGGACCTCAACACTTCCTTGCAGGGCACCATCACCAGCAACGGTTGCCGGATGTTCAAGGACTCACCACCGGCCAGCCGCACCAGTGTCCTGATCTCCCGTTATGAGCAGGCCGGTGCGGTGCCATTCGGCAAGACCACATGCCCTGAGTTCGGCTTGACCACCACCACCGAATCCCTGGCCTGGGGCCAGACCCGTAACCCCTGGAACCTGGCCATGAGCGCCGGCGGTTCTTCCGGAGGCGCGGCGTCAGCGGTGGCGGCGGGGATCGTGCCCGTGGCCCATGCCACCGATGGCGGCGGTTCGATCCGCATTCCTGCTTCGTACTGCGGCCTGGTCGGACTCAAGCCCAGCCGGTATCGAACCCCCAGCGGGCCGCTGCATTTCGAGGGCTGGTTTGGCGCCAGTGTGGCCAACGTCGTCTCACGCACGGTGCGCGATACCGCACTGTTCCTTGATGTCGGGCAGGGCCATGAGGCCGGCAGTGCGTATTGGTGCCCGCCCTTGGTCCGACCCTACGTAGAAGAGTTGCAACGCGAACCGGGCAAGTTGCGCGTGGCTGTCGTGCGCCAATCGTTGACCGGCGCGCCGCTTGAACCGGCGATTGCCGCGACGCTGGAACAGACCATCAAGCAACTGCTGGCGCTGGGGCATGAGATCGACGAGCTGGAGCTGAGGGTCGATCCCCGTCAGTTGTTCGGCGCCCATGGCATGGTGATCGGGACGGCCGTGCGAACCTTGATCCACGACCGTGAGCAGGTGCTCGGACGCGCTGCCACGGCGCAGGACCTGGAGAAAATCACCCTGGTGAATCTGGAACGTTCCAAGGGTACCAGTGGCGAGGATCTGTACCGCGCCCGGCAATCGTTCGAGAGTATCGGCGCGACCATGGAGCACCATTTCGAACGCTACGACGTGATCCTGTCGCCGGTCACCGGTAGCCTGACGCCGAAGCTGGGGCTGTTGTCCCTGGACCAGCCCTGGGACAGTTACGCCCACAACGCTATGGGCAGCGCCGGCTTCACGGTACTCGCCAACGTAAGCGGCCAGCCGGCGATCTCTCTGCCGCTTGGCCAGAGTGACGACGGCCTGCCGGTGGGCATGATGTTCACTGCGCGCCTGGGTGGCGAAGACGTGCTGCTGCGCCTGTCCAGCCAGCTGGAACAAGCCCATCCGTGGGTCGCCAGGCGTGCCACCTTTTAGTTCCACGCCCTTGCAGTTCCGCACCTTTGTGGGAGCCAGTCTGCTGGCGATGGGCGCTGAAGTTCAACATCCTGTTGACTGATCCACCGCTAACGCGAGCTGACTCGCCTCCACAGGCAACCCCTAGTCCAATTTGACGATGAGCCAATCCCCCCGCAGCCCTAATCATGGGCTGCACTCCGCCAGCGCACCCTGCGTGGTCGGCGGTTTCTTTCTGACCTCAGCTAATGGCATAACAACAATGACGGCTCAAGTTCAGTCTCAGACCCACTATGACGTGATCGTCGTCGGTTCGGGCGCAGGTGCGATGACTTCGGCGGTGTTTCTCGCCGACCAGGGTATGCGGGTGCTGGTAGTGGAGAAAAGCGACCAGTACGGCGGCACGTCGGCGATTTCCGGCGGCGGTATCTGGATTCCGAACAACCACTATTTCGCTCGCATGAACGGCAATGACAGCTACGCAACGGCCCTGACCTATCTGCAAGCGGCGGCGGGCGAGCATGTCGACGAAACGCGCTTGCGCGCATACCTGGACAACGCGCCGAAGATGATCGAACAGCTCACCCGTATAAGCCGGGTGCGCTACGCGGTGGCGGCGAAATACCCTGATTACTATCCACACCTGCCCGGGGCATTGGCCGGTGGACGAACACTGGACCCGGAGTTTTTCGATACCAGCCTGTTGGGCGAGGAACTCGCGAACCTGCGCAAACCGTCGCCTTCAACCCTGCTGATGGGGCGCATCGCCTGGACTGCGCGCGATGCACACAAAGCCATGGCCCGCAGTTTCGGCTGGCGCTTGCTGATCATGAAGCTGATGTTGCGCTACAAGCTGGACTTCAAATGGCGACGCAAAAGCAAGATGGACCGCCGTGCATCCCTGGGAAGTTCGCTGGTGGCCTCCCTGCGCCGCTCGCTGATGGACCGCAACGTACCGCTTTGGCTCAACACCGATTTCTGTGGCCTGGTCACCGAAAGCGGCCGGGTCAGCGGTGTCACAGTGATGCGTGACGGTGCCGAGCTGCAATTGCAGGCCCGCCTGGGGGTGATCCTTGCCTCGGGTGGCTTTGAACAGAACCAGGCGCTGCGCGACCAGTACTTGCCCAAGCCCACCCGTAAGGCCTGGAGCGCGACACCGCCTGGTAACAACACTGGGGCCGCCCTCGAAGCCGGCATGGCGCAAGGCGCCGCCACCGCGTTGATGGATTGGGCCTGGTGGGCGCCGACCATTGCCGTGCCGGGAGAGGACAAGCCCCGGGGGATCTTCGCCGAGCGTGCGTTCCCCGGCGCTATCGTGGTCAACGGTCTGGGGCAGCGCTTTGTCAACGAAGCGGCACCGTATCTGGAGTTCGTCGACGCCATGCATCGGGACAACCAGAGTACCGACGGGAGATCGGTGCCGGCCTGGGTGATCTTCGACGCGCACTTCCGTTTCAACTACGCCATGGGGCCATTGATGCCTGGTCAGGTCATGCCCGATAGCCGCCTGCGCAAAGAGTGGCTCAACAACCTGTACTGGAAAGCCGACACCCTGAGCGGCCTGGCCCGGCAGATCGGCGTCGACGGTGCTGGCCTGGAAGCCACCGTGGCCAAGGTCAACGGCTACGCAGAAAGCGGTGTGGACATCGACTTTGCCCGTGGCGGCAATGTCTTCGACCGCTATTACGGCGACTGCAACATCAAGCCCAACCCTTGCCTGGCGCCGCTGCGCAAAGGGCCTTACTACGCCATGCGCCTGGACGCCGGTGACATCGGCACCAAGGGCGGTCTGTTGACCAACGAACATGCCCAGGTGGTACGCGATGACGGTTCGACCATCGCCGGCTTGTACGCCATTGGCAACTGCTCTGCCTCGGTGATGGGCACCAGCTACCCGGGAGCCGGTGGCACCCTGGGGCCGGCGATGACCTTTGGTTATGTCGCCGCCAACCACTTGGCCCGTCAGCTGCAGGAGGCGTGATGTCAATGACGGATAACGTCCCCAGCACCGACGTAATGCCACCCTTGCAGGTGGCCAATGGCAACAGCGTAACCTGGGACGAACAATGCGATGTACTGGTCGTCGGCTGGGGTGCTGCCGGTGCCTGCGCGGCGCTTGAAGCTCGGGCCGAGGGTGCCGACGTGCTGATCGCCGACCGCTTCACCGGCGGCGGTGCCAGCGCCAAAAGCGGCGGGGTGGTCTATGCCGGGGGCGGCACGCGCCATCAACAGGCGGCGGGCTTCAACGACAGTCCCCAAGCCATGTTCGACTACCTCAAGCACGAAACCCGCTCCGTAGTCAGCGATGACACGCTGCGGCGCTTCTGCGCCGACAGCGTGAGCAACCTCCAGTGGCTGGAAAGCCACGGCGCGCCCTACGCCCACCAGATGCCACCGGGCGGGGGAAAGACTTCTTATCCGCCCGACGGCTACTTCCTCTATTACTCGGGTAACGAATTGGTGCCTGATCACGGCGGCCCCTTGCCGCCTGCGCCACGAGGGCATCGCACCGTGGGCAAGGGGCAGGGCGGGGCGGTACTTTTTTCCCACCTGAAAGCAGCGTGCCTGAAGGCCGGAGCGAGAACGCTGTTGCAGGCGGCGGCGCGACGACTGGTCACCGATGCCCAGGGGCAGGTACTGGGTGCCGAGTTTTGGTGCATGCCCAAAGGCAGCAAGCAAGCCCACTTGCATGCCCGACTGTCCGCCCGCGCCGAACGTCTGCAGAACTTCGTCCCTGGCTATTGCAACAAACTGCGCAAGAAGGTCTGCCAACTGGAACGGGATTTCGCCAAGCCTCGCCGGGTGCGGGCGCTCCGCGGGGTGATCCTGAGCACTGGTGGCTTCATCTTCAACCGCCAATTGCTCGAACAGTACGCGCCGAAGTTCCGGCGCAATTTCAAGGTCGGCGCCACCGGCTGCGATGGCAGCGGCTTGCGCCTGGGTGCCAGTGTCGGTGGTCAGGGGGCTGGGCTTGAGCGAGTATCGGCGTGGCGCTTCATCAACCCGCCGTACAGTTGGCACAAAGGCATCGTGGTCAACCGCGAGGGGCTGCGCTTTTGCAACGAAGAAGTCTACGGCGCCACCCTCGGCCAGCCCTTGATGGAAGAGCAGGGGGGCAAGGCGTGGCTGGTGCTGGATGCGCCGTTGCGCAAGAAAGCCATCCGCGAAGCGCTGTTCGGCGGCTACTGGTGGTTCCAGAGTTTTCCGGCCCTGGCCCTGATGCTGTTCAAGGTGCGCAAGGGCAAGAGCCTGACTGAGCTGGCCAGTGCGACGTCCATGGACCCCAACGTGCTGCGCGACTCTGTGCTGGCCGCCAACGCCGCCGCCCGTGGCGAGGCGCCGGAGCCGTTCGGCAAGTCCGAGGGTGGGCGCCAGGTACTTGAACAAGGGCCGTTCTATGCCTGCGATATCTCCGTGACCAATCCGGTATTTCCCCTGGGCGCCCTGACCCTGGGTGGATTGCGCGTGGATGAGCGCAGCGGCGCGGTGCTGGACGAGCAAGGCCAGGCAATCAGCGGCTTGTACGCCGCCGGACGCAGCGCCCTGGGCATACCGTCGCACCTGTACATCAGTGGCCTGTCCCTGGCGGACTGCGTGTTCTCCGGCCGTCGAGCCGGTGCCGCCGTCGTCCGCGCACACAGCCAGCAACCGCAAAACACCCACGCACAGGAGACCCCATGATGCCCCTCGAGCAAACGAGCAAGAATGGACGGGTTCACGGCAAGGTGGCGCTGGTCACCGGCGGCGCCAAGGGCATCGGCGCTGCCAGCGCGCGCCTGCTGGCAGCCGAAGGTGCCCAGGTACTGATCAGCGACCTGGACGTCGAGGCCGGCCAGGCTTTGGCAGCGGAAATCGGGCCGACGACCGCCTTTATCCGCCACGACGTCAGCAACGAAGACCAGTGGCGCCAGGTCATCGAACATGTGCGCAAGCGCTACGGACGCCTGGATATCCTGGTCAACAACGCCGGTATCCTGATCGCCGGATCGATCGAAGAAACCAGTCTGGCTGACTGGCACAAAGTCATGCGCGTGAACGCCGACAGCGTGTTCCTGGGCTGTCGCGAAGGCATCGCGTTGATGAAGGACAGCGGTGGCTCGATCATCAACCTGTCGTCCATCGCGGCCCTGGCCGGGCGCGACGATTACCTGGCCTACAGCGCTTCGAAGGGGGCGGTGGCGGCGCTGTCGCGCTCGGTGGCGGTGATGTGCCGACGGCGCAAGTACCGCATCCGTTGCAACACCCTGCACCCCGATGGGGTACTCACCGATATGACCCGCGGCGGCTTCCCGGAAGGCATCGATCCCAACCGCCTCACCATCGACAGCGACCCGATGAACCGCATGTGCCGCCCGGAAGACGTGGCAGCCAGCGTGTTGTTCCTGGCAAGCGACGAAGCCCGGGCGATCAATGGGGTAGAGTTGCGCGTTGATAGTGGGCAGATGGTGATGAGTATCTAGCGCCTCCTGAAACCCACTTCTGATGTTCACTCCGTAGGAGCTGCCGCAGGCTGCGATCTTTTGATTTTTTGTTCTTCGAGCTGACAGAGAACCAGGCGCTGGATCGGATTGATCAGGCCGAATGGAAGATCAAAAGATCGCAGCCTTCGGCAGCTCCTACGGGGGATCGCAAGAGCTGCAGAAATGAGGCCGACAGACGAGCGTCTAGTACCCCTCGAACCGGGCCGGACGCTTGTCGATAAATGCCTGCATGCCTTCCTTCTGATCCCGTGACGCAAACAGCAGCGCATTGGCCTTGCGCTCCAGCGCCAGGCCGGCTTCCAGCGGGGCGTCCATGCCCGCCAGGATCACCTCCTTGATCTGCTCGGCGGCCAACGCCGGCATCGCCGCGATGACGCGTGCCAGTTCCAGTGCGTGGGCCTGGACCTGGTCATCGTCCACCAGGTCGCTGACCAGCCCGGCTACCCAGGCTTCCTCGGCACTGATCGGTTGCCCGGTGAGTGCCATGCGCATCGCCTTGACCTTGCCTACCGCCCGCACCAGCCGTTGGGTGCCACCGATGCCGGGCATGATGCCAATACGAATTTCCGGTTGGCAGAAGCGCGCGCTGCGTCCGGCAACGATCAGGTCGGCGTGCATCGCCAGTTCGCAACCACCGCCGTAGGCGTAGCCGCAGACGGCCGCAATCACTGGTTTCGGACAGTGCTGGATCGGCCCCCAGACCCGCTCGGTGTGGCGCTTGTAGATATCGATGGGGCCGACCCCGGCCATGCTGGTGATGTCGCCACCGGCAGCAAACACCTTGTCACCGCCCGTAAGGACGATGCACCGCACCTCGGGATCAATTGCCAGCTGGCTGAAATAGCGCGACAGCAGCGCCTGCAATTCCAGGCTCAAGGCGTTGGTCGCCTGGGGGCGGTTGAGCCGCAGCAGGGCGACGCCGGGCAGCGGGCGTTCGAGCAGAACCGGTGCAGCAGATGAGTCGGACATGGGCATTCTCGAAGACCAGAGAGGGTATCAATGGCGCCAGTGTCCGGTTCACGGCGCTGAATTTTCATCGTCCGTTCAGACGTAGTTTGGCCTGCGGTTCGTCCCTAGAGTGGCTCTTGTCAGTAGAAAAGGAGCACATGATGGAGCTGCATTCGGGTCTTGATTACAGCGGCAAGGTGGTGCTGATCACCGGTGGCACCAAGGGCATCGGCGCTGGTATCGCGCTGGGATTTCTGGCCGCGAACGCACGGGTGATTGTCTGTGCCCGGCGCGAACCTGAGCAGGTGCCGACAGCGGGAGGCAAGCATGCGACCTTCATTGCCGCCGATGTACGTGACCAGGATTCCCTGCAACGACTATTCGCCACCATCGAGCGAGATTTCGGACGCCTCGATGTGGTGGTCAACAACGCCGGAGGCAGTCCTGCCGCCGACGCCGCCACGGCCTCGCCCAGATTTCATGAAAGCATTATCGGGCTGAATCTCATCGCGCCACTCAATGTCGCCCAGCACGCCAATCGCCTGATGCAGGCACAGGTGCAGGGTGGCTGCATCATTTTTATCGGCAGCATCAGTGCGCTGCGTTCCTCGCCAGGTACGGCCGCTTATGGCGCGGCGAAGGCCGGCGTGCTGGCGTTGGTGCAATCGTTGGCGGTGGAGTGGGGCCCCAAGGTGCGGGTGGTTACAGTCAGCCCGGGGCTGGTGCTGACCGAGCAGGCGCATCTGCACTACGGCACGCAGGCCGGTATCGATGCTGTCTCTGCCGGCATCCCGGCTGCACGCATGGCGGTGGCCGAGGACATTGCCAACGCATGCCTCTATATCGCATCACCGCTGGCCAGTTACGCCAGCGGTTGCAACCTGTTGCTGCATGGCGGTGGTGAACGCCCGGCGTTTCTCGGTGCTGCGCAAGTTCTGCCCACCTGATCGACCTAATGCGGCAACCGGGTTCGGTAGCCGCCTTCAATGTGAAGGAGACGACTTTGGCTGATCCACAACTGCTATCCAATGTGCGCGCCCTGGTAGGGCGCCAGTACGGCCGGGTGTATGCCTGGGACGAGGTCAATGCCCCGATGATTCGCCAGTGGTGCGAAGTCATGGGCGTGGACAACCCGCTGTACACCAACCCGGGCTTTGCCTTGGGTACCGAACATGAGGGCCTGATCGCGCCGCCTGCGATGTTGCAGGTTTGGACCATGGAAGGCCTGCACGCCAATAACTATCCGCCCGGCTCCACCACTGAGAACCCTTACGAGGTGCTCAAGGAAATGGAAGCCTACGGCTATGCCTCCACAGTGGCGGTGAACTCCGAGCTGAGCTTCACCCGCCCGCTGCGCCTGGGGGAAAAACTCTACTACACCACGCGCCTGGATTCAGTTGGCGATGAGAAAACCACCGCCCTGGGCACCGGCTTCTTCGTCACTCTGATAATGAGCCACTTCGTGGAAAAAGCCGGCGGCGACGAGCCGGTGGGCGAGTTGCTGTTTCGCGTATTCAAGTTCCGTGCGGCGAACGCCCAGGCTCCAGCCAAGGTGGAAGCGGCACCGGTCAAGGCCAAGCGCCCGTTGCCGGGAATCAGCGACGACACGCGGTTCTTCTGGGAAGGCTGCGAGAAGGGGCAGTTGTTGATCCAGCGCTGCACGGCCTGCCAGACCCTGCGGCATCCACCGGCACCCGTTTGCATCCAGTGCCACAGCTTCGACTGGGACACCCTGCAGGCCAGCGGTCGCGCCACTTTGTATTCATTCGTGGTGATGCACTACCCCGAAGTGCCGCCGTTCGATTACCCCAACCCGATTGGCCTGATCGAACTGGAGGAGGGTGTGCGCCTGATCGCCGGGCTGGTCGGCATCGAGCGCGAGCAACTGCAGATCGGCCAGCGTTTGCAGGTCGAGTTCCAGTCCTTCGATGACCAACAGACCCTGCCGTTATTCCGGCCGGTAGAGGCATAGGAGCCACCATGGATTTCGAATTGAGCGAAGACCAGCGCGCCATTGCGCAAATGGCCGATGGCCTGTTTGTCGACCATTGCCATGATGACTACATGCGCCAGTGGGACACCAGCGGCGAAGCGATGATGGCGCCGTTGTGGACGTTGTGTGTCGAGACCGGCCTGCATGCCTTGGCAATCCCCGAAGAGCACGGTGGCAGCGGCCTGGGCATGACTGAGTTGATGCTGGTGCTGCAAGCCCAGGGTAAGGCCCTGGCCCAGGTGCCCTTGTGGCGTCATCAACTGGCCGCTGCGACCCTGGCCCGGTTTGACGCCGTCGACAATGGAGGGTGGGTTGCCAGGGCGGCATCCGGCGAGGTGCTGCTGAGTCTGTCTGTCGATGGTTTGAGCAGTGCGCTCGGCATCGAACTGCGAGCCCGTGCTTGCGCCGACGGCTGGTTGATCGACGGCCGGGTTGCAGCCTTGGCGTTGGGTGATCAGTCCCAGGCGGCGCTGGTGTTGGTAGAAACCGAAAACCAGCCGCGCTTGCTGCTGCTCGACCTTTCGGCGCCCGAGATACGACGGGTGTCGGCGGTGCTGACCCACGGCGAAGCGGTGGCCGACTTACACATCCAGGGTTTGACCGTGAGCGCCACCTCGCTGTTACCGGCTGAAGCTGTCGCCTGGCTTGAACTTCGCTGCACAGCGGCATTGGCGTCCTTGCAGCTGGGTGTCAGCGAAGAGCAGATCCGCCGCACCGTGGCCTACGTCAGCGAGCGTCGGCAGTTCGAACGGGTAATCGGCAGCTTCCAGGCGGTGCAGATGAGCATGGCCGATACCCATATCGCCGTCGAAGCCTTGCGTACGACCTTGTGGCAACTGGTCTATCGCATCGATGCCGATATGCCAGCGCCCAGTGAAGCGCTGGCCACTGCCTGGCTGGCCTGTGAAGCGGGGCACCGCATTGGTCACACCGCGCAGCACGTACATGGCGGCATCGGCGTCGATCTGACGTACCCGATCCACCGTTTTCTCTACTGGAGTCGCGGCTTGTCCCTTGCCTTGGGTGGCTCGGCGGCAAACCTGGAACGCCTGGGCGACTGGCTCAACGATAACGACAAGCTGGGATGGAAATATGACCTCGAAGAACACCAAGCGCTTTGAAGACGTGCGCCCCGGCGAAGTACTGCCGCAGCTTGCGGTGCCGATCACGGTGACCCTGATCAACGGTGGTGCGATTGCCACCCGTGACTACTTTCCCGGTCACCACGACGCGGAGGCGGCCCGAGCCCTGGGTTCGCCCCACGTGTTCATGAACATCCTCACCACCAATGGCCTGGTGCAGCGATTCATCGAACAGTGGGCCGGGCCGCTGGCGCAATTCAGCGCACTGAAAATCAAACTCGGCGCACCGAATTATCCCGGCGACTGCATGACGTTCAGTGGCAGCGTCAGCGCAGTCGATGCGGACACCCGCTCGGTGGAAATCACTTTGAGCGGCAAAAATTCCATGGGCAACCACGTGACCGGCACGGTCGCGCTGGTCCTGCCCTGACAGCCGGAGAGACACAGATGACTGATTCATCGATTTCCGGGCGTGCCGCGATCGTTGGTCTGGGCGCGACCGAATTTTCCAAGAACTCCGGACGCACCGAATTGCGCCTGGCCATGGAGGCCACCTTGAGTGCGCTCAAGGATGCCGGCATCGATCCGTCGGAGGTAGACGGCTTCAGCTCCTACTCGGTGGACAAGGTCCCCGAGTACGAAATTGCCCGTCTGCTGGGGTGCAAGGACGTCAAATTCTTCTCTCAGGTGCCCCATGGCGGCGGCGCTGCCTGTGGGCCGGTCATGCACGCGGCGATGGCGGTAGCCACCGGTGTGGCGAAAGTGGTGGTGGTGTACCGGGCCATGAACGAGCGTTCCTGGTACCGCTTTGGTACCGGCAACTACGGCTTTGCAGCTTCGCCGATATTCGACAACGTCAACTACGGCTGGTACATGCCCCACGGCTTCCATACGCCGGCAGCCTGGGTCGGGATGTTCGCCCAGCGTTACATGCACACTTATGGGGCCACCAGCGAAGACTTTGGCCGGATCGCTGTGGCCGCGCGGGATTTTGCGGCGACCAATCCCCAGGCGTTTTTCCACGGTAAGCCGATCACCCTGGAAGAACACCAGGCCTCGCGCTGGATCTGCGAGCCGCTGCACTTGCTCGATTGCTGCCAGGAGTCCGACGGCGCCGTGGCGATGGTGATTACCTCCGCCGAGCGCGCCCGTGACCTTCGGCAGAAACCGGTGACCATCAAGGCTGGCTCCCAAGGCATCAGCCACGGCCAGCAGAGCATGACCTCGTTCTACCGCGACGACATCACCGGGCTGCCGGAAATGGGCGTGGTGGCCCGCGAGTTGTATCGCCAGTCAGGCCTCGGCCCGGAGTCTTTCCAGACGGCGGTAATCTACGACCATTTCACTCCGTTCGTGCTGCCACAGCTGGAGGAGTTCGGCTTCGTCAAACGGGGTGAAGCCAAGGAATTCATCCGCGCCGGGCATCACGCCCGTGGCGGCAAGCTACCCATCAACACCCACGGCGGGCAACTGGGTGAGGCCTACATCCACGGCATGAACGGGATCGCCGAAGCGGTCCGCCAGGTGCGTGGGACGGCAGTCAACCAGGTGGCGGATGTGCAAAACGTACTAGTCACCGCCGGCACCGGCGTACCCACCAGCGGCCTGATTCTCGGCGCAGCCTAAGGAGCAGCAGATGTTCGTTGACCTCACTCCCGAACAACATGCCCTGCGCCATAAGGTGCGGGACTATTTCCAGGCCTTGATGACCCCGGACATGCGCGACCAGTTGCGGGGCAAGGAAGGCGGTGATCTATTTCGCCAGACCATCCGCCAGATGGGCCGCGACGGCTGGCTCGCGGTCGGTTGGCCAAAGGCCCACGGCGGCCAGGGTTACGCGGCCACCGAACAGTTGATCTTCTTTGAAGAAGCCAACATCGCCGGCGCGCCACTGCCGTTCGTCACTATCAGCACCGTCGGCCCTTCCTTGATGGCCCATGGCAGCGAGCTGCAGAAGGAACGTTTTCTGCCTGGCATTGCGGCCGGTGAAATCATGTTTGCCATTGGTTACTCCGAACCCGACGCTGGCAGCGATCTGGCCGTGCTCAAAACCAGTGCCCGCCAGGACGACGAAGGCTTCCTGGTCAATGGCAACAAGCTGTGGACCTCAGGTGCCGAATCGGCCGATTTCGTTTGGCTGGCGGCCCGGACCGATTCGACTCAGGCGAGGCATAAAGGCATATCGCTGTTGATCGTCGACACTACGACGCCGGGTTTCTCTCATACCCTGATCCCCACCACGAGCATTCCGACCACGGCCACCTACTACGACAACGTACGGGTGCCCAACGAAATGCTGGTGGGCCAGTTGCACGGCGGCTGGAAGTTGATCACCTCGCAACTGAACCATGAACGCCTCGGCCTTGGCACCTGGTCGGACAAGGTCGTGGCGCTGTTTCGCCGGGTCTATCTGTGGGCGCGGGCCTGTGACGAACAGGGCCGTCGAGCGATGGACAAGGCCTGGGTGCGCAGCTCGCTGGCCGAGTGTTACGCGCGCCTGGAAGCGATGCGCCTGATCAATATGCGTATTGCTGCCGACCTGGACCGCGATCGGATGGACGTGGCGCTGAGCTCGACCACCAAGGTGTTCGGCTCGGAGTCGGCCATCGAGATCCTGCGCAAGCTGGCGGGGATCCTCGGCGCCAACGGCTCAATGCGCAGTGGCTCGGCAGCGACCCTGCTGCAGGGAGAGCTGGAATTCGAGTTGCGCAGCTCACCGACCCTGACCTTTGGCGGCGGCACCAATGAAATCCAGCGTGAGCTGATCGCCCAGTTTGGCCTCGGCATGCCGCGCACCCAACGCTGACGCTGGTCCATCAACAACAAAAACGTACTCGGCCCGGTTCCGGCGCGGGTCGAAGGGGACTTTCATGAGCACTATCGAGCAATTTCGGCACGACACTCGTGCCTGGCTGGAGGCTAACTGCCCGCTGTCAATGCGCACCGGTATGGCTGAAGGCGATGTCGTGTGGGGCAGCCAGAACCCGCAGTTTCCGTGCGAAGACGCACGACTGTGGTTTGAACGCATGCGCGACAAGCGCTGGTTCTGTCCCGAGTGGCCTGAAGAATACGGCGGCGCGGGCCTGAGTGACGAGCAACTGGCGGTGCTGGAAAGCGAGATGCGCCGCATCAAGTGCCGGCCGCCACAGATCAACCTTGGTATCTGGATGCTCGGGCCGGTGCTGCTGGCGTTTGGCAGTGAGCAACAGAAACGCGATCTGCTGCCTCCCATTGCCCGTGGTGAAGTGCGCTGGTGCCAGGGGTTCTCCGAACCAAACGCCGGTTCCGACCTGGCCAGCCTGAAAATGGCCGCTCGCGATGCAGGCGATCACTTCATCGTCGACGGCAGCAAGATCTGGACCTCCTACGGCGACAAATCCGACTGGATGTATGCCCTGGTACGCACCGATTTCAGTGCACCGAAACACGAAGGCATCAGCCTGATCGTACTGGACATGCGCAGCCCGGGCGTCAAGCCGCAGCCGATCGATTTGATCAGCGGCAAGTCGGCATTTTGCCAGGTGTTCTTCGACGCGGTGAAAGTCCCCAAGAGCCAGTTGATCGGGCCGTTGAACGGCGGCTGGACTCTGGCCAAATACCTGCTGCAGCACGAACGTAAGGCGATGTCGAAGTTCGGTGAGTTCAGCCTGCCGTCGCACTTCGACCTCCTGGCGCTGATGCGCGAGTACGTGCCGGCGCCACAGACCCAGGGCGAGCATGCCCTGCAGGCCCGGGCCACGGCCTGTGCGATGAATGAACAGGCCTACAACCTGACCGTGCAGCGCATGGGTGAGGAGGCGCGGGCCGGCGACGACATCGGCGGCCTGATGTCGATCATGAAACTGGTGCACACCGAGCAGGAGCGCGACAAGTTCGAAGTGCTGCTCGATGCCATGGCCGGGCACGCCTTTGGTTGGGAGAGTGGTGCGTTCAGCGAGCAGCAACTGGCGGTGACCCGCTCCTGGTTGAACAGTTATGCGCTGACCATTTCCGGCGGGTCCTCGGAGGTCCAGTTGAACGTTATCGCCAAGCGCGTGCTGGGCTTGCCGGACGCCAAAAAAGGAGTTGCTGCATGAGCCTGCGTTATAGCGATGAACAGCGTTTGCTGGCCGACAGCGCCCGGGACTTTCTCGCCGCCCGCAGCCCGGTCAGTGCCCAGCGCCGATTGCGCGATGAGGCCGTAGCTTTCGGCTTCGAACCGCAGCTGTGGCGTGAAGCCGTGGAGTTGGGTTGGAGCGCGATTCCTTTTCCGGAAGACTTTGGCGGTCTGGATTTCGGTTGCAAGGGGCTCGGTCCAATCTTCGAATCCATAGGGCGCAATCTGTCCGCCACGCCGCTGTTGTCCAGTGTGGTACTCGGTGGGTCATTGGTTCTTCTGGCGGGCAACTCGGCGCAACAGACACGTTGGCTGCAAGCTGTGATCGGTGGTGAGCAGCGCCTGGCCCTGGCCGTGGACGAACGTTCTCGCCACAACCCGAGCCACATCGCCCTGGCGGCCAAGGCCGATGGACAGGGCTATTGCCTGCACGGCGACAAATTCTGGGTGATCGACGGGCTGGGCGCCGATGCCTATGTAGTGGCGGCCCGCACCAGCGGCCAGCCAGGCGACACTCAAGGTATCAGTCTGTTCCTGGTGCCGGCCGATAGCCCGGGGGTGACCATCAGCGCCTTGGGGTTGATCGATTCGCGCAACAGCGCCCGCCTGCGACTGGACGAGGTGCGCGTGGGCAGCGATGCCTTGCTGGGCAACCTGGATGAGGGTTGGTCCGTGCTGGAAACCGCACTGGATCGCGGCCGCACCTGCCTCGCGGCGGAGCTGTTGGGGATGGCCGAGCAACTGTTCGAAACCACCCTGGAGTACCTCAAGACCCGGGTGCAGTTCGATACGCCGATTGGCACTTTCCAGTCGCTGCAACACCGCGCTGCGCAAATGTACATCGATCTTGCGCTGAGCCGCAGCGCCCTGATGGCCGCTTTGGCGACCCTGGATGACGCCGGTCATGACGCTCGGGCACGTGCTCGACTGGTCAGCCTGGCGAAATGGAAAGCCGGCGACACCGCGCTCAAAGTCGCCAATGAAGCCGTGCAGATGCACGGCGGCATAGGCGTTACCGACGAGCTCGATGTCGGCCTGTACCTCAAGCGCGTTCGTGTGGCGCAGAGCTGCCTGGGGGATCGGGATTTCCATTGCGAACGCTACTGCGCCCACGCCTGAACCCCTGTGGGAGCGGGCTTGCCCGCGAACGTGGAGTGTCAGGCAATGAGGATGTTGAATGTGCCAGCCTCTTCGCGGGCAAGCCCGCTCCCACAGGTCTCTCGGTTGTTCTGGAGATACACAAATGAGCATTGAACGCTGGCAAACCGCGTGGCGACAACTGATCGCCCCCGGTGCGCCGTTTGAGGTGGTGACGTCCGATGACGGCGCTCCACGTTACTTCCGGCACGCCGCGCGCGATTTGACGCAGGTTTTCGACGCCGGTCGGGTCCACGGTGACCGTGAATTCCTGGTCTGGCAAGCGCAACGCCTGACCTTCAACCAGTTCTTCGATCAGGTTGATCGACTGGCCGGGCAAATGGTGGCTCGTTTCGGACTGCAGCCCGGCGAGCGCGTGGCCATAGCAATGCGTAACCAGCCAGCGTGGCTCGTGGCGTTCGCCGCGATCGTGCGCTGTGGTGCGGTGTGTGTGCCGCTAAACAGTTGGGGGCTGCGCGACGAACTGCAGTACGCGCTGCAAGACAGCGATTCGCGCCTGCTGGTGTGTGATGAAGCACGGTTAAATACCCTGCATGAAGATTTGGCCCGTGAGCAGCGAGGCACGATAGTCGTCGGGGCGCAGGAAGCTTCGTCGCCCGAGTACTGCCTGCGATTCGAAGACTTGATCAACGCCCCGATATTGCCGGCACCCACGCTGGAAATCGATCCTGACGCGCCAGCACTGATCCTCTACACCTCGGGCACCACCAGCCGCGCCAAGGGCGCCGTGTCCAGTCACCGGGCAATCTGCCAGGCACTGTATGCCCTGGATTTCCAGGGTGCGTTTTGCGCCATGAGCTCACCCGAGCGTATCGGCGTGGTGATCAACAGTGGCTATGCACCTACCACATTGGCGGCAGTACCGCTGTTCCATGTCAGCGGCTTGCATGCGCAGTTCCTGTCGGCACTGCGCGGCGGCCGGCGCTTGATGCTGATGTACAAGTGGGATGTCGAACAAGCCATCGACCTCATTCGCGATGAGCGTTGCACCCAGTTCAACGGGGCACCGGTGATGATGCAGCAACTGCTTGCTTCGCCACGTTTTGGCGGCGAGCACACCGCCAGCCTCTTCGGTCTTGGACTGGGAGGTGCAGCTTCGTCCGCCGGGGTGCTGGACAACATGCTCAAGCTCAAGCCCGACGTGATTGGCGGTGCCGGGTACGGCCTGACCGAAAGCAACGGGATCGGCGCTGCCATCGGTGGTGATCCGTTCGTGTACAAGCCGCAGACCGCTGGCTGGCCGCTGCCGATAGTCGATATTCATATCGGCGAAAGCCCTGGCCAGCCCCAGGTGGCCGGGACTCGTGGGGTGATCTGGTTGCGCTCCCCAACCTTGATGAGCGCCTACTGGAACCTGCCCGAAGCCACTGCGCAAAGCCTGCACGACGGTTGGCTCGACACCGGCGATATCGGTTACCTCGATGAGGAAGGGTTTCTCTACATCACCGGCCGGGTGAAGGATTTGATCAACCGTGGTGGCGAGAAAATTTCCGCCGCGGAAATCGAGACGTGTGTCCTCGATTTGCCCGGGGTTCTCGAAGCGGCGGCATTTGCCATTGCCGACCCGCTGCTGGGGGAGACGGTGGGGTTGGCCGTCCACGGCCAGGCTTCGACGCTGCCCCAGGAGGCACAAGTCTGCGCATTCATTGCCGAGCGCCTGGCCGCCTACAAAGTCCCGGCCCAGGTCTATCGGGTACTTGAACCATTACCACGCAATGCCACCGGCAAGGTGCTCAAGGCACAGCTGCAAGAAAAGTTAGGCGTCTGATTGCACCTTAGTCTTTCCGGACGATGTCGGGGCCGCCAGAACACGAACAATGGGTCCATCTCACACAGCCTTATCAGCGTAGGAGGCATTACATGAAAATAACAAGAACCGGTCTCATGCTCGCGGTCGCAGTCACAGCCAATAGCGGGCTGATGGTTTATGCGCACGCCGCAGTGTCACCTCAGGAAGCGGCCAAGCTGGGCAAGGAGCTGACCTGTGTCGGCGCCGAGCAAGCCGGCAACGCCGAGGGCACGATTCCACCCTACACCGGCAAGTACCTGGGCGAAGTACCGGGCTGGAACCATGTGAAATTTTCCGGGGACCAGCCAGTTGATCCTTATGCGGCGGAGAAGCCGATCCTGGTGATCACCGCGCAGAACATGAGCCAGTACGAGGCGCACCTGACCGAAGGCCAGAAGGCGCTGCTGAAGAAGTACCCGACCACCTACAAGATGAACATTTACCCAGGCCATCGGGATTTTCGTTATCCCGATTACGTCTGCCGCCGAGCGATGGACAACGCGTTGCACGCCAAGCTGGTCAACGACGGCGACGGTTTCACCGGGGTTGGCCAGGTCCCGTTCCCGATCCCCAAAAGCGGCGTGGAAGTGTTATGGAACCACCAACTGCCGGCCCGAGCCTACACGGAGGAAAAAACCTCCGACCTGGCCTCGGTCCTGCCCAACGGCAGCATTGGCTGGGGGCGTGCCTACGCGCGCAACCTGTCGTTGGCCAACTCACCCACCACCGATTCCCGCACCGAAGACAAACTCTCGGCCATGAGTAACAACATGACCCTGAAACCGGCCCGGGACAACGGCACCCTCAGCATTGCCCATGAACCCTACAACTATGGCACCGATGCGCGTCAGGCCTGGTCCTACAGCCCATCGACGAGGCGCGTGCGGCAACTGCCGGGTTATGGTTACGATCAGCCGATGATCGGCACCAACGGCACCATGACCGTCGACGAGGACCGTTTGTTCAACGGTTCACCGGAGCGTTTCTCCTGGAAACTGATCGGCAAGCGCGAGATCTATACCCCGGCCAACGCGTTCAAGCCTAATACCGGGACGGTCAAGTATGCCGACCTCCTGACACCCAATCATCCCAACCCTGACTTCATGCGTTACGAGTTGCGCCGCGTGTGGGTGGTGGAAGCCGACTTGAAGGAAGGCTTCCGTCATGTCTATGGCAAACGTGTGCTGTTCATCGACGAAGACACCTGGAACTCGGTGATGGCCGACAACTACGATGCCCGTGGGCAGCTTTGGAAACACGCCATGGTCAACTATTACTACCATCCTGACATGAGTGGCTGGCAGGCTGGTTCGCAGTTCTTCATGGACTTGAACTCCGGCCAATATACCGGCTACGGCATGACCAACGAGGCGAAGAAAGGTCCGATCCTCAACGAAGGCAAATTCACGCCGGACCAGTACACTGCGGATGCGGCACGGGCGATCGGGCGGTAACACCTAGGTCGCGGCAATGAAAAAAGCCCTATCGGATTTCGATAGGGCTTTTTTTTGGTTCTTGATCGCTCCCTGTAGGAGCGAGCTTGCTCGCGAAAAACCCGAGGGCGCTGCGGGCCATCTGGTTTAACGCGATATCGTCCACGACCAGCGCGAGCAGGCTAGCCCCTGCAAAGGGGAACGTCAGTTGATCGGCGCAGAGGTGATAGACCATTGCGGATCAAGTGACCCGCTCATCTCCAGTAGCCGTTTGTAACCGGTACGAAGAATGCGCCGCTCGCCTTGCAGCTTGACGCAGTGACCCTCGTAGGTAGCGCTGCCGTTGCGCTCGCCCGCATTTCTACGCTGACGGCCTGCAGGCTCTACACGCTGGCGCAAGGGCCTGCTTCCGGGCAAGGGAAGCAGGCCCTTTTTGGTTTTAAGGGGGAACTTACTGACAGGGTAATTCAAAAAAAAATGCCGCTGGAACCTGGCAAGGTTGCAGCGGCGTGGTGGTGCGCGGAGGTGGTCAGGCCGCCACGGGCCGTACCGCTGTGAGATGCGCCGCAGGGTCCTTCATCTGTTGTCGATAGCGCGGCAATGCCAGGGTCAGGAACACGCAGGCCAGCACCAGCATCGACACCGACGAAGCCAGGGCATAGCGCAGGGATTCACTGCCCAGGGTCGGCACGAAGAAATCGCTGAGCATGCCTACAAACAGCGGCCCGATACCGACGCCCAGCAGGGTCATGGCCATCACAAAAATGGCCGTGGCCTGTGCCAGCCGTGTGGCCGGGAACAGGTGGGTGATGGCGCTCAGGCACGGTGTTGCCCACCAGACACCAAAAAAAGAGAACGCGCTGTAGAACACAAACGCCTGTGGAACGGCGATGCTGCCGATGTAGAAGGCCGTGCCTTGGGGCCAGAGAAAGTACGAAAGAGCAAAGGGAATGCTGATCAGCGTACCTGCCAATGGCACACCGATTTGCCAGCCGACATCGCGCCGCGCCATGCGGTCGGTAAGGATGCCGCAGGCCAGGGTGCCGACAGTCGCACCGGTGCCACCCACCACGCCTACCAGGAAACCGGCCTCTTGCAGGTTGAGCCCGTGGGAACGGATCAGGAAGCTCGGGCTCCAGGTGCCGATGGCGTAGCCAGCAATCGCCGCCGCGCCGCCGGTGAGTACCAGACACAGGAACGAGGGCATGCGAAACAGTTCCACTAGCGTCTTGAGCCAGCCTTCCTGTTGCGCCACGACCTGACCCAGCGGCACAACGCGCTTGGGCGCACGCACGGTCAGCAGCAGAAGCAGACCCAGGAAGATCCCGGGGGCGCCGATCAGCAGGAAAGCGTAACGCCAGCCGTGGTGTTGGGCTATCCAGCCGCCGAGGCCCAGGCCGACAATCGCGCCCAGGCTGGAACCGAGCATTAACACCGACAGTGCAGTAGATCGGCGGTTCGCCGGGTACAAATCCGAGACCATGGCCACCGACGGCGCCGTGCCTCCGGCCTCGCCGACTGCCACACCGATCCGCGCCAGCACCAGGGTCAGGAAGTTGCCGGCCATGCCGCAGAGCATGGTCATCAGGCTCCAGGCAATGCAGCTGAAGGCGATCACCGGCTTGCGCCCGATGCGGTCCGACAGGCGCCCCAGCGGAAAGCCGAACACGGTATAGAACACCGCGAAGGTCACCCCCGAAAGCAGGCCGATGCCGGTATCGGAAATGCCGAATTCGAGCTTTACCGGTTCGATCAATATCGCCATCAGTTGGCGGTCGATGTAGTTGAACACATAGATGCTGGCGAGCACGAACAGCGCGTAGTGCGTTCGCCATGTCACGGGGGTGGATTGATTCACTGCGGGTGCTCCCGGTTTTGTTCTAGTTGACGCGATGCTCGGCGTGTCACGGGTTTTTCTCATCGTCCATTCAGACCATTTTTGCTCTGCGCACCGTCCTGTTCTGCAGGATCGCCGACCTAGTCTTGTCGGACGATGTTTCGCATGTGCTCACGGTCAATCATTCAGCCCATATTCGCTGGCCTGTCAGGGTTTGCCCACGCTGTGGCAGGCCCTGGAAAAGCCTGAAAACAATAAGAAGCTGAGGAATTGCAATGAGCGTCTTGTTCGAGCCGGTCGCCCTGGGCGAACTGCAACTGGCCAATCGCATCGTCATGGCCCCCATGACGCGCAGCCGCGCCCTAGCCGATGCAGTACCCGGCAGCGATATGGTCGAGTACTACCGCCAGCGGGCCGGCGCCGGGTTGATCGTGGCCGAGGGCACCGCGCCTTCCGCGAGCGGTCTGGGCTATTGTCGCACCCCGGCCATCTATAACGATGAGCAGATCGTCGGCTGGCGGCGTGTCACCGAGGCGGTGCATGCCGAGGGCGGGCGCATCGTCCTGCAGCTGATGCATGTCGGTCGTGCCGCCAGCCGGCACAACAAGCCAGTCGGGGCGGCCACGGTGGCGCCGTCGGCATTGCGTGCGCGCACACAGGTGTTCAGCGACGCCGCCGGCCTGGTGGACACTGACGAGCCGCTGGCGCTGAGCCTCCAAGGCATTGGCGAGGTCATCGAAGACTACCGTCAGGCCGCACTGAATGCGCGCCTGGCGGGCTTCGACGGTGTCGAACTGCACTGCACCAGCGGTTACCTGCCGATGCAGTTCATGGCCTCAGGCAGCAACCAGCGCAGCGATGCCTACGGCAGCGACGTGACCGGACGGGTGCGTTTCGCCAAGGAAGTCATCGAGGCCATGGCCAGTGCGATCGGCGCTGGCCGTGTCGGTTTTCGCCTGTGCCCCGGTAATCCCTACAACGACATTGACGACCGCGATCCCGCAGGGACGGCGGCCGCCTTGTGTGAAGCTGTGGCGCCGTTAGGGCTGGCATACCTGCACATCATGCGCTCGCCTCTGGCCGACCTCGATGCCTTCGCCCTGGCGCGTCGCCACAGTCCCCATGCCTTGATTCTCAATGATGGTTTCGACGGCCACTCGGCCAGTGCCGCTCTCGCGTCGGGCGAGGGGGCTGCCGTGTCGTTTGGCCGTCACTTTATTGCCAACCCTGATCTGGTGGAGCGCTTGAAGCATGGCCTGCCTCTGAGTGGCTTCAACCGCAAGACCCTGTATACGCCGGGTCGGGCCGGGTACTCCGATTACCCCACTTATCAAGCGAATGCGCAGGAGGTGGCGCGATGAACCTGAATGACGTCAGCCACCTCCTGCCGACCCGCGCGGTACCACGGGAGCAGACCCAGGCACTGCTTGACCGGCGCTCGGCGGCGGCCGGGCTGATCAAGCCGAGTGATCGGCATACCCTGGCGGACCGCCTGGAGCAACAGGCGCGCGAGCAGGGTGAACGCACATTTCTGATCTACGGCGAGCAGGCGCTGAGCTACCAGGAAGTCGATGCCCGGGCCAATCAGATGGCCCACACTTTTTACGCCAACGGCCTGCGCGCCGGTGATGTCTGTGCCCTGGCCATGGAAAACCGCCCGGCGTTCTTCTGCACCTGGTTCGGCCTGGTGAAGCTGGGAGTGGTGGTGGCCTTCATCAATACCCAGGTAAACGGCCGTGCGTTGCTGCATGCATTGCACACCACCGACGCCAAGGCGTTGGTGATCGGTGAAGAATGCCTGGCCAATATACAGGCCACCGAAAGCTTTCCGGACTTGCCATGCTGGCTGATACGCGACGCGGAAAACCCCTGGAGCGGACCGCTGCCCAAGGTGATCGACGGGCATTTCGATGCACGCCTGGAAAAAGCGCCGCGCACGCCGTTTCCACGCGATATTCGCGCGCACATCGAAGCGCAGGCGCCGACCCTGCTTATTTTTACCTCGGGCACTACCGGCTTGCCCAAGGCGGCGCGCTACAGCCACATGCGCTGGATGTCCTCGGGCGATGTGATGGAAGTCACCCTGCAAGCCACTTGCGAGGATGTGTTCTATTGCTGCCTGCCGCTGTACCACGGCGCCGCAGCCACCTCGGTCACCTCTACCGCGCTGCGCGCCGGTGCAGCCATCGTAGTGCGCCGCAAGTTCAGCGTGCGTGAGTTCTGGAAGGACGTGGCCCGTCATCGGATCAGCATCTTCCAGTACATCGGTGAAATCTGCCGCTATCTGCTCAATCAGCCGGTGCGCGCCGGTGAGCGCGAGCACAGCTTGCGCTGCATGCTCGGCGCCGGGCTGTCGCCGGATTCCTGGCAGCGCTGGCTGGAGCGCTTCGGTCCGATCCAGGTGTTCGAGGGCTGGGGCGCCACCGAAGCCAATGCGGCGGTGATCAACGTCGACAACTATTTCGGTTCTTGCGGACGCGTGCCGGACTGGAACAAGACCAATTTGCGGCTGGTGCGTTACGACATCGAAAACGACTGCCATCCGCGGGACGAAAACGGTTTCTATCAAGTCTGCAAAGTGGGGGAGATCGGTGAGGCCATGGGCTTTATCGTCGACCACCCGGACATTGGTGGCGGGCGTTTCGAGGGCTACACCTCAAGCGAGGCAACCGAGAGCAAGATCCGCCGCAATGTGTTGCGCGAAGGCGATGCCTGGTGGAGTTCCGGCGACTTGTTGCGCGAGGACGCTGAGGGCTATTGCTACTTCGTCGACCGCATCGGCGATACCTATCGCTGGAAGAGCGAGAACGTTTCGACCCAGGAAGTGGCGGACGCCCTGGGAGATCTCAAGGGCCTGGAACTGGTGAATATCTATGGGGTGCAGGTGCCGGGCCATGAAGGCCGCGCTGGCATGGCCGCGGTCCAGATGCAGGCGGGCCAGGTGTTTGATCCGGCCGCACTGTATGCCGTGACTGAAGCGCGCCTGCCGCGCTACGCGGCTCCGGTGTTCGTGCGGGTTACCCAAACGGCCGACCTGACGGCGAGCTTCAAGCTGCGCAAGGTTGACCTACAGCGCCAGGGCTACTGCCCGAAGCGTTGCGGCGACCCATTGTTCATCCGCGACGAACAGGTCCGCACCTATGTGCCTTACTCGCAAGCAGCTCTGGAGCGGGCTGGCCTGGCGCCCTTCGCGGTGGCCGACCATGGCTGATCTCGACGCCAACGGTCACGAACTGCGCAGCGGCTTGCGCTATCCCTGGCCACAGCCGCCGGATTCCGGACAGGTGCTTGAAGTGGCGCCGGGTGTGTGGTGGTTGCGCATGCCGCTGCCGTTTCGCCTGGATCACATCAACCTCTATCTGCTGCGTCACACCGACGGCTGGGTAGTGGTGGACACCGGCATGAACACCGCGCAAACCCGAGAAGTCTGGGACCGGGTGCTCGGCGACGTGTGTGGCGGGCTGCCTCTGCTGGCGGTGGTGTGTACCCACTTCCACTCTGACCATGCCGGTGTGGCCGCATGGCTGTCGGAGCGTTTCCACTGCCCGGTGTATATGACCGCCAGCGAATTCCAGTCACTGCACGTCAGGTTTCCCGCCGAGCAACCACCGGGCTGGGACCTTCTCGATTTCTACCGCAAGGCCGGCGTCAGCGACGAGCAGAGTGCCGAGATGTTCGCGGTGATGAGCAACGCGCATTTCCTGCCAGCTGCGCTGAACCATTTCCGCCGTTTGCGCGAGGGCAGCTGCCTGCACATCGGCGGTCGTACCTGGCAGGTGGTCATCGGTCGCGGTCACTCGCCGGAGCATGCGTGCCTGTACGCCGCCGATGACGACTTGCTGATCTCTGGCGACCAGGTGTTGCCGCGCATCACCTCCACCGTCGGTGTGCATGCCACAGAGCCGTTGGCCAACCCACTGCGCGAATGGCTCGACTCCATCGAACACCTGCGCAGTCTGCCCGACAGTGTGCTGGTGCTACCTGCACACGAGCGGCCGTTCTTCAATTTGCATCAGCGCCTGGATCAGCTGGAGGACCATCACCGCGGGCATCTGGCACTGATGCTGGCCAACTGTGACGAGCCGCGCACCGTGCTCGAACTGATGGCTTTGCTGTTTCCCAAACTGTCGGGTCGTTTCGACGAACTGATGGCGCTTGGCGAAACGTTGGCCCATGCCAACTACCTGGTGGCCGAAGGGTCGCTGGAGCGGGAAGAGGACCGGGGGCTATATCGCTACCGGCGTGCTGTAAGGGGAGCGTGCGCGGTGACATCGCTCAAGGTGTTTTGAGCGGACGGCACGGCAGCAGTGTTGAACATTCCAGGCAGCCAACCGGTTGCCCTTCAGGAGAGTCAGTGTGATCAACAAAAACAACAATAACTCTACGGTCATCGGTTCAAGCGCGTTTCAGGTCACCAGCCTGGCGGCGGCCATTGCGCTGGTGTCGACACCGGTATGGGCCGGTGAAACCATCGAGTTCGACAACGGCGCGACCATCGACTGGTCAGTGACCACCAGCTACGGCCTCGGTGTGCGTACTGGCAGCCAGAGCGATCGCTTGCTGACGGTCAACGCCGACGATGCCAACCGCAACTTCGACAGTGGCAGCCTGACCACCAACCGCGTAGGGGCGCTGGGTGAAATGATCCTGCGCAAGGACAACTACGGCGCGGTGGTGCGGGGCAGTACCTTCTATGACGATGTCTACCATCGCAAAAATGATAACGACTCGCCCGCCACCGTGAACAAGAACGGCAGCAACGACGAGTTCACCAGTGACACCCGTTACTACAGTGGCGGTCGCAGCAAACTGCTGGATGCCTACGTGTTCAGCGGCTGGCGCTTTGACAACAACACCATGCTTGACGTCAAGGCCGGTCGGCACATCGAATCCTGGGGCGAGAGTTTGTTCTACCCCGGTGTGAACGGCGTTCAGAACCCTTCCGACGCGGTCAAAGCATCCCAGCCGGGTGTTGAAGTGAAGGAGATTCTGTTGCCGGTGGGCCAGTTCTCCGGCTCTTTCCGCCTCAACCCCAACATCACCCTCGGCGCTTACGTGCAGTACGAATGGAAGGGTACTGAATTGCCGCCGGTGGGCAGCTACTTGTCGAGCAGCGATGTGGTCGGGCCCGGGCGTGAATTCATCTATGCCAACGGCCAGAAGATCGCCTACCGCGGCACCGACGAACCCCGCGATAGCGGCCAGTGGGGCGTTCAGGTTCGCTACCGCCCGGTACAGGCCATCGAACTGTCGCTGTTCCACGTCAATTACCACGACAAGAATCCGGCCACCGCCCTGGTCGGCTACGACCCGCGGCCAGTGGGCGGAGGCCTCAACGCCTTCGCCATCAATGGTTATCGAATCAAGTACTTCGAAGACATCAAGCTGACCGGCATCAGTGCCTCGACCAAGCTCGGCGATACCCAGATCGGCGCCGAATGGTCGTATCGCGACGGTGCGCCGGTGATGGTCAACACAGGTCTTGGGGCTGTCCCGGCCAGGGGCAAGGGCCAGCAAATGCAATTGTCAGCGTTGCGAATCCTGGGGGACCGTCCCTGGGCCAGCCAGACGACGCTGACCGCCGAAGTCATCCGGGTGCAGGTCGACAGCGTCGAAGCCGCTTCGGCCGCGCCGAACCTGCAGGGTGTAAACCTCCTTCCTTCCGTGGCATCTCTCGTGGCGGCTTCCGATGACTACACCTACAGCACCGGTGCAGGCTACCGCACCAAATCTTCCAGCGCCTACACCGTGGGCGCATCGTTCAGTTATCCGGGGGTTTTCCAAGGCTGGGATCTGGAAGTCCCCTTCAGTTTCTCCAATGTCTTCAGCGGCTCCACGCCCATGTCCGGAAGCATCTCCGGGGTGCAGGGCGACCGACGCCTGAGCATGGGCACCACGTTCAAATACTTGAGCAACCTGGAAGTCGGCTTGAAATACATCGCCTATCTGGGCGAGGCGGACCCGATCGACCGTCCGTTCGCTGACCGCGACTACGCCACATTCTCGATGAAATACACCTTCTGATCGACCACAAAGGTCCGCGGCCGCCTTGCTGCGCCCGGACCTCAACACACTGGAAAAAGCCGCAGCGTAACGCTTCGGCATGGAGGCACTAATGGGGCTCAAAGGGCATGCGGCCATTGTTGGCACCGCACAGTACAAACCGGAGAAGTATTCGACCGCACCCAAGATGTTTCACCTCGAGCAGGTGGCCGACCTGGCAGCGCAGGCCCTGCGCGATGCCGGCCTCAAGGCCTCGGACCTCGACGGGTTGGTGATCAACGGTCCACATTTTCATGAGGCCTCGGTGTTTGTACCGGCGATGGCTGCCGAGTACCTGGGCTTGCGACTGAACTTTGCCGAAGTGGTGGACCTGGGGGGCTGCACCTCGGTCGGTATGGTCTGGCGCGCCGCCGCCGCAATCGAATTGGGGCTATGCCAGGCCGTGCTATGCGTGATCCCTGCACGCATGGCGCCATTGGGGCCCGATGAGGATCCTGGCTGGATGGCCCGGTCCATGCGCTTTGGCGGGCATAGCACGGCATTCGGCGCGCCCGAGGCTGAATTCGATCTGCCTTACGGGCACATGGGTCAGAACACCGGCTACGCGATGATCGCCCAGCGTTATGCCGCGCACTACGACTACGACCAGCGGGCCATGGCCAAAATTGCCGTGGACCAGCGCACTAACGCCCTGGCCAATCCGCAAGCAATGTTCTATGGCCAGCCGTTGACCATCGAGCAGGTGCTGGCCAGCAAGATGGTGGCCGACCCCTTGCACGTCCTGGAAATCGTCATGCCGGTGGCCGGCGGCGCCGCGATGATTATCACCAACAAGGAAGTGGCCGCGCGGGCCCGCAAGCGTCCGGCCTTCATCACCGGGTTTGGCGAACACCTGGCATTCAAGTCGCCGTCCTATGCCGAGGACATGCTGCACACGCCAATTGGTCCGGCTTCCCAGCGAGCCTTTGCCATGGCTGGGCTCAAGCCACAAGACGTCGATGCCGCGCAGATCTACGACTGCTACACCATTACCACCTTGCTGACCCTTGAGGATGCCGGTTTCTGCGCCAAGGGTGAGGGCATGGCGTTTGTGCGTGAACACGACCTGACCTGGCGTGGTGATTTTCCGATGAATACCCATGGCGGACAACTGAGTTTCGGCCAGTCGGCCTCGGCCGGTGGCATGAGCCAGGTGATCGAGGCGGTGACGCAAATCGCTGGCACTGCCGGTGAACGGCAACTGGGTCGCTGCGACAGCGTCTACGTCTCGGGCACCGGTGGCGTAATGAGTGAGCAGGGCGCATTGATACTTCAGGGAGCATAAGCACATGTCCAACAACAAACCGATGCCCGTGGCGACACAGATCTCCGCGCCCTTCTGGGAGGGTCTGAAGGCTCGCCGACTCTTGATCCAGCAGTGCAATGCCTGTGCACACTGGAACTTCTACCCGCGCCGACATTGCCCTGTGTGCCTGGAACACGACCTGGCCTGGCGCGAAGTCGACGGCGCAGCAACGCTGTACAGCTATACCGTGACGCGCATCGCGACCTTGCCCGATTTCATGGATGAGATGCCGCAGAAACTGGCGGTGGTCGAGCTGGCCGAAGGGGTGCGCATCAACACCAACCTGGTCGGCCTTGAGGAAAACGAAATCGAGATCGGTATGGCCTTGCAGCCGGTGTTCGCCGAAGTCGACGCCAAGGGCAATCGTCTGCTGCGCTTCACCGGCACTGACAAGGATGCGGCGAGCCTTGAGCCGCTGCCCGCAATGGGCAGCGAGCCGGCGCCTTCAACGGCGGCACAACCTCCCGCGCGACAGGTCGACCTCAACGACGGGCCGGCCTTGCAGGCGCTGGTCAGTGAGCAATACAGCGACTGGAGCAATGTGGTGATGGTCGACCAGGCGCTGATCGACGACTTTGCGCGGTTGTCGGGGGACGATTACTGGATTCATACCGATCCGCAGCGGGCGCGGCTGCAAAGTCCATTCGGCGGCACCATTGCCCATGGTGCGCTGGTGCAAGTGCTGCAGTCGCGGATGAAATTGGCGTTGGGCTTCGAAATCAGCGGCTTCACCACTCAGATCAATTATGGCTCCGATCGCCTGCGCTTCCCTGCGCCTGTACCAGCCGGCTCGCGCATCCATTCGCGGGCCCGGGTGAAAAAAGTCGAAATCCTGGCCCGTGGCACCCAGCTCACCCTGGAACTCAACATTCATGTGGTGGGCCAGGACCGGCCGTCGGTGATCAACGACCTGGTGATCCTGTACATGGCTTGATCGCCACCCAATCCAATGAGCGGTGATCTCCTGTGGGAGCGAGCCTGCTCGCGAAGAGGCCATACCTGTCGGCATCAATGCCCACGGGTCTACCACCATCGCGAGCAGGCTCGCTCCCACAGTTGCATAAGCCATTTGGACGATGTGCCACCCATTCCTTGCACCGACTATTGATCCAGAGGCAACGCCCATCTCGATTGCCTCGCATGCCTTGGTGCGTGACAAAAACAAGAGGATTGTCCCTATGACTTGCCTTATCCACGCCGTCCCCGAACAGGAGCGTTGCTCATGCGCTCGGTGATCGGCTACGCGGTCTGCCTGGTGGTCGCCTTGACCATTGGCTACACCTTTTCCCCCAAATCCCCTCCGCAAGCAGAACTGTTGGCCACGCGCCCGGACCGGGTGCAGATCAACGGCCTGCTCAATCTTGGCGCCCGAGTGGTGGCCGTGGGCGAACGTGGCAGCATTTTGCTCAGCGATGATCAGGGCGTCAGTTGGCAGCCAGCCAGCGTCGCAACGCAGCGCAATGCCACACTGACTGCAGTGGTGGCGCTTGACGCCAAGCGTTTGCTGACCGTGGGACATGATGGCTGGATCCTGCGTTCCGAGGATGCCGGCAGCAGCTGGCAGGAAATACGTTACGACAGCGATCTGGGCGAGCCGCTGCTTGGCATCTGGACCGGCGGTGGCGACAGCGTCATGGCGTTCGGTAGCTTCGGCAAGTTCTATCAATCTCTGGATGGCGGACAAACCTGGGCACCGCGGCAGCTGGACATCGACAGCGCGCACCTGAACAGCATGGCAGGTGGCAACGATGGCCGACGCATGCTGGTGGGCGAGCAGGGCCTGGTGCTGCGTACTACCGACAGCGGCCAGCACTGGCAGCCCCTGCCGGCGTTCTACAGCGGTTCGCTGTTCGGCATTGTGCGTTTGAGTGCGAACAACTGGGTGACCTACGGCATGCGCGGGCATGTGTTCGTCAGCCACGACTTCGGCGACAGCTGGACCCAGATCAAGCTCGGTAACCAACTGCCGTTGTACGGCCATGTGTTACTGCCCGATCACTCCGGCCTGGTGATCGTCGGGGCCGGCAGTTCGGTGGTACGCCTGGATGCACAGGGCGCGCTCGTCGGCGTCGGACGCCTGGCCGGTCTTGGCACGTTGACCTCGGCGACGATGGTGGGCTCGCGACTGCTGGTAGGTGGCGAGCGCGGCGTGTTGCAGGGCTCAGGTGGCAGCGTCGCTGCCCTAGTGGCCACACAGGCCACCCAGTAAATGAGAGGCGGTCAATGAATCAAGCTAAACACTGGGTGACGCGCTGCGTCGAAACGTGCGCCGACCACCTGATGGCCTGGCGCAAGGGGCTGCTGGTGTTGTTCGTCCTGGTGACGCTGGGCCTTGGCTACAGCGCCACCCATACGCAACTGGATCCGGGTTTCAACAAACAGATCCCGGTGCGTCACGAGTACATGATCAATTTTCTCCAGTTCAGCCGCTACTTCACGGGTGCCAACCGTTTCCTGGTCAGCGTGCGCTGGAAAGGCGAAGGCGACATCTACAACAACGAGTACCTGGAGACCCTGCGCAAGGTCACCGACGACGTGTTTTTCATTTCCGGGGTCAGTCGCCCCAGCGTGACGTCGCTGTTTACCGCGAATGTGCGCTATATCGAAATCACCGAAGAAGGGTTCTTCGGTGATGTGGTAGTGCCTCCGCGTTTCAGCGGTACTCCAGAAGACCTGGCGCAGGTGCGCAGCAACACGGCGGCCTCCGGGCAGGTCGGTCGTCTGGTGGCCAACGACCTCAAGTCGGCCATGGTCCGCGCCGACTTGCAGGACGTCGATCCCAAGACTGGCCAGCCGGTGTCCTATGTCGAGATCGCCAAGCGTCTGGAAGAGGTCCGCAGCAAGTACAACAGCCCCAATATCGAGATCAACATTGTCGGCTTCGCCAAACTGGTGGGGGATGTGGTTGAAGGGTTGAACACGGTGATCGGTTTCTTTGTGGTGGCCTTCGTCATCACCGGGTTGCTGCTGTGGCTGTATTCGCGGTCCCTGCGCCTGACAGTAGTGGCGTTGCTGGTCGCGTTGCTGCCGGTGGTCTGGTTGCTGGGTGTGCTGCCGCTGCTGGGCCTGGGGATCGATCCGATGTCGATCCTGGTGCCATTCCTGATTTTCTCCATCGGCGTGTCCCATGCGGTGCAGATGACCAACGCCTGGAAACAAGACGTGCTGGCCGGCAGTACGTCGAAGGAAGCGGCGCGCTCGGCGTTCTGCAAGATCTTTATCCCGGGCTCGCTGGCCTTGCTGATGAATGCCCTGGGCTTCGCAGTGATCATGATGATCGACATTCCGATCGTTCACGAATTGGGCGTGACGGCCTGCATCGGCGTCATGTTGATGATCATCACCAACAAACTGATGCTGCCGGTGATCATTTCCTACCTGCGGCTGGAACCTGCGCTGTTGCGTCGGGCGCAATCGCGGCCGGCGGGCAGGCACCCCCTGTGGTGGCGCTTGTCGGCACTGGCCGAGCCTGGGCCTGCCCTTGGGGTATTTGTTGTCAGTCTGTTGCTGCTGGCGGCCGGGGCCTACAAGGCTCGCGACCTGGCAGTGGGTGATATCGGCGCGGGCGCGCCGGAACTGCGCGCTGATTCGCGCTACAACCAGGACAACGCCAGGATCATCAGCAGCTACTCCATCGGGCTGGATGTGATGTCAGTGTTCGTCCAGGTCAAGGGTGTCGAAGAGGGCTGCTTGTCGCCTACCGTGATGCGCGCGGTGGAAGCCTTCGATTTCCGCATGCGTACCGTCTCGGGTGTGCAGTCGATTCAAAGCGTGGCGGACATGGGCAAACGGGTGATTGCTGGCAACAACGAAGGCAATCCGCGCTGGGCGGCGATACCGGGATCACCCCGCGGCCTGAGTCAGGGCGCTCGGGCCTATATGCCGGATGATGGCCTGGTCACCGACGGTTGCCAGCAGATGCAGATCCTGGTGTTCCTCACCGACCACGAAGGCAGCACGGTCAGCCATGCGATCACTGAAGCGAGGCGGATCATTGCCGAAGTCAGCTCGCCGCAAGTCGAGTTCCTCCTGGCGGGTGGCAACGTGGGGGTTATGGCGGCCTCCAACGAGGCGGTCAAGCGTGCGGAAGTGATCATGCTCGGGGCGTTGTTTGGATCAGTGGCACTGTTTTGCTGGCTGACTTTCTTATCCATCCGCGCGGTGTTGTGCATTCTGGTGCCGCTGGCGATTGTCGCTATTCTGTGTAACGCACTGATGACCATGCTCGGTATCGGCCTGAAGGTCTCCACCTTGCCTGTCATGGCGCTGGGTGTCGGAGTGGGCGTGGACTACGGCATTTACCTGTACGAACGTATTCAGCACGAAATGCTGCGCGGAGCCAATCTGCGCGAGGCGTTCTACCAGGCCATGTGCCAACGCGGCACGGCGGCGGTATTCACGGCCGTGACCATGTCCATTGGCGTGTGCACCTGGGCGTTCGCACCGCTGAAGTTTCAGGCTGACATGGGTGTGTTGCTGTCGTTCATGTTTCTGGTCAACGTGCTGGGGGCAATTTTCCTCCTTCCGGCGCTGGCCGCCTGGTTCAATCGTGGGCGGCCGTTGGTCGCCGACAGAATGCGCCAGCCGGTGCCGTTACAAGGGCAGTTTCGTCTGAAAAACAGCCCGGCCGAGCGTGATCGAGGAGGCGAAAAATAAACCTGTCCGACCTATTGTGGAGTCCGCACACACTAGGGAAACTGGCTGAGAAGTTGCAGTCGAATGAGGGGGAACCCGGGTTCCCCCAGCCGAAATTATAAAAATAACAAGGGAAGGGCGCAGTCCTTACCCGAGCGAGATAAGACTATGCAAAACGCTGACTTGACGCACCAGGCCCTGGCCAGTCTTGGCCTCGATCTCACGCACTACAACCAGTTGGTGGGCGAAATCTACGAAGGCGCCCTGGATCCAAAGCTGATGGCCCACGCCCTTCGAAGCTTTCTCAAACTCTACGGTGCCAACTACGTCACCTTGATCCTGCGGGTGCCGGAGCAACCCGAAACCGGCGTGATGATCATCGTCGGTGACATCGAAGGCGCCGGTGATATCTGCTACATGACCTACCCGCAAATCGATTCGCCGTTCTCCAACCAGCCGCTGGACCATGTGTTCACCGTGGACGACCTCATGAGCGCAACGCAATGGGAGCAGAACGGCTACTACAAAATGTTCTGCGAACCCTATGACGTGTACCACTTAATGTGTGCCGATATTTCCACACCGGACGGCGGCAAACTGCGCTTGCGCATGACTCGCCCCAAACGGGCTCCCAACTTCTCTGCCAACGACCGCGCAGTGTGCGCCAGCTTCCTGCCTCACCTGCGACGTGCCTCCCAACTGCATAACTTGCGAGACCGCAGTGAATCGCTGAGCGAGTTGTACTCCCAGGCCATCAGCCGGTTATCGGTGGCGACCCTGGTGCTCGACGAGAGCGGCAGTGTGTTGCAGATCAATCCCGTGGCCCAGGAAATCCTTTCCCGTTCCGATGGCTTGAAACTGGTGGGCGGACGCCTTGAGGCGACGTATCCCAGCGATAACCGTGAGTTGCAACGCCTGATTCGTGGCGCGTTCTGTCCCGATGCCCCAAAAAGCGCCGAGGCCATGTCGGTGACGCGTCCATCCGGCCTGGTCAACCTCGGCGTGGTCGTCGAATCGATTCCATCACTGGACTGGGCAGAGGAGAAGGGGCAACCGGCGGCGTTGGTGTATATCCGCGATGCGTCGAGCAAATCCCTGGCCAGTGAAGTGGTGACCAAGCAGCTGTTCAACCTGACCAAGGCCGAAACCGCCCTGGCCATGGAACTCGCCAACGGCTTGTCCCTGGAGGAAGCTGCCGAAGTGCTCAATATCCGGCGCAACACCGCGCGGGCACACTTGCGCTCCATCTTCTCCAAGACCGGAGTGCGACGCCAGACGGAACTGGTGCGCATCATGCTCAACAGCGTGGTTGCCTTGGGCAAGCCGCAACTCGCGTTGAAGGTGGCCGAAAAAATCAAGGTGCCGCCGCTGCGGCTGGCCGTGCCGATCTACCGTCAGGCCTGATCCTGCCCACCCTTCGCCGGGCCATTCGCCGCCCGGCGTAGCTAACATTCACGCAGCACATTTTTAGTCCGCACAGACGATGCCGTCCCGTGATCGCCCTGTCGATACTGGGCGGACCAATCACGGAGAATCACCATGCCAATTACAGCCATCACCGGCAGCGCCTCGGGAATCGGGGCGGCCGTATCTGCGGCCATGCGCGCCGCCGGGCATCAGGTCATCGGGATCGATCGCAGTAACGCCGAAGTGATCGCCGACCTGTCCACTGCGCAAGGGCGTGAGGCCGCCATCGGGCAAGTGCTTGAACTCAGCGGTGGGGTCCTCGATGGGCTGATCTGTTGCGCCGGGGTCGGTGTCACGGCATCCAACTGCGGTTTGATCCTTGCGGTGAATTACTTCGGCGTCAGCCAGTTGCTCGACGGCTTGCAGGGAGCGTTGGCCAAGGGCCAACAGCCGGCTGCGCTGGTGATCGGCTCGGTGGCGGCGACTCATTCCGGGCCCGATGGCCAGCCGATGACCAACGCGATGATCGCCGGTGAAGAGGCCCGGGCGCTTGAGTTGGCCAACGACCTCGGTCAACCGCACGTCGCCTATGCTGCTTCCAAATGTGCCATCAGCCAGCATGCCCGTAGCCTGGCGGTGAGCTGGGGCAAGCAGGGCATGCGTTTGAACGTAGTCGCGCCGGGTGCGGTTGAAACGCCATTGCACCAGGCCTCGCTGGACGATTCGCGTTTTGGCCAGGCTACCCGCGAATTTGTCGCACCTCTGGGTCGTGCCGGACAACCTGCGGAAATTGCCGCAGTAGTTGCCTTCCTGCAATCGCCCCAGGCTTCGTTTATTCATGGCAGTGTCGTGTTCGTCGATGGCGGCATGGACGCCATGGTCCGCGCCACGCGCTTCTAAAAAGGAACTTGCATGAACAAAGTGGCATTCATCACCGGCGCCAGCCGGGGCATCGGCCGTGAGGCGGCGCTGGCATTCGCCCGCGCCGGCTTCGACCTGGCGATCAGCGCCCGTACCCTCAACGAGGGGGAACAACATGAGCATGCCCTGCGCGACGCCGCCGGGGCGCCCCTGGCCGGCAGCCTCAATGGTACTGCGCAGGCCTTGCGTGATCTGGGGTGCCGGGTGCTCGTCGTGCCGATGGATTTGCTCGACAGCGCCTCGGCCCTGGCCGCCTGCCAGGCGGTGCTGGCCGAGTACGGGCGCATCGACGTGCTGATCAATAACGCGATCTACCAGGGCAGTGACCTTAATGCCGGATTCATGGACCTGCAGGCCCGGACCCTGGAACGGATGTTCCAGGGCTACATTCTCACCCCGTTCCTGCTGACCAAGGCGGTTGCCGAGCACATGGTGGCGCGCGGGGGCGGGGTGGTGATCAACGTCACTTCCGGTGCCGGCGAAAGCGACCCACCGGTAGCTGCGGGCAAGGGCGGCTGGGGTTATGCGTACGGCGCCGGCAAGGCGGCAGTGTCGCGATTGTCCGGGGTGTTGACCACTGAACTGGGGGAGGCTGGCGTGCGCGCCTATACGCTCAATCCTGGCGTAGTCACCACAGAGGCACTCAAGGCGACCATCGGCGAGAAAGGCCTGATCGCCCTGCGTGCGGGCAGCGCTCCACCCCACGTGCCGGCGGCGGTGATGCTGTGGCTGGCCACGGCGGAACAGGCATCCGGGTTTCAACGGCGGACCATTGCTGCGCAGCCGTTTGCGCTGGAGCACGGCATCGTCGCCGATTGGCGTTGACAGAAACTGCTTGTGAAAGCGGTGGGCCAGTTGGCATAGAGGGCGACGGGCATGGCCTCATCGCGGGCAAGCCCGCTCCCACAGTTGCGGTGTCGTACACAAAACCTGCGTACATCACTTAACCTGTGGGAGCGGGCTTGCCCGCGAAAGCGTCGGAGCGGGCTGTGGGATCTTTACGCCTGCCGCCGCTGGCGGGCGAGGGTCATGGCGGTGTCTTCGATCATGTCTTCCTGGCCGCCGACCATGCCGCGGCGACCCATTTCGACCAGGATTTCCCGGGCCGACACGCCATATTTTTTCTCGGCGCGCTTGGCGAACAACAGGAAGGAACCATAGACCCCGGCGTAGCCCATGGTCAGGGCATCACGGTCGCTGCGGATCGGGAAGTCCATGATCGGCACCACCAGGTCTTCGGCCACGTCCTGGATCCCGAATACGCTGACACCCGTTTCGATCCCCATGCGATCACACACTGCCACCAGCACCTCCATCGGCGTGTTACCTGCGCCAGCACCGAGGCCCGCGCAGGCGGCGTCGATGCGGTTGGCCCCGGCGGCAATCGCGGCAATGGAGTTGGACACACCCATCGACAGATTGTGATGGCCATGAAAACCGATCTCGGTCCCTGGCTTGAGGGCTGCCCGCATCGCCGCCACACGTGCACTGACTTCATGGGGCAGCAGGTAGCCCGCCGAGTCGGTCAGGTAGATGCAGTTGGCGCCGTAGCTTTCCATGAGCAAACCTTGCTTGACCAGGCCCTCGGGGCTGTTCATGTGAGCCATCATCAGGAAACCGACGGTGTCCATGCCCAGGCCGCGGGCGTGGGAGATGTGCTGCTCGCTGACATCGGCCTCGGTGCAATGGGTGGCCACCCGGATGGTGTTGACGCCCAGTTCATGGGCCATTTTCAGATGATCGACTGTACCGATGCCCGGTAGCAGCAGCGCAGAAACCTTGGCCTTTTTCATCAGCGGAATTACCGCCGACAGGTATTCTTCGTCGGTGTGGGCCGGGAAGCCGTAGTTCACCGAACTGCCGCCGAGCCCGTCACCGTGGGTGACTTCGATCAGCGGCACGCCGGCCGCGTCAAGGCCGCAGGCGATGTCCTTCATCTGTTGCAGGCTGATCTGGTGACGCTTGGGGTGCATGCCATCGCGCAGGCACATGTCGTGGACGGTAATGCTTTTGCCGCGAAGATCCATGGTCTTTTCCTTATGCGTTGGCGGTTAAGCCGGTGGCTTGCAGAACCAGTTCGCCCTTGAGGATTTCCTCGGCGAACATCTCGGCCGTGCGTGCCGCCGCAGCCGTCATGATGTCGAGGTTGCCGGCGTACTTGGGCAGGTAGTCGCCCAGGCCTTCGACCTCCATGAAAATCGACACCCGATTGCCGTCGAACACCGGGCCATTAACCAGCTTGTAGCCGGGCACATAGCGCTGCACTTGCTCGATCATGGCCTCGATAGCGGCCGTGATCGCCGGCTGGTCGGGCTCAGTGACTGTCAGGCAATGCACGGTATCGCGCATGATCAGCGGCGGCTCTGCGGGGTTGATGATGATGATTGCCTTGCCTTTCTTCGCGCCGCCGACTTTTTCCACTGCCCTGGAGGTGGTACGGGTGAATTCGTCGATGTTTTTTCGGGTGCCGGGCCCGACTGATTTCGAAGCGGCGGTGGCGATGATTTCGGCATATTCCACCGGCTGTACGCTGGACACCGCTGCCACCAGCGGAATGGTGGCCTGGCCGCCGCAAGTGACCATGTTGACGTTCATGACGCCCAGGCCCAGTTGAGCCTTGAGGTTGACCGGCGGTACGCAATACGGGCCGATGGCTGCTGGCGTGAGGTCGATCATCAACACGCCCAAGGCATTGAGTTTGCGCGAATTTTGCGCGTGCACGTAGGCCGAAGTGGCATCGAAGGCAATCTGGATCTGGTCTTCCAGCACATGAGGCAGCAATCCGTCGACACCCTCGGCCGTGGTCTTCAGGCCCAGCTCGCGAGCCCGGGCGAGGCCTTCGGAGGTGGCGTCGATGCCCACCATCCACACCGGTTCCAGCACGTCACTGCGCATCAATTTGTACAACAGGTCGGTTCCGATGTTGCCCGGCCCGATCAGCGCGCATTTGATCTTTTTGTTCATGGTCTTTGGCTCCAGGAAGGGAGAAAGGGAAGGGCGTGCAGGGTGATCAAGGGACAAAGCGCAGGCTGGCTTCGCCCAGGCCACTCATGGACAGACTGATCTGGTCACCGGCGACTACGGGCACCAGCGGCGCCAGGGCACCGGAGAGAATGATCTCGCCGCGGCGGAACGGAATGCCCAGCTCGCCCAGGGTATTGGCCAGCCAGGCCACGGCTGCGCAGGGGTGGCCTTGTACCGCCGAGCCCAGTCCCGAGCCTGCCGGCTGGCCGTTTTTAAGCATTTGCATGTGCACCGCGGCAAGGTCCAGCGAGCGCGGGTCGGTGCGCTGGGCGCCAAGGGCAAACACGCCGCAGGAAGCGTTGTCGGCCACGGTGTCCTGGATACGGATCTGCCAGTCATCGATTCTTGAGTCGACAATCTCGAAACAGGGGACGACCCATTGACTGGCAGCGAGTACGTCCTCGGCGCTGATGCCGGGGCCTTGTAAATCTTCGCCGAGAATAAAGGCGATCTCGCCCTCGGCCCTCGGCTGGATCAGGTTGTAACGGGCGAGGCTGACTTCGCAGCCATCCTCGACCTGCATGGCATTGGTGAGGAAACCGAAGTCTGGCTGGTGCACGTCCAGCATTTCCTGTACGGCGCGGCTGGTCACCCCGATTTTCTTGCCAATCACCTGCTCGCCAAGTGCCTCGCGACGTTGCAGGAAGTGCAAGGAAATCCGGTAGGCCTGTTCCAGGGTGATCTGAGGGTAGCGCCGGGTCAGGGGCGCCAGGGTCTGACGGCTGCGCAAGGCGTTGAACAATTCGTCGCCCAGCGTGTTGATCAAATGAGCGTCCATGGCAGGGCTCCAGTCATGTGGAAAAAAAACCCGCCCCGGCGTCATCAGGGGCGGGCCAAAAACAGCTGCTTAGCCGGGCCAGACCGACGAGTCAGCGCCGCCATCGACGTCGATAACCTTGCCAGTCACCCAGGCCGAGGCCGGGCTGGCCAGATACAGCGCGGCGGCAGCAATATCTTGCGGGGTACCCAGGCACTTGAGTGGAGTGTTGCTTTCCATGACTTGGCGCATGGCACTCGGCATCACGCCATTGAGCGCTTCAGTGAGGGTAGGGCCGGGTGCGACAGCGTTGACCCGGACCTGCGGTGCGAAGTCCTGGGCCAGCAGGCGGGTCAGATGGCTGAGGGCAGCCTTGGCGGTGCCGTAGGCACTGAAATGGCGCTGTGCATAGCGTGCCGCTACCGAGCTGATATTGATGATGTTGCCGCCGCCTGCCTCGCGCATCAGCGGCACACACAACTGGCAGAAGGCGTAGCTGGTGGCGACGTTGAAGTTCAGCACCTGAGCGAACTGCTCGGGTGACATCGCCAGCGGATCATTCGGACCGCCACCGCCGACATTGTTCACCAGGTGAGTGATACGACCCATTTGCTCCACGCTCTGACGCACCAGCGCATGGCGTTGCTCGGCGTCGTTGACGTCACACGCGACCGCCAGGGCGCGTCGTCCAAGGCCGCGAACTTCTTCGGCCACGGCCTGAACTTCGTCCAGTGACCGCGCCGAGCACACCACATCTGCGCCGGCTTCGGCGTACGCCAAGGCAATCGCCCGACCGATTCCCCGGCCGCTGCCGGTGACGATGGCGACGCTGCCGTGCATCTGGAAACGCTGCAAAATACTCATGGCCCTTGCTCCGTGGGGTCGATGGTTGATGGGTTGACTATCGTCGCAACGACCGTAGCCAGCATCGTCTCAATGGACTATCAAACAGGGCACATACCCCGTAGGTGCTGCCGCAGGCTGCGATCTTTTGATCCGGTTCTTTAGAAGCAGGATCAAAAGATCGCAGCCTGCGGCAGCGCCTACCCAGGAAGAACCCGGCTCTCGCAACCGGCGCAAGCGGTACTCCCCCTAGTCCGCTTTGACGATGAATGATCGCGCGCTCGATCCGATGATTGATCACAACTGGCGCAGTGGCGCAGTGAGATCGGGAGAGTTGAGTGATGCACAGCATGCGAGAAAAGACCCAGGACGAACGTGATCTGATTGAGCGTGCGCGCAGCATGGTGCCCGCCCTCAAGGCGCGCACGGCGCAGGCCGACAAGGACTTGAAGATACCGGTGGAGACCGTGCTCGAGTTGCAGTCCACCGGGCTGCTACGGGCCATGCAGCCCAGGGCGTTTGGTGGATATGAAGTGGACCCGCGTACCTTCTTCGAAATCCAGACCATCCTTGCCGAAGGTTGCATGTCCACTGCCTGGATATACGGCGTGATGGGGGTTCACCCCTGGCAACTGGCCCGCTACCCGATCGAAACCCAGCGCGAAGTCTGGGCGCATGACCACAACGCATTGATCTGCTCGACCTACATGCCGGCGGCCAGGGTCACGGTGGTGGAGGGCGGTTACCGCATCAGCGGGCGCTGGGGGTTCTCCAGCGGCAGTGAGCACTGCCAATGGGTGCTTCTGGGAGGAATACTGCCGCCCGATGGCGAACAGGCCGCCGAGCACGGCACCTTCCTGTTGCCGCGCAAGGACTACCAGATTGAACGCAATTGGGACGTCATGGGCCTGCGCGGCACCGGAAGCCATGACATCACGGTTGAGGATGTATTCGTCCCCGCCCATCGCGTGCAGCGCACCAATAACTGGACGCTCGATGCAACGCCCGGGCGCCAGGTCAACACCAACCCGATCTACGCGATTCCGTTTGCCCAAGTGTTCTCCCGCGCCGTCTCCACATCGGCCATTGGCGCCCTGCAGGGTGCGATCAACGAGTTCCGTGACAATGCCGCCAAACATATCGGCAAGCACGGTGCCCGTACCGCAGACGATCCTGTGGCGCAAACCGCCATTGCCGAAGCGATGATCACCGTCGACAGCCTGCGCCTGGTGCTGGAACGCAACTACGAGCACCTCATGAGCCTGGCCCGCGCCGGCGAATACCCGGATACCGAAACCCGGCTGTTGTATCGCTACCAGTCGGCCTACGTGACCAATATTTGCGCCGAACGGGCCAACGACCTGCTGCGCAGCATGGCCGCTTCAGGCTTGTACAACACCAACCCGGTGGCGCGACTGTTCCGCGACCTGCACCAGGCACGTGGACACATTGCCAACAATTACATGGCTTACGGGCGCAGTTACGGCGCGGTGATGCTGGGTTTGCCCAATCCGGACCCTTACGTCTGAAGCCATGGCGCCCGTTTTGACTCCTTGGGTCTACACCCGCCCGTAATACACGGGCAGGTGGTCATGAGTAGCTGATCTATGAACAATTATCTTGCCCTGCGTGTGGCACGAGTGATCGAGGAAACCGCCGATGCGCGCTCCCTGGTTTTCGACGTGCCGGAGCATCTGGGTGAACGCTTCCACTATCAACCCGGCCAGTTCCTGACCTTGCGAGTGCCCTTCGAGGACGGTTGGTTGCCCCGTTGCTACTCATTGTCGAGCACGCCATTGCTGGATGAGCCCTTGCGGGTAACGGTCAAACGTGTGCACGAGGGCCGCGCTTCGAACTGGCTGTGCAGCGAGTTGCAGGCCGGCCAGACCCTGGAGGTACTGCCACCTGCCGGGGTATTTGTGCCGCGTAGCCTCGACGGCGATTTACTGCTGTTCGGCGGCGGCAGTGGCGTGACCCCGGTGCTGTCGATCCTGCGTTCGGCGTTGCTCGCCGGAACCGGCCGGGTCCTGCTGATCTACGCCAACCGCGATGAATCCTCAGTGATTTTCCGCGATGAACTCCGGCACCTGGCCAGCGCCCACCCGCAACGCTTGCAAATCGTCCACTGGCTCGATTCGGTACAGGGCATCCCAAGCGTCGGACAGCTGGCCGAACTGGCGCGGCCGTTTATCGATGCGCAGGCGTTCATTTGTGGACCGGGCCCGTTCATGGACGCCGCCGTCAATGCGTTAAAGGACCTGGGCATGCCGGAGCGCCGAGTGCATGTCGAACGGTTCGTGTCGCTGCCCGGCGAAGGCGAGCTGCCACAGGTGGCAAGCATCGAGGCTGCGGTGGCCGCCCAACTCGCCGTGCGCCTGGATGGCGAGGACCACCACTTGGCCTGCGACACCGGCGAGACCTTGCTGGCTGCGATGGAACGTGCCGGTCTCAAGCCTCCCAGCGCCTGCCGCGTGGGTGGCTGCGCTTCGTGCATGTGCACGCTGGTAAGCGGCGATGTCGAGCTGCTGCACAACGATGCCCTGGATGCGGGTGACCTGGCCGAAGGCTGGATTCTTGCCTGTCAGGCAGTGCCCACCAGCGCGCAATTGCGTATCCGCTTTCCAGAGTGAAGCCCCCAATGATGCCAAGCCCGAGCCCACGATGAATCAGAGCCTGAATCTTGCCGCGCCCCTGAGCGCCGCCCCCGTCAACTTTGCCCAGTTGGTCTTCAGCAGCGCCGAACGTCACGCCGGTCGCACTGCCATTGAGGACAACGGCCACTGCATCGACTACGCCCAACTGCCCGAGCGCGTCATGAGCTTTGCCCGGGGCCTGATGGCTGTGGGTATCCAGCCCGGTGACAGGGTCGGTATCTGGGCCCCGAACAGCGGTGACTGGATCCTCGCCGCGCTGGGCATTCAGTGTGCAGGTGCGGTGCTGGTGCCGATTAACACGCGCATGAAGGGGCTTGAGGCCGCCGATGTGCTGGAACGCAGCGGCTGCCGGCTGTTGTTTGTCCAGCAGCGATTTCTCGATGTGGATTACCCGGCGCTCCTCGCACCCCATCGACCGGCCAGCCTCCAGCATCTGGTGATACTCGATGGCGATACGCCCGAATCGCCTGCGGACCTGACGCTTCAACAGTTTCTGTGTGGTGCGGTAACCGTCGATGCCGACAGCGCCAGGCAACGCGCATTAGCGGTCGACCCCCAAGCCATGTGCGACCTGTTGTTCACGTCCGGCACCACCGGCAAACCCAAAGGTGTGATGAGCGGGCATGGCCAGAACCTGCGGGCTTTTACCGAATACGTCAAGGTCATCGGCCTGGTGCCGGGTGACCGTTACCTGATCGTAAACCCGTTCTTTCATGCCTTCGGCTATAAAGCCGGCTGGCTGACTTGCCTGATTGGCGGAGCGACCATCCTGCCCCACGCGGTGTTCGACGCCGAACAAGTGTTCCAGCGCATCGCCCGCGAGCGCATCAGCGTCTTGCCCGGCGCGCCGACCCTGTACCTCTCGCTGCTTGCGCATCCGCAGCTCAAGCAGACCGACCTGTCGAGCTTGCGCATCGCGGTGACCGGTTCAGCGAGTATTCCGCCGAGCCTGATAGAACGCATGCGCAACGAGTTGGGGTTTGCCGTGGTGACCACTGCCTACGGCCTGACCGAATGCGGGGGGCTTGCGACTATCTGCGACCCACAAGACTCGGCGCAGGTGATCGCCGGCACCAGCGGACGGCCTATTGCCGGCACTGAAGCAAGTATCCGCGATCCGCATAACCAGGCGCTGGATCCAGGGCAAACCGGTGAGATCTGCCTGCGTGGCTTTCACATCATGCAGGGCTATTTCCAGGACCCCGAAGCGACCCGCGAAGTCATCGACGCCGATGGCTGGCTCCACACCGGCGATGTCGGGCGCCTGGATAAAGCGGGCAACCTGATCATCACCGACCGACTCAAGGACATGTTCATCGTCGGTGGCTTCAACTGCTACCCGGCGGAAATCGAAGCGGCATTGATCCGGCATCCGGCGATTGCCCAGGTGGCGGTGGTTGGCATTGCCGATGAGCGCATGGGCGAAGTTGGCTGTGCCTGCGTTGTGCTGCGCGAGGGCGCAGAGCTCGACGAGGCACAACTGATTGCCTGGAGTCGTGAGCAAATGGCCAATTACAAGGTGCCGCGCCAGGTGCGTTTTTTCCGCGCCTTGCCGCTCAATCCGTCGAGCAAGGTTGTGAAGAGCGAACTGCGCGCGATGGTGGCCAATGGCGTGCTGGCGTAACAAACGCTCATCTCACCAAACGGACGATGTGCGCGGAAGTGGTTTTTTTCATGCTGTGAGGACACAAGCCAGAACAACAAAAAAGGAGATGAGCATGTTTACCCGAAACCTTGTTGCGCGCCGTCCGGGGAGAACGATCGATGGACGCTGCCTGTTGGCGACAGCCATCACGGTGGCCAGTGCCACGGCCAGCGCCGCGCCGACCGTCGAATTGGGGGAGAACACCACCCTGGATTCGTCGCTGACGGTCAACTACACCGCCTCCATGCGTACCGCCAAGCAGGCCAGTCAATACCTCAATGACCCGAACAACGACGACGGCACGCGAAATTTCAAGCGCGGCTCATTGATCAATAACCGCCTGAGTCTGTTCGGCGAACTGCAACTCAAACATGACAACCTCGGTGCGGTAGTGCGCGGGAGTCAGTTCTATGACGATGTCTACAACCAGAAAAACGCCAACGACTCGGCGCAGACGGTGAACAAGACCGGACACAACGACGGCTTCAGTGACGAAACCCGCCGGCTGAGCGGCAGCACCGCGCGGCTGCTCGATGCCTATGTGTATGGCAACTTCGACGTCGGCGAGACCCAGTATCTGTCGCTCAAGGCCGGGCGGCACCTGGTGGCATGGGGCGAGAGCCTGTTCTGGGCCAACATCAGCCAGGGGCAGGCCCCGGTGGATGCCACCAAATTCAATGTGCCGGGTACCGAGGCCAAGGACTCGTACCTGCCGGTGGGGCAGGTGTCCGGGTCGTGGTCGCTGAACGAAGACCTGGCGCTGGTCGGCTATTACCAGTACGAATGGGAAAAAACCCAGCTCAACCCTGTGGGCGATTATTTCGGCAGCGACACCTTCGGACCCGGTGCCGAGTTCTATCGTCTGGGCGCTGGGGTAGTCGACAGCCTGCCAAACGGCCTGGCGGTCGGTTATGCCGGTGAAAAAGACGCCAGAGACAGCGGCCAATGGGGGGTGGGGGTACGCTACCGAATCACCGAAAACACCGAAGTGGGGCTGTTCCACTACCGCTATCACGAGCGGGTGGGCTCATTATTCTTCGACTTTACGGGTAACACCCAATACTCATCGCTCAAGGGCATCGGTCATGATTCCAGCGCACCGACCTATCGCCTGGGTTACTTCGAAGACGTAGAACTGACCGGGATCAGCTTCAGCTCCAAGGTCGGCGACTCGGTGCAGTACGCCGGTGACCTGAGCTACCGTGATGGCGCCTCGGTCTACCTCAACAACGGTGCGCCGACTACCGGGCAGATCTGGCAAGGCAACCTCAACGCCTCGTACATCCTCGGCCCAAGCATGCTGGCCCAACAGACCACCGTGGTGGGCGAAGTGGTGCATCAACACATCGACGGGGTGGACAGCCTGACCATCACCGGCGGCGGAGCTGGCGTTGACGGCACCTTTGACCAGTTCGAGTCGCAGACCCAGACCCGTGGCTCGACCCTGCTGGGTGTGGGCGTCTACATGGACTACCCGTCCATCGCCAACGGCCTGGACCTGAGCACCAAGGTGGTATGGACACAGAACCTCGACGGTAGCGCCTACCAGGGCCTGGGGCGCGAAGAGAAGCGCCTGACTGTGGGGGGAGACTTCAAGTATCTGGGTAACTTTCAGGTCGGCATGACCTATATCGCCTACTTGAGTTCTCCGGATGTCGCCCAGGGGCGGTTCCTGGCTGACCGGGATTACCTGTCGTTGAACGCCAAATACACCTTCTGAAGATTATCGCTGCGTCGCGACGTGGCGATGCAGCGCTTCGTTTTTAGCCTGATAAAAATAAAGAGGCCTGCCATGAACCCTCGTTCAATCCCATCTGCGTTCAGCCCCGTCAAGATCGGACCGCTGATCCTGAAGAACCGCTTTATCAAGGCCGCCACCAATGAGGGCATGAGCGCCCAGGGTGTGCCTTCCAAACAACTGGTCAAGCTGCACTCGTCCCTCGCCGCTGGCGGAATCGCCCTGACCACCGTGGCTTACTGCGCAGTGAGCACTGATGGCCGCACCTTGCCCAACCAGTTGATCCTCGCTCAATCCAGCGTGCCGCACTTCAAGGCCTTGACCGACGCCGTGCACGAGTCCGGTGGCCTGGCCAGCGCGCAGATCACCCATGGTGGCTGCTTCACCTTTATTCGCGAGCGCTCAACCAAACGTCCGCTTTCAGCCAGCGGAGGCTTCAACAAGATAGGCCTGATGAGTGGCATGTTTCTCAAGCAGGCGATGAACGAAGCCGATATGCAGCAAGTGGTGCACGATTTCGTCCAAGGCGCGCGGCTGGCGCGCCAGGCAGGTTTTGACGCAGTGGAAATCCACATGGGTCATGGCTACTTGTTGAGCCAGTTCATTTCGCCGATGTACAACAAGCGCCGCGACCAGTACGGCGGCAGTCTGGAAAACCGCCTGCGCTTTCCGCGACGGGTGCTGCGCGCGGTGCTCGATGCGGTCGGCCAGGAGATGGCGGTGATCTGCAAATACAGCATCACCGAAGGCGTGCGCGCCGGTAACAGTGCCGAAGACGGAGCCCAGATCGCCCGCATGCTGGAGGATGAAGGCGCGCACTTGCTGGTGCTCAGCGCCGGGATGAACGCGGAATCGATCACCACCATGTTCGGTTCTTCCTTTCCCAAGGAAAACCGCGTGCAGCAGAAAAACAAGATCATCGCCCTGGCCATGGCCATTCAGCGCCGTAAAGAGCCGACGGTAGAGTTCCGCGAGCTGTATCTGTTGGAACACGCGCGCAAAGTACGCGCGGCGGTCAAGATGCCCCTGGCTTACCTGGGCGGAGCCAAGAGCCTGTCGAGCATTGAACAGGTCATGGCCGAGGGCTTTGACCTGGTCGCCATGGGGCGGGTGTTGCTGGCCGAGCAAGACTACGTCAATAAACTCGCCAGCGGCGTCAGTCGCGATTCGATTTGCACGGCCTGCAACCGCTGCGTGGCAATGATGTACACCCCCGGCGGCACGTCCTGCGTACTGGGCAAGCCCGGCGACGCCGAGTTGAACCGTCAGCCAGCAGCGGGGTAACGGATATACGTCAAGGCCCGGCTCCGGGGGAACGAGGCTTGCCGGCGAAGAGAGATAACGCGGTGCAACACGTACACCGCGCCGCCCGGATCAGCCGTGTTGCAGGAAGTCGATGCAGCTGCGGTTGAACAATTCCCGGTGTTCCACCTGGACCCAATGCCCGCAACGGTTGAGCACGATAAACCGGGCATTGGCCGCACCGTCAATGATGCGCTGGGCACCAATGACAGGGTTGAAGTGATCGTTGGTACCCCAGAAGCCCAGGATCGGGCATTGGATCTCACCCAGGCGCGCCTGCATGTTCTGAACCATCATGGTGCTGAACAGGTTTTTGGGCTGGGTCGCTGCCACCGCTACGCGTTCCTGTAGCAGGCTTTCCGGCAGAATCGAATCGTCGAACAGCTGCAGGCGCATCATGCTGCGCATCTCTTCCATTCCGATGGGGCCAGCGCTGAACAGGCTGACCATGCGTACGATGCCTTCCATCTTGAAGTAGGTCTCCCGTTCTTCGACACCGCCCGGAGCCAGCAGGATCAGGCTCTGTGGCAGTTGCGGCAGGCGCAGGGCCAGGCCCAGGGCGATCGCGCCCCCCAACGAATTACCCAGCAGCGTGCAACGCCGCACGCCGATGCACTCCAGGAACGCGGCCACGCAGTCGACGAAAAAATCGAGGTTGTACTGGACGTCCTCGGGCTTGTCCGATCGGCCGAAACCCGGGAGGTCAAGCACGATGTTGCGATAGCCCGCGGCTGCCAATTGCGGGTAGTTGCCTTTGAAGTTGCTGAAGCCACTGGCGCCCGGTCCGCTGCCGTGCAGCCACAGCACCACGGGGCCTGCTCCCTCATCCAGATAGTGCAGACACAGGCCGTTTGGCAGGTTTGCGTAATGGCCGACGGGCAGGGGCAAGTCTACGGATTGGTTCATGGGGTTCTCCATTGTCTGCGGATTCATGACGCGCAGCCATGCCAGGCACTGCAGCCGATTGAATGCAGCGAGTTGAAGGGGGACGCGAAGACTGACGTGGTGCGCGCAATGCTAATGCTGGGGGCTGACAGCGCTGCACACATCGTCCGTTCAGACCACTCAGGCGCTAGTCCCATCGGACGATGTGTGCCCAGGCGCTTACCGCTAATCATGCAGGGGACGGTTCCATTGCAAGGGCAGCGGGCCGCAGCGTATTTGCACATTCGGAGATTGCTATGAAGTTACTCAACAAAGTGGCGTTCGTGACCGGTGCCGCCCAGGGCATGGGCCAGGCCATCGTGCGTGGTTTTGTCGCCGAAGGCGCCAAGGTGGTGGCTGTGGACCTCAATCAGGCGGCCCTGGCCGAGAGCCTGGCGGATCTGGGTGACCAGGTACTGGCCCTGGCCTGTAACGTCGGTGACGGTGCGTCCGTGGCGGACGCCATGGGCCAGGCGGAGCAGCACTTTGGCGGCCTCGACATCCTGGTCAATAACGCCGGCGTGGGCGCGCTGGACAGCTTCCTCGATACCCCGGACGAGAGCTGGGCGCGGGTGATCGGGGTCAACCTGGGTGGAACCTTCCTGTGCTGCCGTGAAGGCGCCAAGCTGATGGTCAAGGGTGGCCGCAAGGGCGCAATCATCAACCTCTCCAGCACTGCCGCGCTGACCGGTGATGGCCCAAGCCACTACTGTGCCTCGAAAGCCGGCGTGATGGGCCTGACCCGCTCAATTGCCCGTGAACTGGCAGCCAGTGGCATACGCGTCAACACCCTGGTGCCGGGCCCCACCAACACCCCAATGATGGCGGGCATCCCCGATGACTACATGCAGGCGCTGCTGAAAAACGTGCCCTTGGGCCGCATGTGCGAAACCGACGAGATCGCCAGGGTCGCGGTGTTCCTGGCCAGCGAAGACGCCAGCTTCATGACCGGGCAGAACATCGCCGTCAACGGTGGCATGGCCTTTATCTAATTAGGGAGACACTCATGAGCAAGCGTTTACAAGGAAAAATCGCCTTCGTTACCGGCGCCGGTTCCGGCATTGGCGAAGCCACCGCGCTGCGATTCGCCGAAGAAGGCGCCACTGTGGTGTTGTGCGGTCGTCGCATCGAACCGTTGCAAGGTGTGCAGGAGAAAATCCTGGCCCAGGGTGGGCAGGCCGACATCGCCGTGGCCGATGTCAGCAATGAGCAGGCCTACGTCGACGCGCTTCAAGCGACTGCACAACGGCACGGGCGTCTGGACATTCTGGTCAACAACGCCATGGCTTACACGTGGGGTGGTATCGACACAATGACCACCGCAGACTGGCACGCCAACTTTGCGACCACCGTGGACGGCACCTTCTGGGGCACCCGTACCGCGATGCAGTTGATGAAAGAGCAGGGCGGTGGTTCGATCGTCAATATCGCGTCTATCTGCGGCCTGTTCGGCACCGCCTGGATGGCCGGCTACTCCGCGGCCAAGGCGGCGGTCATCAACTTCAGCCGTGCGGCGGCCAGCGAAGGCGCACCGCACAACATTCGCTGCAACGTGATCATCCCGGGCGTGGTTGATACCCCGGCCACAGCCGGCATGCTGGGTGACGCCAAGACCCGTACCAACACTGAAAAAGTGATCCCGATGAAACGGGTCGGCCTGCCGGTGGAGCTGGCCAACGCGATTCTGTTTCTGGCCAGCGACGAGGCTTCGTACGTCACCGGCGCCAGCCTGGCGGTCGACGGCGGGCGCGGTTCGGACCTGTACACGGTGCTCGACTGATGAGCCAGGACTCGAGCGCATTGCTTGCGCGCATCGATCGACTGGAGTCGCTGGACGCGATTCGCCAACTGGCCGGCAAATATGCCCTGGCGCTGGACATGCGTGATATGGATGCCATGGCCAACTGCTTCGCCCCGGACGTGCGCGTGGGGCGCGACAAGAGCGGCCGGGCGCACCTGAAGGTGTGGCTGGACGAAACCATGCGCAAGCAATTTCACGGCACTTCACATCACTTGGGCCAACACATCATTGAGTTCAGCGATGCCGATCACGCCACCGGCGTGGTGTATTCGAAGAACGAACATGAGACCGGTCCCGAGTGGGTCATCATGCAGATGCTGTACTGGGACGACTATGAGCGAATCGACGGGCGCTGGTGTTTCCGTCGCCGCTTGCCATGCTACTGGTATGCGACCGACCTGAACAAACCACCCATCGGCGGTTTGAAAATGCGCTGGCCCGGGCGCGAACCGTACGCCGGCTCCTTCCACGAACTTTTCCCTTCCTGGGAGGATTTCTGGACACAGCGCCCGGACAAGGACGCCTTGCCGCAGATCGCCGAGCCGGCTCCGCTGGAAGGCTTTCTCACAGCGCTGCGTCGCGGGGCCGATGACCCCAGGATTCGTGTGCGCTGAAGGGCCGATCGTTCCCGAGCATGGAGCGTTACCAGTGAAATCAGAAGGGGGAGCTTGCTCCCCCTTGCTGTGTCTGCATCTCACGCAAGCATCAATTTTTTCAGGCGCTGTTGTTAATGAGGGCCTCGTGGTTCACGTGGCATGCCCAATGCCCGTTCGGCAATCACGTTGCGCTGAATCTCATTGCTGCCGCCATAGATGGTGTCGGAGCGGGTAAACAGGAACAGCGACTGCAGGCGACTGAGCTGGTAGGGCGCGCCGTCGAGGATTTCCCCGTCATCGCCCAGTACGTCCATCGCCAGTTTGCCCAGGTCGCTGTGCCAGGTGGACCAGGCCAGTTTGTAGATCATCGCTTCGCGACTGAGGCTACCGTCTTGAGGGCCTGAGAGCATGCGCAAAGAGTTGTAGCGCAATACTTTGAGCCCGCTCCAGGCCTGGGCGATGCGCTGACGCAGCAGCGGGTCGCGTGCGGCGCCGTTGGCGCGGGCGATGCGGATGATCTCATCGAGTTCGTTGTGAAACTGCATCTGCTGACCCAGGGTGGATACGCCGCGCTCAAAACCCAGGAGCGCCATGGCGATCTTCCAGCCATCGCCTGGTTGTCCGATCAGGTTATCGGCACTCGTGATGGCCTGGTCGAAGAACACCTCGTTGAATTCACTGGTGCCGGTCAGTTGCTGGATCGGTTGTACGCGGATGCTGTGCTGGGCCATCGGCACCAACAGGAATGACAAGCCGTGATGCCCTTGGCTGCCGGCCTCGGTGCGCGCCAGCACGAAACACCAATCGGCTTCGTGGGCCAGGGAGGTCCAGACCTTCTGCCCGCTGATCAGCCAGTGTTCACCCGTTGCATCCAGTTTCGCCCGGGTCTGTACGTTGGCAAGGTCCGAACCGGCTCCGGGTTCCGAATAGCCCTGGCACCAGAATTGGCGGCCCTCGAGGATCCCGGGCAGCAAGCGCTGTTGCTGCGCCGGGGTACCGAAGGCGGCGAGTGTCGGGCCGACCAGGCCTTCGCCGATATGCCCCATGCGCCCGGGGCCACCGGCGCGGGCATACTCCTCATGGAAGATCACCTGCTGGCTGATGGAAAATCCTCGTCCGCCGTGCTCCCTGGCCCAGCCGACGCCGATCCAGGCACCTGCGGCAAGCCGGCGCTCCCAGGCCTTGCGCTCCTCAGGAAAGCTGTGTTCATCCCCCGGACCGCCGCGAAAGCGCAGTGGGGCAAATTCCCCGCTCAGGTGCTCGGCCAGCCACCGGGAAACTTCTTCACGGAACATTTCGTCTGCACGACTGAATCCGATTCTCATGGTTGTTCTCCCAACAGGTGCTTGGCCAGGCGCTCGCGGTGCAACGCCGGGCTGCCTAGCAGGTGCTCGCTGGCGCGGGCTCGTTTGAAATACAGGTGTGGGTCGTATTCCCAGGTGAACCCGACGCCGCCATGCAGCTGGATCGACTCGGCGGCGCAGTTGAAAAACGCCTCGCTGGCATGGATTTTTGCCGTGGCGGCGGCCTGCTCAAGCTCCTGGGCCACGGCGGCATCGCCTTGGGGGGCCAGGCATTCCTGGGCCACGCAGGCGGCATAGTAGGCTGCCGACCGGGCGCACTCGACTTGCAGCATCATGTCGGCACAGCGGTGCTTGATTGCCTGAAAGCTGGCGATAGTGCGCTTGAATTGCCGGCGTTCAGCAATGTAGGCCAGGGTCAGGTCCAGGGCCTGCTGCGCGCCCCCGGTTTGTTCGGCGGCAAGGCCGGCAGTGGCAATCAGCAGGGTGCTACGCAGCACCGCCCAGCCTTGGTCTGGACCGCACAGTTGTTGTGACTCGCTGACCTGCACTTGATGCAGTTCAATGCGGGCAAGGCGACGGGTCTGGTCCAGGGTTGCCAGGGGGGTACGTACGACGCCAGGCGTATTGCCAGGCAAGACGAACAGGCTGATGCCTCGTTCGCCCTGAGTGCCTGGGGCGCGAGCGGCGACGATCAGCAGGTCGGCGCAGGCGCCGTCGATGACCTGTGCGTAGTGGCCGTCAAGGGTCCAACCTCCAGGGCGCGTTGCGGCCACGGCTTGCACACTGCCAGGCTCCAGTCCTGGAACGCTGGCGAAGGCCACGGTGGCACGTGTGTCACCGGCGGCAATTGCCCCCAGCCAGTGCTCCTTTACGGGTTCGTTGTGCCCCAGCAGCAGTGCCGGGGTGGCCAGGCAGGCAGTGGCGAACAGCGGCGAACCCAGCAGATAGCGACCGCTTTGTTCCAGCAGAATGGCCAGCTCTACAAAGCCCAGGCCCATGCCGCCAAAGCGTTCCGGCACCATCAGCGCCGGCCAGTACAGTTCCTGGCCGATCCGTTGCCAGACCTCGGGATCATGAGCGTCAGGCCGGTTCATGGCGGCGCGCACGGCATGCGAGTCGCTGGCCTGGGCGAGGAAACGCTCGGCGCTATCGCGAATCATCAGGTGTTCTTCGGTAAAAGCGAACTCCATGGGGCGGTCTCTGCAATGCGAATGGATGCGCGAGTCTGTGGCGTTGAGGGAGGTGTTCGAATCACTAAAACGGACTAGTACTGACCCGCTGCGCATCGTTGTGCCGAGCTCTGCTTAGTCTCAACGGACGATGAAGCCTTGGGCGGCGCTTTGCACAATGCCAACCACGAAAGCCCATTCAGCCAACGAGGACCAAGGCATGATCGACATTCGCGGTTTGAGCTATTTCGTCTCGCAGATCGAAAACCTCAGTCATTGGCAGCGTTACGCCGAAGACGTGCTGGGCATGCAAGTGCAGGCGGCCCCAGGTGGTGGCCTGTACGTGAAGATGGACGAGCGTCCGTTTCGTATGCTGATCGTCGAAGGGAGCGAGGCGCGTTATCTGGCTTCCGGATGGGAGTTGGCCAACGAGTCGGCCTTCAAGTCTGCACTCGAGCACCTGAGCGCCGCCGGCATCGAATGGCAGCCGGGCTCTGCGATCGAGGTCGAGCAGCGCGGTGTACAGGCGCTGATCAAGGTCACCGACCCATCGGGCAACTGTCATGAGCTGAGCTGGGGTCATCGCTCCGATTGCCTGCCGTTTGTGTCGCCCCAAGGGGTGCCGCGGTTCATCACCGGTGACATGGGCCTGGGTCATACCGTCCTGCCAGCACCAAACTTCGACGCCACCCTGGCGTTCGCCAAGGATGTGCTGGGTTTTGAGCTCTCGGATATTTTCAACTTTCGTCCCGACCCATCGGTGCCGGCGGTTCGCATTCACTTTCTGCATTGTCAAAACGCCCGCCACCACAGCCTGGCACTCGCCGAGTACCCGGTGCCGTCAGGTTGCGTGCATGTGATGGTCGAGGTCGATTCGATGACCGAGGTCGGCCGGGCGCACGATCGTCTGCACGCCCATGACGTGTCCCTGTCCGCGACCCTAGGTCAGCACCTCAACGATCGCATGACCAGTTTCTACATGAAGACGCCGTCCGGTTTTGATCTGGAGTACGGCTTTGGCGGTTTGCAAGTCGACTGGGCCGAGCATTCGGCGTTCGAGTTCACCCGTGTGAGCATTTGGGGGCACGACTTTTCGGTCGGCCATCAGTAAGGAATGATCCTGATGAACAAACAACTGACAGCGGCCGATGCGGTCGCTCAATTACGCGATGGCATGACCATCGGTTTCGGTGGCTGGGGCCCGCGGCGCAAGCCGATGGCTATCGTGCGCGAGATCCTGCGCTCACCGGTCAAGGATCTCACTGTGGTTGCCTATGGCGGCCCGGAAGTGGGCATGCTGTGCGCTGCCGGCAAGGTCAAGAAGCTGGTGTTCGGCTTCGCTACCCTCGATGCCATTCCGCTGGAACCCTACTACCGCAAAGCTCGCGAGGCTGGCGAGCTGGAACTGATGGAGCTGGACGAAGGTATGTTCCAGTGGGGGCTGCGCGCCGCTGGCATGCGCTTGCCATTCCTGCCGACCCGCTGCGGCCTGGCCACCGATGTCACGCGCTTGAATTCGCAGCTTAAAACGATCCAGTCGCCCTATGCCGATGGCGAGGTGTTGCTGGCGATGCCGGCGCTCAACCTCGACGTGGCGTTCCTGCACGTCAACGTCGCCGACCGCTTGGGTAACTGCCTGGTGACAGGTCCGGACCCGTATTTCGATCACCTGTTCGCCCGCGCTGCCAAGCAGTGTTTCGTGTCGTGCGAACGCTTGGAAGAGCGCCTGGAGCTGAGCGCCGATCAAGCCCGTTTTAACACCTTTGAACGTTACCTGGTGAGCGGTGTGGTGCATGCACCTCTGGGTGCGCACCCGACGCTGTGCGCACCTGATTACGGATGGGACATCAAACACCTCAAGGGTTATGTCGCCAGCAGCCAGGCGGAGAACGGCTGGCAGGACTATGTGCAGACCTACATTGCCGGTGGCGAGCTGGCTTATCAGGCACAGAACGGCGGTGCCGATTCCATGGGCGTCTTGCCCCTTCCCGTGTTCTGAGGATTAGCGACCATGTCTGCAACCTGTGATTTTACCCTCGCTGAACTGATGATCGTCGCGGCCTCCGAGGCCTGGCGCGGTAATGGCGAGGTGATTGCCTCTGGCCTTGGCGTGATTCCGCGCCTGGGCGCGAGCCTGGCCAAACTGACTCACAGCCCCGAGCTGCTGATGACCGACAGCGAGGCGTTTCTGGTAGAAGAACCGATCCCGCTGGGCCCACGAGGTGACTACGTGCCACGGTACTCGGGTTACATGTCGTTCGAGCGGGTTTTCGAATGCGTGTGGGGTGGCCGCCGCCACGCGATGATCGGGCCGACCCAGATCGACCGCTGGGGCCAGACCAATCTGTCCTGCGTTGGCGACTATCAAAAGCCCAAGACCGCGATCCTCGGCGTGCGCGGCTTGCCAGGTAACAGCATCAACCACCTGAATTCGTTCTTCGTACCCAGTCATAACACCCGGGTGTTCGTCAGCGGCGAAGTCGACATGGTCTCCGGCGTGGGCTTCAAGGCCGAGCGCTGGCCCGAAGGTGCGCGTCGCGACTTGATGGACATTGACTGCGTAGTCAGCGACTTGTGCGTGTTGGATTTCAATGGACCGCAGCGTGCAGTGCAGGTCCGCTCGCTGCACCCCGGCGTGAGTTTCGATCAGGTCCAGGAGAACACCGGCTTCCCGTTGCTCAAGTCGGCGCAGTTGCACGAAACCGTGCATCCCACCCCTGAGCAGTTGGCCGTGATCCGTCGACTCGACCCCCACGATTACCGCGCCACGGCGATCAAGGGCAATCCGCCCGGCATCCGTACGGCCTGAGGCAAGGACACGACCATGCACAGCAGCGACAGTGAATTCATCGTCCGCCAGGACAACGCCGTCTACGAGACGGACACCCCGGTGCTGTACAGCGTGGCCGAGGGTATCGCCACGCTGACGCTGAACCGGCCGACCTTCAACAACGCGCAAAACTCGCAGATGACTTATGCCCTGGATGCCTGCTTTCGCCAGGCGGTGAACGACGACAGCGTCAAGGTCATCGTCCTGCGCGGCAACGGCAAACACTTTTCCGCAGGCCACGATATCGGCTCGCCCGGCCGGGATATCGACAAACCGTTCGAGCGCGCGCACCTGTGGTGGGACCACACCAACAAACCCGGTGGCGAGCAACTGTATGCCCGCGAGCAGGAAGTGTACCTGGGCATGTGCCGGCGCTGGCGCGAACTGCCCAAGCCAACCATCGCCATGGTCCAGGGCGCGTGCGTAGCAGGTGGGCTGATGCTGGCCTGGGTCTGCGATTTGATCGTTGCCAGCGACGACGCATTTTTCCAGGACCCGGTGGTGCGTATGGGCATTCCGGGGGTGGAGTATTTTGCTCACCCCTACGAAATGAATCCGCGTATCGCCAAGGAATTCCTCTTCACCGGTGACCGCATGAGCGCCACAAGGGCCTGGCAAGTGGGCATGGTCAATCGCCTGGTGCCGCGTGAAGAGCTTGAACAGGCGACCTACGCCCTGGCCGCAGGCATCGCCCGCCAGCCACGCATGGGCCTGGCCCTGACCAAACAGGCGGTCAACCACGTCGAAGACCTGCAAGGTAAACGCACGGCGATGGATGCGGTATTTGCCTGGCACCACTTTGCCCATGCCCATAACGAGTTGCTGTCCGGCGACAAACTGGGCGGTTTCGATGCCAAGGGGATGGCCCGCGCCAACAAGCGGGCCGAGGACGAAAACCAATGAACCGCTGGTTGGAAACACCGCTGACCGAAGCCCTCGGGTGCCGTTACCCGATCGTGCAGACCGCCATGGGCTGGGTCGCTGATGCCAACCTGGTGATCGCCACGACCCAGGCCGGGGGCTTCGGTTTCCTGGCCGGGGCGACCATCCCGGCTGATGAGCTGGAAGGCGAAATCCGCAAGGTAATCGATGCCACCGGCGGCAGCAATTTTGGGCTCAATTTCCATATGTTCCAGGACAACGCTGCGCAGTGTGTCGACCTGGCGATTCAGTACCGCTTGCGTGCCGTGAGCTACGGGCGTGGTCCGGACAAACAGACCATCGCTCGCTTCAAGGCGGCCAAGGTGCTGTGTATTCCCACCGTGGGCGCCCTGAAACATGCGCTCAAGGCCGTGGAACTGGGGGCCGACCTGATCACTGTCCAGGGCGGCGAGGGCGGCGGCCATACCGGCGGCGTACCCAGTTCGATCTTGCTGCCCCAGGTACTGGCGGCGGTCAGGGTGCCGGTGATCGCGGCGGGTGGGTTCGCCACTGGCCGTGGCCTGGCTTCGGTCCTGGCTGCCGGTGGAGCGGGAATCGCCATGGGCACACGGTTTCTCATGACCCGCGAATCGCCGACTCCGGCCGCGACACTTGAGCGCTACCTGAAGGTCAAGGATCCGCAGCAGGTGCGTGTGACCACTGCGGTCGATGGCATGCGCCACCGAATGATCGAAAACCGCTTCATCAATCACCTCGAACAAGCGGGCCCCTTCGGTCGCCTGCGCATCGCCCTGGGCAGTGCGTGGCAGTGGAAGCAGCAAACCGGCATGAGCCTGGCGCACATGGCCTCGGTGTTCGTCCGTGCACTACGCGAAGACCCATCGCAGCTGTCGCAGGTGGTGATGGCTGCCAACCAGCCGGTGCTGTTGCAGCGCTCCATGGTCGATGGCGCACCGGACGAGGGCATCCTGCCCAGTGGCCAGGTCGCCGCTGCGATTGGTGAATTGCTCAGTTGTCGCGAGGTGATCGAAGGCATCGCCGGTGAGGCACAGCAATGCCTGGATACGCTCCTGGCACGCAGCCAGCACCTCCCATCGAATCGTCCCGCCAGTATCGGAGAACACCTGTGACCCAGGCATTTACCACACAACTCAATCAGGGCATCGCTGAACTGGTGATCGCCAAGCCCCCGGTCAACGCCCTCGACAGCCAGGAGTGGCAAGCCCTGGCGCAGCAGATCGAAGCCCTTGGGGCCAATCCCGAAGTGCGGGTGATCGTGATTCGCGCAGAGGGCCGGGGCTTTTGCGCCGGAGTCGACATCAAGGAGCTGGACAAGTACCCGGAACGGATCGTCGAGGTCAATGCCGGTAACTACGCCACTTTCAAGGCCGTGCATCGCAACCCGGTGCCGGTGATTGTCGCGGTCCATGGTTTTGTCCTGGGCGGCGGCATTGGTATCACCGGTGCGGCGGACATTGTTGTCGCCTCCGACTGCGCGACCTTTGCCCTGCCGGAAGTCGACCGCGGTGCCATGGGCGGCGGTGCACATCTGCAGCGCCTGTTCCCGGTGCAAAAAGTCCGTTACCTGTTTTTCACCGGCGACAGCATCAGCGCCCCCGAAGCGCTGCAATACGGCTTCATCGAGCGGATTGTCAGCAAGGATCAATTACGCGAAACCGCCCTGGGCATTGCGGCGAAAATTGCCGAAAAAAGCCCGGGCATGATCCGCATCGCCAAGGAAGCCTTGAACGGTATTGAAGACGGCAACCTGGAAGACAAATACCGCTGGGAACAGGGCTTCACCATGCAGGCCTATAGCAGCCCGGACTCCGCGGAAACGCGCCGGGCCTTCGTTGAAAAACGCGACGCCAAGTTCTGAGATAAACGCCATGGACCTGACTTACACCCCCAAGCAAATCGCTTTCCGCGCCGAAGTGCGGGCCTGGCTGGCAGCCAACCTGCCACGCGAGCCGCTGGCCAGCTACGACACTCGCGAAGGTTTTGAACAGCACCGCGCGTGGGAGGCCAAGCTGTTCGAGAGCCGCTGGTCGATGGTGATGTGGCCAGCCAATCTGGGCGGACGCGGTAGCGACCTGATCGAGTGGCTGATCTTCGAGGAAGAGTATTACGGCGCCGGCGCCCCCATGCGTGTCAATCAGAACGGCCAGCTGTTGCTGGGGCCTACCCTGATGGAATTCGGCACGCCGGAGCAGAAGCAGCGTTTCCTGCCGCGTATGGCCGCCAGCCTGGACATGTGGGCGCAAGGCTGGTCGGAACCCAACGCGGGGTCCGACATGGCGGCAATCACCAGCAAGGCCCTGATCGACGGTGACCACTACGTGATCAATGGGCAGAAAACCTGGTCAACCCGGGCGATCTACGCCGACTGGCTGTTCGGGCTGTTCCGCAGCGAGCCAGGATCGAGCCGGCACCACGGGCTTTCGTTCATCATGGTGCCGCTGGACGCACCGGGAGTGAGCATTCGCCCGATCAAGGCGCTCAACGGCAAGGACGCCTTCGCCGAGGTGTTTTTCGATGACGTGCGGGTGCCGGTGGCTAACCGTATCGGTACCGAGGGGCAGGGCTGGCACGTGGCAATGGCCACCGCCGGTTTCGAGCGCGGCCTGTTGCTGCGTTCACCGGCGCGCTTCCAGGCCACGGCACGCAAGCTCGTGGCCCTGTACAAGGCACACCGCGCCAGCGCCGACCGCGACCCAAGCCTGCGCGATGCCGTGCTGGAGACCTGGATGGGCGCCGAAGCCTACGCGCTGTCGGCCTATCACACCGTGGGCCGCCTGAGCCGAGGCGAGCAGATCGGCGCCGAGTCGAGCATCAACAAAATCATCTGGTCAGAGCTGGATCTGAAGATGCACGAGACTGCCATGCGCATTCTCGGTGGGCGCGGCGAGCTGGTGGGCAAGGCCTCCCAGGCCGGCGATGCGGCCGGCTGGCTGGAGGGTTTCCTGTTCGCCCAGTCGGGGCCGATCTACGCCGGCACCAACGAAATCCAGCGCAACATCATTGCCGAGCGCATGCTCGGCTTGCCGAAATAAGGAACCGCCATGGACTTCACTTTTAACGATGACCAGTTGGCGTTTCACGAGGCCATCAGTCGTTTCCTGATGACCGAAGCCGCCCCGGAAATGCTTCGGGAAATCTGGGAAACCGATGCCGGCCGCTCGCGGGACCTGCGCAACAAGATCGCCGGCCAGGGCCTGACTGCCTTGTCAGTGCCCGAGGCCGAGGGCGGCCTGGGCATGGATGATGTGACCTGGGCACTGATGACCCAGGAACTGGGTTACTACGCCATTCCCGATTCATTGGCCGACACCGCTTATGTTGCCAGTGGCTTACTTGCCGGCCTGCCCGCAGGCCACCCGGCCCGCGCCGAACTGCTGCCCCGGATCGCCGATGGGAGCTTGCGCATGGCGATCAGTCATCCGGTCAATTTGCTGGTCAGCGATGCGCAATTGGCAGAAGTACTGCTGCTCACCCATGGCGATGAGATCCACGTGGTGCCTCGCTCTCAGGTTGAGGTAGAAAACCATCCGAGCATCGACGCTTCGCGCCGCCTGGGTGAGGTGAAGTGGATCCCAACGCCGGCGACCTGTGTGGCCAGTGGCGAGCAGGGGCGTGCTTTGCAGGACCGTCTGCTGGACCGTGGCGCGCTGTCGGTGGCCGGGCAACTGCTGGGATTGGCGCAACGCATGCTGGACCTGTCCGTGGACTACGTGGCCCAGCGTAAACAGTTCGGCAAGCCGATCGGCAGCTTCCAGGCTGTCAAGCATCACCTGGCCGATGTCGCCCGTTACATCGAACAGGCCAAACCCGTGCTGTACCGCGCCGCACATGCCCTGGCCCGGTGCGACGTCAACGCGGGCGTATGGGTCTCCCAGGCCCGCCTCGCGGCGAATGAGGCGAGCTGGATCGCTGCCCGCAAAGGCATCCAGGTTCACGGCGCAATGGGATACACCTGGGAAGTCGATTTGCAGATGTTCATGAAGCGCGCCTGGGCCCTGGATGCATCCTGGGGCGACCGCGGATTTCACAAAAACCGCGTCAGCGACTACTTGTTCGCCGACACTACTGGCCTGGGGCCTGGACACACTTTCGAGGAATGAGTCATGGCACAGGCTTACATTGTTGATGCACTGCGCAGCCCCACCGGCAAGCGCAAGGGCTCGTTGAGCGAGATCCACGCGATTGACCTGGGCGCCCATGTGCTCAAGGCACTGGTGGAGCGTAACGTGATCCCCGGGCAAGACTACGACGACGTGATATTCGGGTGCGTCGACACCATCGGCTCCCAGGCCGGCGATATAGCGCGCACCAGCTGGCTGGCCGCAGGCCTGCCAATGACGGTCCCCGGCACCACCGTGGATCGCCAATGCGGTTCATCGCAACAGGCGCTGCATTTTGCAGCGCAGGCGGTGATGAGCGGCACCCAGGATGTGGTCGCGGTGGGCGGCGTGCAAACCATGACCCAAATCCCGATTTCCTCCGCGATGCTGGCCGGCCAGCCCCTGGGCTTTGCCGATCCATTCTCTGGCAGCGTTGGCTGGCGTGCGCGCTTTGGTCAGCAACCGGTGAACCAGTTCTACGCCGCGCAACGGATTGCCGATCATTGGCAGATCAGTCGCGAGCAAATGGAAGCCTTTGCCCTGCAAAGTCACGAACGCGCATTGGCGGCCATTGCCAACGGGCGATTTGCTCGGGAAATCGTCGCCTGCCAGGGCCTCGCGGTGGATGAAACCCCGCGGCACAGCAGCCTGGTAAAGATGGCTGAACTGCAGCCGGTGGACCCTCAGTACCCATCGATCACCGCCGCCGTGTCCAGCCAGACCTGCGACGCGTCAGCTGCGCTTTTGGTGGTGTCGGAGGCGGCGCTCAAACGCTACGACTTGACGCCACGGGCGCGGATTCATCACCTGACGGTGCTGGGTGACGATCCAATCTGGCATCTCACCGCACCGATTGCGGCGACACGCCGGGCTTTGGCCAAAAGCGGGCTGAGCATGGCTGACATCGACCGGGTAGAGATCAACGAGGCCTTTGCCTCTGTGGTCATGGCCTGGGCCAAAGAGCTGGATTACGACCCGGCACGCACCAATGTCAATGGCGGGGCAATTGCCTTGGGGCACCCGCTGGGCGCAACCGGAGCAAGGCTGATGACCACGCTGCTCAACGAACTGGAATGCAGCGGTGGGCGCTATGGCTTGCAAACCATGTGTGAAGGCGGCGGCCAGGCCAACGTGACCATCATCGAACGGCTGTAATTCTTTTACGTGGGCCGCCGCTTCGGCTGCGTGTCCACCCAAATCCAGAGGAGTTAAACATGGCTATTTGTGCAGACCGCACCGTGATCATCACCGGGGCCGGAGGCGGGCTCGGTCGCGCCTATGCCCTGGCGTTCGCCGCGCAAGGGGCCAATGTCGTGGTCAACGATATTCGCGCCGATGCCGCAGAAGATGTGGCAGGTGAAATTCGCGCGAGCGGCGGCCAGGCCATTGCCAGCAGCGACGACATCACCACGCTGGCCACTGCGCAGCGCATCGTCGATGCGGCGTTGGCCGCGTTTGGTGAAGTACATGTGCTGATCAATAACGCTGGCGTCTTGCGCGACCGCATGTTCATCAGCCTCAGTGAAGAAGACTGGGACATGGTCATGCGCGTCCACCTCAAGGGCCATTACTGCCTGGCCAACATTCTCGGTCGGCGCTGGCGCGACCTTGCCAAGGCCGGCACCCCGGTCGACGCCCGGATCATCAACACCAGCTCCGGCGCCGGCCTGCAAGGCTCGGTGGGACAGTCCAATTATTCGGCGGCCAAGGGCGGCATTGCTTCGCTGACCCTGGTGCAAGCGGCGGAGCTCGCGCGCTACGGTGTCACCGCCAACGCGTTGGCCCCGGCGGCACGTACCTCGATGACCGAGAGTGCCATGCCCGACGTGGTGAAAAAGCCTGAGGACGACAGCTTCGATGCCTGGGCGCCGGAAAATGTCGCGCCGCTGGTGGTGTGGCTTGGCAGCCCGGCGTCGGCCCATGTCAGCGGCCAGGTCTTCGAAAGCCAGGGCGGGCGGATCTCCCTGGGAGACGGCTGGCGCACGGGCGTCACCCGCGATAAAGGCGCGTTGTGGCAAGTCGAAGAGATTGGTGCGGCCGTGGACTCGATTCTCGCTGAAGCGCCCAAGGCACAGAACGTCTGGGGCAGCTGAAGCCCCGACCCTTTGTTTACGTCAACGTTCTCGACCTTCATACCCCATTTTGACGATGTGCCCGCCTGGCCCGCTCCGTAAAACTGCAGCGTATTGATTTCTTCGGAGGTAGACGCTGTGAAACAAGCCCCCCCTTATGTTCCCGGTCATCAATTACTGGCCGGCAAGTCGGTATTGATCACCGCCGCGGCCGGTGCCGGTATCGGTTACTCAGCGGCCCGACGCAGTGCCGAGGAAGGTTGTCGGGCGCTGATGATTTCCGACGTTCACCCGCGGCGCCTGGAAGAGGCGGTAGCGCGCCTCAAGGGCGAGACCGGCCTGCAGGCGATCTACGGCCAGCTGTGCAATGTCACGATAGAAGACGAAGTCCAGGCCTTGGTGGCGGCGGCTGAAGAGGCTCTGGGCGGGGTCGATGTGCTGATCAACAATGCGGGGCTGGGTGGCCAGAAGCGTGTGGTAGAGATGAGCGATGAAGAGTGGTTGCGGGTGCTGGACGTGACATTGACGGGCACCTTTCGCATGACTCGGGCGATGTTGCCGCACATGCAGCGCCGCGGCGCAGGAGCCATCGTCAATAACGCCTCGGTGCTCGGTTGGCGGGCCCAAAAGGAACAGGCCCATTACGCTGCGGCCAAGGCCGGCGTAATGGCCCTGACCCGCTGCAGCGCCCTGGAAGCCGCTGAGTTTGGCGTGCGCATCAATGCGGTATCGCCGTCGATTGCCCTGCACGATTTTCTCAAGAAAGCCTCCAGCGAACAATTGCTCGCCAGCCTGGCAGGGCGCGAAGCGTTCGGTCGCGCCGCCGAAGTATGGGAGGTGGCCAACGTGATGATGTTCCTGGCCAGCGACTACGCCTCCTACATGGTCGGTGAAGTGCTGTCAGTCAGTTCACAACAAGCTTGAGGGCACGCTCATGAGTCACCTTTTCAGCAGCGCCCAGGCTCTGCTTGCGGCCGAAGGCCTGGACCTGGGCCACACCGCCTGGCTGACCATCAACCAGGAACGCATCGATCTGTTCGCCGAGGCCACGGGGGACCACCAGTGGATTCATGTCGATCCGATACGCGCCGCCAACGGGCCGTTCGGCACCTGCATTGCCCACGGCTACCTGACCCAGTCCCTGGCCAACCTGTTCATGCCGCAGTTGTTGACCCTTTCAAACATGACCATGGGCGTCAACTACGGGAGCGATCGGGTGCGCTTCCCGGCCCCGGTCAAGGTCGACTCGCGGGTGCGCGGCAGCGGCCAGATTATCCGCGCCGAGCCAGTGGGCGACGCCGTGCAACTGGTGGTGCGCATCACCGTGGAAGTCGAAGGCCAGGCGCGCCCGGGCTGCGTAATCGACACCATCAGCCGCTATACCTTCAACCCAATTTGCGAGTGAGTTTGCATGGACCTGAATGAAGTCGTCATCGTCGCCACCGCCCGTACAGCGCTGGCCAAATCGTTTCGTGGATCGTTCAACGATACCGAGGCGCCAGTGCTGGGTGGGCATGTGGTACGCGCGGTGGTCGAACGTGCCGGCATTGAGCCTGGGGACGTAGAAGATGTGATCATGGGTGCGGCGGTTCAACAGGGTACCCAGGCCTATAACATCGGTCGGCTCTGTGCCTACACCGGTGGCTTGCCGGACAGTGTGCCGGGGATGGCGCTGGACCGCATGTGCGCCTCGGGGCTGATGAGTATCGGCGTAGCTGCCAAGAGCATCATGAGTGGCGAGATGAACATTGCCATTGGCGGCGGCGTAGAGTCCTTGTCGCTGACCCAGACCAAACACAAAAACAGCTTCCGCGCCCAATCCGAAGCGGTGCTGCAAGTGATGCCCAGCGCCTACATCCCGATGATTGAAACCGCCGAGATCGTCTCCCGTCGTTATGGCATCAGTCGCGCCGCCCAGGATGAGTATTCATTGCAAAGCCAGCTGCGCACGGCTGCTGCTCAACGGGACGGGCTCTTTGATGAGGAAATCGTCGGCCTGAGCGTGGACAAGCTGCTGTTCGCCGCTGATGGCCAGCCCAATGGTCATGAGCGCGTGCAGGTTCTGCGTGACGAGTGCAACCGACCGAGTACGCGCCTTGAAGACCTGGCAAACCTGAAGCCGGTGTGGAAGGACGGTAAATGGATCGAGCAGGGGACGTTCGTCACCGCCGGCAACGCCTCGCAGTTCTCGGACGGTGCTGCGGCGAGTCTGTTGATGAGTCGTACCGAGGCCAAGCGTCGCGGATTGACGCCTTTGGGCATCTACCGTGGCATTGCCGTGGGTGGATGCGCACCCGAGGAAATGGGCATCGGTCCGGTGATCGCCATACCCAAGCTGCTCAAGCGTTTCGGCTTGGGGGTGGGGGATATTGGCCTCTGGGAGATCAACGAGGCTTTTGCCTGCCAGGTGTTGCATTGTCGCGACGCGCTGCAGATCCCGGCAGAGCGCCTGAACGTCAACGGCGGGGCGATTGCCATCGGTCACCCATTCGGTATGTCCGGCGCGCGGATGGTGGGCCATGCCTTGCTCGAAGGGCGGCGGCGCGGTGCGCGTTATGTGGTGATTGCCATGTGCATCGGTGGCGGAATGGGCGCCGCCGGCCTGTTCGAACTGCCGTGAAGCGAGCGGGACGCGGCCGCACATTCGATTAAAGCCATGGGGGCCCGCAGGTCGGGCCCGCTGCTGGGGAATGGATATGCAAAGTTGTATGCCCAATGCACAGGTCCTCGCGCAAATGGGCCTGGAGTTGGCCGAGTACGAACGGATCATTGGCAACATCTACGATTCGTCGATGAACACGGCCTCCTTGAGTGACTCGTTGCGCGACATACGCGCGCTGTTCAAGGCTAATTTCGTGACCTTGATCCTGCGGGTTCAGGATGAGCCGCTGCTGTCACCGATGGTGGTTGCCGGTGATGTCGAATTGGGCCAGGGCGGCATCAACCATTACGCCTACTACGCCAAATCTACCCTGTTCGAGGGTTTGCCCACCGACACGGTATTCACCATCGATGAGCTGATGAGCGATGCCGAATGGGCCAGTTCGGCGTTTTACCTGCTGTACTGCCAACCTTACAATTGTTACCACATGCTAGGTGCGGATATACGCATGCCGGATGGAGGCATCGTGCGTTTCCGGATCAATCGACCACAGGGCCACCCGCAATTCAGTGAGACCGAGCGGGCCTTGTGCGCCATGTTGCTGCCCCATTTGCGTCGGGCCTTGCACATGTATTCGCTGCTGGACCGCAGTGAGTCTCTGGGCAGCCTGTATTCGCAAACGATCAGCCGCCTCGCAGTGGCGACCTTCGTGCTCGACGAGAACGGCTGCGTAGTGCAACTCAACCCCGTGGCCAGGGAAATCCTTGACAGTCAGGACGGCCTTAAAGTGGTGGGAGGTCGACTGGAGGCTACCTATCCCAGTGACAATCGGGAGTTGGCGCGCCTGGTGCGCAACGCCTTCCAGCGTGCCAGGCAAGGCGCCGCCAGGGGCGTGCAGGTGGCCGAGGCGACGTCGATTTCCCGTCCTTCGGGACAGGTCAGCCTCGGCGTAGTGGTGGAACTGATTCCTTCACGGGAACTGCTCGAAGGCCACGGTAAACCCACAGTGGTGGTGTATGTGCGGGACGCGGTGAGCAAATCGCTGGTGAGCACGGTGCTGACTTCGCAGCTGTACAACCTGACCCCGGCAGAAACCGCGCTTGCCCTGGAATTGGCCAACGGCCTGTCGCTTGAGGACGCCTCGGAAATTCTGAATATCCGGCGCAATACCGCACGCGCGCACCTGCGTTCGATATTTTCCAAGACGGGTGTCCGACGCCAGACCGAGCTGGTGCGGATCATGCTCAATAGTGTGGTAGCGCTGGGTGCGCCCCAGCCGGCCGGGTCTCGGCTGTGACTTGGGGCCAGGCCAAAATGCGTTAGTCCGTGCGGACGATGCTCTCGGTTTCCTTGCCTGTCGATACTGGGCAACCGTTGTCGAACCCAAGGAGAATAAAAATGACCGGCAGTAATAAGTCCCCTGGCTGGGCCTTGACGTTGTTATTTGGATGCTGTGCCATCGGCACCGCAAACGCAGCACCGGAGGACATCCCGCGCCTTGGCAAAGACTTGACGTGCCTGGGCGCGGAACAGGCCGGCAATGCCGATGGCAGTATCCCGGCGTTCAGTGGCAAGTGGCTGGGCGCGCCGCCCCATGTTGATTTCAAAGGTACGGGGCACCACCCCGTGGATCCGTACCCGGACGAAAAACCGTTGTTTGTGATCACCGCGCAGAACATCGCGCAATACAGTGACTCCCTGTCTGACGGGCAAAAAGCCCTGTTCAAATTGTACCCGGCCACCTACAAAATGCCGGTGTATCCCTCGCACAGGGATTTTCGCGTCAGTGACTCGGTATGCCAGGCCACTCGGGAAAACGCCAGCGTGGCGCGTCTGGTCGATGACGGCGAAGGGGTCGTCGGCAAGACCGGCGGCACACCATTCCCGGTGCCGCGCAGCGGGCTGGAGCTGTTGAAAAATGCCTCGACCTTCACCTTGCGGGCCTGGACCGAAGAGTACACCTCCGATAACGCCTACGTGCTCAAGGACGGCAATATCAACTGGGGCAGGGTGCATTCGCGCAACCTGGCTCCATCATTGGAACCCGGCAAGATCGGCGATACCAACGGCAACTCGTCGTTCTATCTCAACGAAACTCTGCTACCGCAACGGGACAAGGGTGAGATCAACACCGGCACCGAATTCTGGAACGACAAAACCGAACCGCGCCAGGCGTGGCGTTACGATCCAGGCACCCGGCGCGTGCGTCAATCGCCGGGTTATGGTTTCGACATGTCATTCCCCGGCAGTGGCGGCTCGATCACTGTGGATGAAGTGCGCCTGTTCAACGGGTCCGGCCAGCGCTACGACTGGAAGATCGTTGGCAAACGGGAAATGTACATTCCGTACAACACCTATCGTCTGCATGACGCCAAGCTCACCTACGCCAGCCTGTTGACTCCCGGACACATCAATCCCGATGCCATGCGTTATGAGCGTCACAGGGTCTGGGAACTGGAAGGCACGCTCAAACCTGGCTATCGCCACCTGTATGGCAAACGCAAGTTGTATGTCGACGAAGACACCTGGTTTCCGATGCTCGCCGACAACTACGACAACCGTGGCGAGTTATGGCGCACCTCGATGGTCAACTACTTTTATGCCTACGAGAGCCAGGCCCAGCAGGCGGGCGTCGGCCTGTACTACGACCTCAATGCTGGCAGCTACCTGGCGTTCAACCTGATCAACGAGCAGCGCAACGGTTACCTGTTGAACAAACCCGGTTTCAGTCCCAGGGACTTCGGCCCGGAAGCCGCTCGCCGCTTCGGCCAGTAAGCAGGGAACAGGGCGCCCGCTGTTTCAGGGGCGCACTTTGAGAGTAGCTCTCATTTGATCTAGTCCAACTGCACGATGATCTTGCTGCGCGACTGCTCAATGATATCCGCCATGGGATTACCCGGTATTTCTTGGGGGCATCGCCTGCCCCGAAGTCTGCATTTGAGGAATAATAACAATGACGAAACTCGCTGAAATCAACATCGAGAATGCCCAGCGTACCCACCGTTACGCGCGCGGCTGGCACTGCCTGGGCAATGCCAACGATTACCGTGATGGCAAGCCTCATACCCTGGAAATCTTCGGCACTCGGCTGGTGGCGTTTGCCGATAGCCAGGGCGTCATCAGTATTCTCGATGCCTACTGTCCGCACATGGGCGCCGACCTGTCACAGGGCACCATCGAGAACGACAGACTGGTATGCCCGTTCCATCACTGGAAGTACGACACCGGCGGCAAATGCGTGGAGATCCCTTACTGCAAGCGCATTCCTCCCAAGGCCAAGACGCGCAGTTGGTTGACCTGCGAGGAGAACAACCTGTTGTTCGTCTGGAACAACCCCGAAGGCCGTCCGCCCAAAGAGGGCGTGATCATTCCGCACCTCCCTGAGATGGACGACCCGGACTGGATTCATAACTGGAACATCGACACCATGCTGATCGAAACCAACCCACGGGAGTTGGTCGATAACCTGGTGGATGCCCAGCATTTCGGGCCGGTGCACGGTACGCCAACCAAGTATTTCGCCAACATTTTCGAAGGGCATATCGGCCATCAGATTTTTCATGGTGACTCCGAGCGCCTGGGCGGTGACCTGATCGCACCATCGGCCTACTACGGTCCGGCCACTCACTTCACCCATATCAGTTCGATGTTCGGCGATGCGCGGATCCACGCCATTCTGCTCAACAGCCATGTGCCAGTGACGCCAAACAGTTTTGACTTGCGCTTTGGTTGCATGGTCAAGCGCGTACCGGGCTGGACGGAAGAGCAAAACCAGGAAGTGGCCAGGGCGTATGTCCAGGGAAACCGGGACTCGTTCTACCAGGACGTGGTGATCTGGAAGCACAAAATCCGTATCGACAAGCCGGTGCTCGCAGAAACCGACGGGCCGGTCTATCAGTTGCGCGAGTGGTATGAGCAATTCTTCACCAATGAGGACGACGTGCCCGCGTCAATGGCGCTGCGTCGCGAGTTCATAACGGTCGACGAGCGCTGATAGAGGGAGCAGGGCGCCTTCGAGAAGCAAGTGAATACTCTCCAAGGCGCCGCTCCCAAGGACACAGCCACCCTTGAGTCCATGGTGATGACTCAGGTCCGATTTGAAGGCAATGAGGGAATACAAAATGAAAATAAAAAATGCCTACACCTTTCCTTTGTTAGTAGTGTTTCTCCTGGTGTTGGTTGTAAAGATGTCGGTGCCGGCGGAGTCGACCAGCGTCAAGGCGTGCAAGCGCTATGCGAGCTGCCTTTCGCTGAGTTCGGGAGTCTCAAACTGGCTGGATTTCCGTTAGGGCTGTTTCAGGGGAGGGTTGCCTCTGAACCGCCGGCAACGCTCCGCCCCTGTTTGTCGCGACAGTTATTATCAATGGGGGCGGCCCCGTCGTAGAGGTGGGCGCCACAACGCTGCCCAGCGTTTCAGGCTGTATTAAAGTGCTCTGCTGATGGCTGTGTCAGCGTGCCAATGTCGAGGCGAAATGGCTGATCGCCTGTACGACCTGACGAGCACTGTCCTGAATATCGAGAATCACTTGACCCGCCTCACCGGCTAATTTGACGCCTTGTTCTGCCTTGTCTTTACTCGCCTCCATCCTGGCCACTGCCCCCGTGGCCAACTCACGATTGTGCTGCACCACCTCGACAATCTTCACAGTGGCTTGACTAGTACGTGCAGCCAAGTTGCGCACTTCGTCAGCAACCACGGCAAAACCTCGCCCCTGATCTCCGGCACGAGCCGCTTCGATGGCCGCATTGAGCGCCAGAAGATTCGTCTGCTCTGCAATCCCACGGATGGTCTGCACGATACTGCTGATTATCTCCGACTGCTGACTGACGGCATTGACACCTTCGGCTGCGTGATTCAATTCGTCGGCCAGGCTTTGCATGACATCCACGGTGTCCTGCACTACACGGGCTCCTTCGTGGGCTGTATCGTCAGTTTTCAGTGAAGTCTCATAAGCCATGCGCGCTGCTCGTGACTCGGTTTCCTGCTGTAGAACCTGATCAGTAATATCACTGGCATACTTGACTATTTTGTAAAGATCGCCGTTGGCGTCGAACACCGGATTGTAAGTGGCACGTAACCAGACTGCGCGTCCCTGGTTGTTAAGGCGCTTGAAGCTGCCTGAGAAAAACTCGCCCTGATTCAGGCGCTCCCAGAACTGGCAGTAATCGGGGGATTCGATTTCGCTACGCTCACAGAACAGCCGGTGGTGCTTGCCAACAATCTCTTCCAGGCGATAACCCATCACTGCAAGGAAGTTTTCATTGGCGCTGACGACTTCTCCCTGCCGGTTGAACTCGATGGTTGCCATGGACCGGTTAATCGCCTTGATCTGGCTCTCCTGCTCTTGTTCCTTCTGAACCTGGGCAGTTACATCCGTCGCAATCTTGACGACCTTGATCACCCGTCCGGTGGTATCGCGAACAGGGTTATAGCTGGCCTCCAGCCAGAGCTCACGCCCCTGTTTGTCCAGGCGCAGGAAGCGGTCGTTGATGAACTCGCCATTACCCAGGCGTGACCAAAAGCTTTGATAAGCAGCGCTGTTGGCGTATTTCGGCGTACAGAATAAGCGGTGATGCCGGGATTGGATTTCTTCAACGCTATAGCCCATTACCTTCAGGAAGTTGCGATTGGCACTGAGGATCGTGCCATCAGGCTGGAACTCAATCAGGGCCATGGAGCCACCTAAGGCTGCAAGGGTGGCTTCACTGTCAGCCAAGCGCCGCTGGCTGACGGCCAGTTCTTTTTTGATTGTCGAGTTGAACATGCATACCTCAGTGGATATAGGCTGCTTGGCATTTCCTTCAAGCCAACGGAAAGCTATGCAGGTCGATGTCAGATGTACGGAAACCTGTGAAATCAGATACGAATCGCTGATGCCGAACGAGCCGTAACGGCGTTAGTAAGGCAGGAGCTCCTAAATCGCCGGCAACGCTCCGAGCAATAACGCACTTCGTTCCAGCATCGCGCCCATTTCTTGCGCCAGGCGAAGGGCAATCCGCAGACCGCGCAAACTTTGACCGGGAGCTCACTCTTTTTCACAGCGACTCCCCGGCATCCAGTTTGGCGAGCAGTTTCTGGCCCCGCTCCCACAGCGCTTGCTGCTTGGGCTCGGTCATGCGGTCGAGGTTTCTGTAGACCATGCTCATGCGCTGGTTGCTGCGCAGCAGGTCGCCATGACGCATCAGGAAATGCCAGTAGAGTGAATTGAAAGGGCAGGCGTCGTCCGTTGTGCTCTCACTGACTTTGTAGGCGCAGTTACGGCAGTAGTCAGACATCCGCTTTATATACTGACCACTGGCGCAATAAGGCTTGGAACCCAGGTAACCGCCGTCGGCGTGCATGACCATGCCCAGCGTATTGGGCAGTTCGACCCAGTCAAAGGCGTCCATGTAGATCGCCAGGTACCATTCGCAAATCTGGCTCGGCGCGATGCCGGCCAACAGTGCGAAGTTGCCGGTCACCATCAGCCGCTGGATATGGTGGGCATAGGCATGTTTCAAGCTCTGGCCGATCGCCTGTCCCATGCAGTTCATTCGGGTGTCGCCCGTCCAGTAGAACTCTGGAAGAGGCCGGCTGTTGCCAAACAGATTGCCATCGGCGTAATCGGGCATTTTCAGCCAATAGACGCCCCGTACATATTCGCGCCAGCCGATGAGCTGGCGGATGAAGCCTTCGGCGGCATTGAGTGGAATCCGGTGCGCCCAATATGCAGCTTCCACGTCGCTGCACAACTGACGCAGGTCCAGCAGTCCAATATTGAGTGCCGCACTGATGCGCGCATGAAATAGAAACGGTTCCTCACTGGCCATGGCGTCCTGATAGTCGCCGAACCCTGCCAGGGCATAATCCAGAAAATGCGCCCACAGCGCCTGTGCGTCGGCATGGGTGACCGGATAGTCGAAGTCGTCGAGTGCGCCGTAGTGATGGTTGAAGCGCGCCCTGACCAGCGCAAGCACATCGCAGGTGATGGCGTCGTTACTGAAGTGCACCGGGTAGGGCGCTTTCACCCCTTTGGGCAGGGCCTTGCGGTTCTCGGCATCGAAATTCCACGCGCCGCCTACTGGAGAGCCGTCGCCATTGAGCAATAACCCGCTCTTGCGCCGCATCTCGCGGTAGAAGAACTCCATGCGCAACTGCTTTTTGCCTTGCGCCCAAGTGCCGAACTCAGCGCGACTGCACACAAAGCGCGTGTCGGCGTGCCAATGGATGGCCAGGCCACAGTCCTTGAGCGCCTGTTCCAGCCGCCAGTCCCCGCACTCGGTGACGTGTACTTCCTCTGCTTGCAACAGCTGTTGCCAGCGTCGCAATTCACTCGCCACCGAACCGCTGTTTTGCGGGTCATCCAGGGTCACGTACTCGACTTGCAGACCCTGTTCTTGCAGGGCCTTGGCGAAATGGCGCATGGCACTGAAAATCAGCGCGATTTTCTGCGGATGGTGGGGGACATGGCTGGCTTCTTCCATGACCTCGACCAGCAGCACGGTATCGCACTGGGCATCAAGTTTCTGCAAGGAAGCCAAGTCAAATGACAACTGGTCACCCAGGACCAGGCACAACCGATGGCGCTTGTTCATATCTGTTCAGTCCAGCGTCTGCAGATTCATGCTTGTTCCCTGCCTACCAGGGCAGGCGCTCTCCGTTATAGGCAAAAAAATGTCCGCTATCGGCCGGCGTCAACTGATCAATCAGGCTCAAGAGTTCAGCTGCGGCAACGTCCGCCGGGCGTGCGCTGGTGGCCCCTCGAAATGGTTGCGACAACCCCGACACGACCGTGCCTGGGTGCAGACTCAGCAGTCGGCTCTGCGGACGAGTACGGGCCAATTCGATGGCGGCGGTCTTGATCAGCATATTCAGCGCGGCCTTGGAGGCGCGATAGGCGTACCACCCACCCAAACGGTTGTCGCCGATGCTGCCGACTTTCGCCGAGAGCACCGCCATCGCGCCCCGGGCATCAAGCAACGGCAAAAAGTGCCGCAACACCAGCGCCGGCCCCAGCGCGTTCACTTGAAACACGGCCTGCAGCGCCTCATGCTCAATCGCGCTGTAGCTTTTTTCCGGCTTGATCTGGTCACGATGGAGCAGGCCGGCGGCGTGCACGATCAACTGGTAGGGCGCTTGCGCTGCCAATTCAGTGGCGGCGCTGGCGATGGTTTCAGGTTGCTCCAGATCCAGTGCGGGCACTGTATTGCGCCCCAGCTGGCGAACCCCGCCACATCGAGGGTCCTTGCCGAGCAGCTCGCAAAAAGCCGTACCCAGGGCACCACTCGCGCCGATCACCAGGGCGCGATATCCGTCGCCTAGGGAGTTCATGGTGAACGCGTTCAATGGGTTTCTCCTGCACCCTGGCGCCGGAAGAACAACGTCACCTGGCCAACCTCGACGCCCAGCTTGGACATGCTGGTGCGGTTGATCAACGTGTCCTCGTCCATCAGGTACATCCAGTCGTCCATGCTCATTTCATAGGTTGTGCCGTCAACCGGCAGGTTCAGGCGATAACGCCAGCGCAAGGCATTGCCGGCGATTTCGCCTTTGGCGACACCCACTACGTCATCGGCGCGACCGCTCCAACGTCCCTGGCCCTCGGGCGTCAGGGTCCAGACGCGGCGTTGGCGGGTGCCGTCGCTGTACAGGAAGCGCTCATCGAGAATCAGGTTGTTGCCCTCACGACGGCTGACGATGTCGACCTCGAAACGCTTGGCCACCTCACCGGAACGCTTCTGAAACATCCCCCAGGCTTTGACCGGTTTGCTGAAAAAGCGCTCCAGATTTAATGCCGGTTGCTGATCCGCATAGTGGGTGACATCCACGCTGCCACAGCTCGCAATGCTGAGTACCAAAGCCAGTAAAACCAAACGTCGGGTCATTGCCGTTCTCCCTGGGTGAGCAGGTGCTGAGGGTGAATTTTGTTGCCTTACATGCTTGTACAGGTGCCTCGTGGTGTACAGGTTTCTGGCACCTGCCGAAAGATGAAGCCGCGGTGTTTGCGCAATGCAACTTGCCGGCTGCAGCGTCGTACGCGGCGTATGGAGCAGGCATCGTCAACGCGGGCTTGCCTAGTCCATTCTTTAATAGTTGTACGATAGTAACTGATCTGTATAGGTTTTAATCAAGATAGGCTGAAAAAAACCCCCTGACAATGCGTCAGCCATTTTTTTGTGTAGAAACGAGAACGTCAGATCAAGAGCGCGGGAGGGCAACGGAAGGGAGATAGGGGGAAATGCGCGCCCCCGGGGAAATGGGAGCGCGGTGCTAAACCAGGGGATTACTCGTAGGTCGGGTAATCCACATAGCCTTCGGCATTACCGCCGTAGACCGTAGCCGGGTTCAGTGGGTTGAGCGGCCAGTCGTGGACGATCCGCGCTGGCAGATCCGGATTGGCCATGAACGGGCGGCCGAAAGCGACCAGGTCTGCCAAGCCTGACTCAAGCAATTGCGCGCCGGATTCGGCGTTGTAACGTCCGGCATAAATGATCGCGCCACTGAACGTATCGCGCACCGCACGACGAAAGGCGTGCGGCATCATCGGCGCGTCGTCCCAGTCGGCTTCGGCGATGGACAGGTAGGCAATGCCCACATCTTCAAGCACCTTGATCGCTTCGATGTAGGTCGTGTGCGGGTCTTCCTCCACCATCCCCAGATAGGTCCGCGCTTCATCGGTGGTGGTGAACAGCGGCGCGAAACGCACGCCGACCTTTTCCCGGCCGATGCACTCGGCGACGCCCGCCACCACTTCACGCAGAAAACGCAGGCGATTGCCCAGAGAGCCACCGTACTGATCGGTGCGCACATTGCTGTGAGCAGAGATGAACTGGTTTACCAGATAGCCGTTGGCACAGTGCAGTTCGATGCCGTCGAAGCCGGCGTCCATCGCATTGCGCGCAGCCTGGATATACAACTGAACCAGTTCCTGGACTTCATCCGTGCTCAGCGCTCGCGGAGCGGACGGCGCAACAAGCGCACCGGCACCCGGCGCTGTTTCAATAAATACGCTGACACGCTCGGTGGCGATCGCGGAAGCTGACACCGGTGCCGCACCCTCAGGTTGCAACGCGGTGTGAGACACCCGCCCGACGTGCCAGAGCTGAGCGAAGATCACGCCGTCTTTGGCATGAACCGCCTCGGTGACCGTGCGCCATCCGGCGATTTGTTCAGGCGTGTGGATGCCGGGCGTCCAGGCATATCCCTGACCCCTAGGCTCGATCTGCGTGCCCTCAGTGACCAGTAGGCCGGCGCTGGCGCGTTGCTGGTAATACTCGGCCATCAACGGGTTGGCGATATTGCCCGGCTGCGAGCTGCGCTGGCGGGTGAGGGGGGGCAGAACGATACGGTTCTTCAGGGTATGCCGGCCGAGGGTGACGGGTGTGAAGTAAGCGCTGTTTTTCATGAGATACCTGTTCGCTGGGTATTAGACCAGTCGACTATAGATGGGACGAAAAAAACACCGTGTGCAAACACGCGCACGGTGCCTGGGCAGTGAGTTGATATCCGTCAGGCCAGCATTTTCAGCAGTTTTTCGGCGACGGCCGCCGAGCTGGCAGGGTTCTGACCCGTTACCAACTGGCCGTCAGCGACGACATGAACCTGCCAGTCGGCCACCTTGGAAAAGCGCCCGCCCAGACGCTGGAATTCGTCTTCGATCAGGAACGGCACGACGTCCGTCAGGCCCACGGCCGCTTCTTCAGCATTGGTGAAACCGGTCACGTCCCGACCCTCAATCAACGGCTTGCCATCAGCAGCGAGGACGTGACGCAGTACGCCCGGCGCGTGGCAGACGAAGCCGTGGGGCTTGTGGCTGCGGTCGAAGGCTTCGATCAAGGCGATGGAATGTTTGTCTTCAGCCAGATCCCACAGCGGGCCATGTCCACCGGGGTAAAACACGGCATCAAAATTGTCAGCGCTGACATCGGCCAGGCGCCCGGTATGGGCCAGTGCCAATTGCGCTGCAGGGTCCTGACGGAACCGGTCGGTTTCGGCGGTCTGCGCACCGGGCTCATCGCTTTTTGGATCGAGCGGTGGCTGGCCGCCTGCCGGCGACACCAGGGTGATCTCTGCACCTGCATCCTTGAAGGCATAGTAGGGGGCCGCGAACTCTTCGAGCCAGAAACCGGTTTTCTTGCCAGTGTTGCCAAGTTGGTCGTGGGAAGTCAGAACCATCAAGATTTTCATAGGGCGCCCTGTGTTGGTCGGGTGTCCGAGGACGGGTTCGCCTTCGACACCCGGGAAGGAGTGAGGGGCACAGCATAGTTTCCAATTAGACCAGTCGTCTAGTAAATTCTTTCAGGTGTGTTTCCGACCGCACTCTATGGCAAACTCCTGCCCATCAGAAATATACGACTGGTCTATTGTTTGGTACTTTGCGCCCCATGAAACCGACCTACGACGATACCCGCCAACACCTGCTCGATACCGGCCACCGAATGATGGCCGAAAAGGGCTTCACCAGCGTTGGCCTGAACGAAATCCTGCAGACTGCCGGTGTGCCCAAGGGCTCGTTCTATCACTACTTCAAATCCAAGGAATTCTACGGGCAGGCGCTGCTTGAGGATTACTTTGTCGGCTACCTGTCGGACATGGAAAGACGTCTGACACTGCCCGGGCTCAATGCCTTCGAGCGGCTGATGGATTACTGGCAGGGCTGGCAGAACCGCTGCACCCTGGAGGGCCATGGCGACGAATGCCTGGTGGTGAAGTTAAGTGCAGAGGTCGCCGACCTTTCCGAATCGATGCGCCTCACGCTACGCGATGGCGCTGAGCGCATCGTTGCGCGCATCACGACTTGCCTGGAACAGGGCCAGCTGGATAAAAGTCTTCCGGATGCCGACGCTCGTCAGCTGGCCGAAACCCTCTACCAACTTTGGTTGGGTGCCAGTTTGCTGAACAAGCTGCAGCGCACGGGGCAATCTTTGCAAACGTCGATGACGATGACGAAGCGGCTTCTGGAGGTTTGAATCTGACCCGTTAATGGGCCGGAGGACGGACAGCCTGATGCTCATGGAGAAGCGCCCAACCCCGGCCGGGCGCCATTTTACTCATCCAGTGTGATGACTGCTCGCCAGGCCGTAGACGGATGTGTCGATGCCTTCAAAACGCGCCTTCAGCTGCAACGCCAGGTACAGCGAATAATGCCGTGACTGATGCAGGTTGCCACCGTGGAACCAGAGGTTTTGCTGCTGCGTGGGCTTCCACATGTTGCGCAGTTCGCCCTCATACGGGCCAGGATCATTCGTGGTCCCTGAACCCAAGCCCCAGCAGCGGCCGACCTTGTCCGCGACTTCCTGGGAAATCAGCTTCGCCGCCCAGCCATTCATTGAGCCATAGCCCGTGGCGTAGACAATCAGGTCGGCCGGTAGTCGGCTGCCATCGTTGAGTACGACGGCATCTGCTTCGATGCGTTCTACACCCAGGCCCGGCGCGCTCTTGAGCTTGATCGTGCCGTTAGCGATCAGTTCCGAGGCGCCCACGTCGATGTAGTAACCAGAACCACGGCGTACGTATTTCATGAAAAGGCCAGACTCGTCGTCACCGAAATCGAGCATGAAACCGGCGTTGGTCAAGCGCTCGTAGAAGTCTTTGTCACGCTCCTTGATCGCGGCAAATACGGGTTGATGAAAGCTTGGCATCACCTTGTAAGGGATCGAGGCGAACAGCATGTCGGCCTTGTCCGTGGTCAGGCCTGACTCCAGGGCGTCTTCAGAGTAGAGCCCACCGAAGACCAGATCCATCAAGCTATCGGAGCGCACGATGTGGGTACTGGACCGTTGCACCATGGTCACCTCGGCGCCGTTCTCCACCAGGTCGGCGCAGATATCGTGAGCCGAATTGTTGGCACCGATGACCACCGCGCGCTTGCCGCGCCAGGCGTCTCCGCCGGGATGGCGGCTGGAATGATGCTGCTGGCCGTTGAAAACCTCGGCACCCGCATAAACAGGAACGTTGGGTACGCCAGACATGCCGGTGGCGAGGATCAACTGGGCAGGCTGTAGCGTCACACGCTCACCATCGCGTTGAACGTCCACCGTCCAGGTGCCACTTTGCTCGTCAAAGCTGGCGCTCACGCACTCGGTGCGCGGCCAATAATTGAGCTCCATGACTTTGGTGTACATCTCCAGCCAGTCGCCGATCTGGTCTTTTGGGGTGAAGACCGGCCAGTGATCGGGGAAGGGCAGGTAGGGCATATGGTCGTACCAGACCGGGTCATGCAGGCACAGCGACTTGTAACGGCCGCGCCACTGATCGCCAGGACGCTCGGCCTTGTCGACGATCAGCGTTGGCACGCCCATTCGCTTGAGCCGTGCGGCGAGCCCCAGCCCACCCTGGCCGCCACCCACGATCAGGCAGTACGGCTGGGTGGTGATGCCCAGTGATGCTTCTTCGTCACGACGGCGTTCCAGCCAGTTGCGTTTGTCGGCATGGGCGTGACCATGATTGGCACCCATCGGGCGACGGCGGCCCCTGGGTTCTTCAAAGCCTTTGAGCTCGCGCATGGTGGTCAGCAGCGTCCAGCACAGGCCATCCTTCAGCCGCACATAGCCTTTACCTCGCGCCGTAGCGGTCTCCAGGCTGATCCAACCTTCGAGCACACCGTTGTTGAGCGTGGCATCACCTTCGAGTGTCCATTGCTCGGGCCGAGTTTGATCAAGGCGTGTTTCGAGCATGTCGCGGATGGCAGGCCTGCCTTCCAGGGTCACCAGGTTCCAGCTGAACAGCAGCAGGTCACGCCAGTGACACTCTTCGGCAAACAATTGCAGCGCGCCGTCCAGGTCGCGTTGGGCGAGACGCTCGCCGAGGGTGTCGACCCAGGCCGCGAGCTGGGCAGTGGGCGTGTGCAGGGGTGTTTCGACAGCGATGTTCATGGGCTTCTCCCGTTTTTGTTGTTTTTGTAACAACTTGCCTTGGAGCAAGGCTCGGGCCACCTTTATGAGAGGCCCGTTGCAGAGCGGCTGAAGCGCTGCGGCTCAGGCTTTGACTCGGGTCTATGTCACGATTTAGGGAATGGTGGATGACAGAGTGTCACGCGGTGCATGGGGCGCTCTCGGTCGGCTTTTCCTATAAGCTGGCAACAGCCCCGTGTCCTGACCGTAGCGGAGAACAAGAACAATGAAGCCGGCCTTTATCAACGCCCATGCACAACAGGTGCTGCAAGCTGTACAGGGCTTCCCTGCCAGCCATGGCCATACGACTGACCTGGCTATTACCCGGTCATGGCGTCGTTGCCTGGATCAGCATCAGCTCGATCCCGCCAGCCGCCGCGCGCCGAATGTAGTTGAGCACCCACGCCTGCTGGATCACCGCGCGCCCCTGGAACACATCATCTCCGTAGCGCACTGGCAGATGACCAGCCTGCACCACCAACTGGGGGGTGACGGCCACGTGGTGCTACTCACCGATGCTCGTGGTGTGGCGATTGACAGCGTGTTCAACGAATCCGAACGAGTCGAATTCCAGCGTTCCGGACTGTGGCTTGGTTCGGTGTGGAGCGAGGATTGCGAGGGCACCAACGGTGTCGGCACCTGCCTGGTCGAGCGACAGCACGTCACCATCCGTCGTGATCAGCACTTCCGTGGCAAGCACGCCGGCTTGACGTGTTCGGCCAGCCCCATATTCGATGCGAGCGGAGAGTTGCTCGCCGTTCTTAACCTCTCATCCGTGCGCGAGGAACCGGGTCTTCAGCAGCACTTCAAAGCCGTGGCGTTGACCAACCTCACAGCCAACTTGATCGAGAGCTGTTATTTCCTGGGGCATGATCCGCAACGGTACTTGCTGCGTTTTCACCCTGAGGCAGGCTTCGTCGGGCTGCTGGGTGAAGGGCTGCTCAGCTTTGACGAAAGTGCCTGTATCCGTTCAGTCAATCATGCTGCGCTGGACCTGCTGGGCCTCAGCCGTGAGCAGGTGGTGGGGCAATCGCTGACGATGCTGCTGGAGACGCCTATCGATCAGGTGATGAGTCAAGCCAGCTCGCAACCGAGTGTCTGCTGGCCAATGCGCCTTCTGGACGGACGCCAGTTCTACGGACAGTTGCGAGAGCCCTTGCGCCATGCGCCTCTCGTCACTCCTGCAACTGCCCCGATCAACGACGTGCACGTGTGCCTGGAAGACCCGCGCCTGCAACGTGGCTTTGCTCGCGCATTACGAGTTCTGGAACGTGACGTACCGGTGTTTCTACAGGGCGAAACCGGTACCGGCAAAGAAGCCTTTGCCGCAGCGCTGCATCGCGCCAGTTCCAGAGCCAGTCAACCGTTTGTGGCGATCAATTGTGCGGCCATTCCAGAAACGCTGATCGAGAGCGAGCTGTTCGGCTATCGCGGTGGCAGCTTCACCGGCGCACGCAAGGACGGGATGATCGGCAAGCTGGAGCAGGCCCATGGCGGCATTCTGTTCCTTGATGAAATAGCCGATATGCCACTCGCGTTACAGACCCGGCTGCTGCGTGTGCTGGAGGAGCGTCAGGTGGTGCCCCTGGGCGGCGCTACGGCACGTGCGCTCGACATACGGCTCATCTGTGCCAGCCACCAGGATCTGCAAGCCTGTGTGGCCGAGGGGCGTTTTCGCGAAGATCTGTTTTATCGCGTCGCCGGCTTCGCCGTGCAGCTGCCGCCGTTGCGTGAGCGTTCAGACAAGGGCCGGTTGCTCGACCTGCTGCTGCGCGAAGAGTCAAAAGGTACAAGGATTCGCCTGGAGACAGGTGTGAGAGAACGCTTGCTGACGCATCCCTGGCCGGGCAATGTCCGTCAACTGCGCACGTGCCTGCGCACACTGGTCGCATTGGCGCTGGAGGGCCGTGTCACTCTGGAAGACGTGGCGGAGTTGCTGCCGGCAGCGCCTGCCGTGTTGGCCGAGAACCCACTGGGCCTGTCGGAACGGCAGACACTGCTGACGTTGATTGAGGCGGAACACTGGCACGTCGCTCGTGTTGCCGCCCGATTGGGGATTAGCCGCAATACGCTGTATCGCAAACTGCGCCAGCATGGGATTTCACGACCTGGTTGAGTGCGCAATCGCTGGGTCTGGCGTGGATATCTGGAAGAATATCGGCCGTTGGTTTGAGTACAAAAAGGCCCCTGGCTAGCCTTTTTTCGTTCGGAGTTTATTCAACGCCGGTCTTGACCTGCTCACTAATCAGTTGCGCCAGTATCCGCACCGGTTCGGTGAAAGACTGTCGAGACCTGTGCACGAGCCCGATATCACGGTGGAAGGTAAGCTGTCCAAGATCGAGCGCTCGGACACCTGCGGGCCATTCCTGTTGGTTTGCCGTCTGCGGCACCAGCGCTACACCCACGCCATTTTCCACTAGCTTGACGATCGCCTCGAGCTCATCCAGTTCGCAAACTTCCCGCAAAGTGAAATGCATCTGACGCAGGAATCGATCCACCTGCCGTCCCCCAAATGACGATCGGTCATAGCGAATGAACGGTTGGCTGGACAGTAGTTCTGACCAGTCTTCTCCCGTTACATCGCGCGGGACAATCAGTCGGTAAGGTTCAAGAGCGAGCGTTGTCCAGCGCAGATCGCTCTGGAGCGAGAAGGGTGGCCGAATGATTGCGGCCATGTCGATCTCACCGGCATCCACGAGGTTCACCAACTCCATCGATAGTCCCGGGATTACACGTGTGCGGCACTGCGGGCACTGTTGGTGAAACCCGGCTAACGCGTCCGGTAAAAAGGATCGCTGCACGGAAGCGATAGCACCGATGTTCACCAGGACGCTTGCAGGAAGTCCGACGGTGGTGGAACCCAGATTGTCGTAAAGGCGCAGCAACTCCTGCGCTTGCAGGAGTATTTGGTGGCCCATCCTGTTGAGGTGGGCCGAGCGTCCCTTCCTGTCGAATATCTCAAAGCCGAGTTCGGCTTCCAGGCGGTGAATCTGCGCGCTCACCGCTGCCTGGGTCAGGCCGATCTTATTCCCGGCAGCGGCAAAAGTACCTTCCCGAGCAACGGCGATAAGTGTCTTGAGTTCTTTAATCATTCACAAATATTAATTGTGTTTCTGAGAAATTTATATTGATTTTTTTGTTTCGTCAGGCGGACTACGATGAGCCTATCCCCCGGCAACTGCCTGAACCTTCGAGTCGATGCCCAGGGGACGACGAACAGTGAAGCGCCGCGAAACAACGACGATCAGCGTTCATACGCTCTGTCCTTCACCAACAAAAATTGTATTGGAGTTCTGATGAGCCTCTCGCCTTTCCACCTCGCAATCCCGGTTTACGATCTCGCTGGTGCACGCACATTTTACGGCGAAGTGTTCGGCCTCGAAGAAGGCCGTTCCAGCAACCAATGGGTCGACTTCAACTTTTATGGGCACCAACTGGTGATTCACGAACACCCGAAAACTGTTTCCCAGGAAAGCGTCCATAGCAACCCGGTAGACGGCCATGACGTACCTGTTCCGCACTTCGGCATCATTTTGGGCTGGGCGGAATGGGAAGCACTGGCCGAGCGTCTGAAGTCTTTTGGCACGGAGTTTGTCATCGAACCCTACATTCGTTTCAAAGGGCAGGTCGGCGAGCAGGCCACCATGTTTTTGTATGACCCTTGCGGTAACGCTCTCGAATTCAAGGCGTTCAAGGATATGAGTCAGCTCTTCGCAAAATAGAAAAGGTGTTGGCACAACAGCGTTGTGCCATTTGAACTCAAGTGAGCTGGAAGCTCATGAATCTAGCAACTGCGAATTTACGCAGTCCTTTCATTCCAACAAGAAGGCTAGACATGAAACGTATTCCCCTGGTGTGGCAAATCATTGCCGGGCTGCTGCTTGGCGTGCTTGTCGGTTGGTATTTCAATACCCATCCGCAGTATCAATCGTGGGTGAGCGCAGAAATTCTGAAGCCGCTTGGCGATATCTTTATCAAGATGATGAAGATGGTTGTTGTTCCAATTGTGTTTTGTTGCATGATCCTGGGCATCGCAGGCGGAGGAGATAACAAGTCATTTGGCCGGATGGGCATGAAATCGCTGGGGTACTTTTTTGCGATAACGGGCCTGGCCATCGTGATCGGGCTGTGTTTCGCGAACATTTTCGAACCAGGTACCGGAACAGATATTTCGGGCATTACCCATCGCGCTGCCGCTATAACCATGGAGCCTGCCAAAGGAGCCCTCGTCATCGTGCAGAACATTGTCCCGGACAACGTTTTCGTTGCAATGTCGGAAGCGAAGCTGCTGTCGGTACTGTTCTTCGCGGTGTTGTTCGGTATGGCCTTGAACTCGCTGCCCAGGGATAAAAGCGCCCCCGTGGTTGCGGTGATTCAGGGTATTTCCGATGCGATGTTCAAAGTCGTCTCAATCGTCATGGCTTACGCGCCAATAGGCGTATTTGGCATGATCGGCGCTACCGTCGCGACTTTTGGTTTTGCCTCGCTCTTGCCCTTGCTCAAGCTGATTGGTGTGGTTTACCTGGCATTGATTGTCTTTGCATTGGTGGTACTTGGCGGTATCTGCTATCTGGTCGGTGAGAACATTTTCAAGCTGATCAAGTACTTTCGCAATGAGCTTATTCTTGCGTTTTCGAGTGCTGCATCGGCAGCCGTTATGCCACAGCTGATGAGCAAGCTGGAGAGCTACGGCGTCCCTCGTCGCATCGTCAGTTTCGTGGTGCCGGTGGGGTATGCGTTCAATCTGGACGGTGCCTCGATTTTCCTGGGGGTGGCTACGATTTTTGTCGCCCAGCTCTATGGTATCGATCTCTCGCTTTCTCAGCAGATTCTGCTGGTGGTCACAATGGTGCTGACCTCCAAAGGTGCTGCCGGAGTACCTGGATTCGCCATCATTATTCTGTCCGCGACATTGGCTTCTGCCGGTCTTCCACTGGAAGGGGTGGCATTGATCGCGGGTATTTTCAGAATCATCGATAGCGGTACGACCACATTAAATGTGTTGGGGAATGCCATCGCGCCCTTGGTAATTGCCAAGTGGGAGAGGGCGGCTCTTGAACCTTCACAAGCCAATCCTTTAGAGCAGAAAGCATAGCGAGTAGAGGTCGGAACCGGGAAAAACTTGCTGGCATAGGGGTACTTTTCTGTTTTACTAGACGACCGGTCTAATATTTAGAGGTAATGAGTTTGACTGACATGAGACTTAACACCGATCTTTTTTCGCCCCTTCGGATGGGCGCCTTGCAACTGGCCAACCGCATTGTCATGGCCCCAGTGACACGCAGCCGGATGGCGGAAGATGGCGTGCCGAACGAGCTGCATGCCACTTACTACGCCCAGCGTGCCGGCGCGGGGTTGATCATCGCCGAGGCCACCAATATTTCTGCTCAAGGTCGCGGCTATGCCATGACGCCAGGTATCTGGTCGGAAGAACAGGTGGCAGGCTGGAAAAAAGTCACCGACGCGGTTCACGCAGCAGGCGGCAAAATCGTCAACCAGCTTTGGCACGTGGGCCGGTTTTCCAGCGTCGAGTTGCAACCAAACGGCGAGGCGCCGGTTGCGCCCTCGGCCATCAAGGCCGAAGGTACCACCTACACCAACAATGGCATGGTCGAAGTGTCCATGCCCCGGGCGCTCGAAACTGCTGAGATCCCCGGGATCATTGAGCAGTACCGGCATGCGGCAGAAAATGCCAAGCGCGCTGGTTTTGACGGTGTGGAAGTTCATTCTGCCAACAGCTATTTGCTCGACCAGTTCCTGCGCGACTCCACCAACCAGCGCACCGACCGCTATGGCGGTTCCATCGAGAACCGGGCTCGACTGACGCTTGAAGTCACCCAAGCCGTTGTTTCGGTCTGGGGCAGTGACCGGGTTGGTATCCGCCTTTCGCCAGTGACACCTGATGCGGGTAACACGCCCCCTGACAGCAACGTCATGGCAACCTACGGTTATCTGATCCAGCAGCTCAACAGGTTCAGCCTGGCCTATCTGCACTTCGTCGAAGGCACAACGGCCACTTCCCGCACCGTTCCGGAAGGTGTGGACCTGGACGCGCTGAGTGCGCAGTTCGAAGGACCATTCATTGGTAATAACAACTATGACCTGGACCTGGCGCTGGAACGCCGGGCGCAGGGGCGGATTGACGCGGTGGCCTTCGGCCGATTGTTCATTGCCAATCCGGACCTGGTAGAGCGCCTGCTTACTGGTGCCGAACTGACTATCGCACCGCGTGAGGCCTACTACGGCGGAGGCGCCAAGGGCTACACCGATTGGCCAACGGCCAACTCCAACCTGACCATCTCGCCGACACACCAGAGTGGGTGATGGTCGGTGGCGATGCTGTGCCCATCCAGACCTGATGGGCATTCGGAAAATCTTTCAATCAGGAGTCCATCATGAGCAATCCAACTTACGTCCAGGAATACAACGCGATCGTCAACGTGCTTAACCAATACAACGAAGGGGGTGCCAAGGCTGACAGCGCTTTGATGAAGCCCGCGTTCAATGAGTCGGCCACCATGTTTGGGGTCGACGGCGACAAGCTTGTTGGCGGTGCCATTGAGAACCTGTACGACGTCATCGACAACTCGTTCCGCCCATCTCCTGAAGCCAACGCCGCGATCGTGCGCATCGACATCGTGGGCACTGCCGCGAGTGCCCGGGTCGATACCGACAACGTTTCGGGTTTTCGCTTCACCGACTTCTTCAACCTGCTGAAGGTACAAGGCAGATGGACGATCGTCAGCAAGATTTACCACACCCATCCGAGTGCATGATCCCTCGGTCATCGCCCGCGCTTACGGCGGACGGTTCGAGCCATTTGCCAACATCGGCTTATGGTGCCTCGTTTCGTTTCGTTTCGTTTCGTTTCGATTGACGATTTGTCGTCCTTGGTTCGCTCGGTAGGGTGTGACCCAAGGACACTAGTTGTACTGACTCGCCGCCGCAGTCGCAGACTTGGGTTTCCAGGAGCGGGTCAACTGGTAAGCAATGGCCAACCATATGAACCACCCCTGCATGCAATTGCCCGAAGTGTTGTCCTGTCACAAGATCACCGGAGATGCCGACTACGTGCTGCAAGTGCTGGCAGAGGATCTCGATAGCTACAGCGACTTTATCGAGCAGGTGCTCAGGCGTCAGGTGGGCATTGCCTCGATCCAGTCCAGTCTGGCTTTGCGTGAGGTCAAGGCCAGCAGCCGTATTGCGATACCGACATCCAGTCAGGCCTGATCAGGCGCGAGCCATTGCAGAGCCTCATCCACTTTGAACTTATCATTACGCCCATCCCCCTAATGCTGTGCAAATATCCTCTAGCCAGGGTCGATCCTGAGCTGGCCACTTACACGTAAAGGTTGGGTGAATCATGAAGAGTGAACAGGTCGAAGGTGTTGCAGAAAAACTCGCGGGCAAGGCGCAGAGCGCGGTCGGCAGGTTGTTGGGTGATTCGAAGATTGAAGCTGAAGGTGCTGGACACCAGGTTGCTGGCCAACTGACCAAAACCTACGGCGACACGCTCGACAACGTATCGACGTTTGTTAAGGAAAAACCGGTTGCTGCACTGGCGATAGGTGCAGCAGTGGTGCTGCTGGTGAGTCGGTTCCTGCGCCGCTGAGCCAGGTTTAGAGGACTTCCAGCTGGAACGTACCCTCATGTCTTCCTCCCCCTCGTACTCGCTGGGATTTTCTGTCAGTAGGGTGCGGGGGCGGTGATTAGCTAGCCTCTTTGCAGGCAAACGGCCTACACATCTAACGTCTCGGTTTAGCGCTGCTCGTGGGTAACTGTCTCCCTGGGTTTTGAGTTCTGTCGGCCGAAAACTAAGTTAGAGTGTTCGTTCTCAAGGACCCTCCACTCGATTCGCATAGTCGCGCCAAGCGGTTGCAGCGAACGGAACGGGCAAAAAAACCGTACATCAATCGTTGTTTGAAGAATGAATCGTCCGCTGTTTGTTTCTCTGGATGGGCCCAAGGGAGCCGGAAAAACCACATTGTTGGAGGCCGTTACGAAAGCACTCAGGGCCGACAACAAAATGGTGATCCGGCTTTGCGAGAAAAAAAGCGATCCTTACAGGGGTGAAACAATGGCCCTCGTGAACAAACTCGTCAGGCATCCCTCCCGTGATCTGGAATTGGAAGTTTGTGAGCGCCTGGCTGATAGCCGTACCTGGATTTCCCGGCATGTGCTGGCTAAACAGCCACCAGGCAGCATCATCCTGATCGATCGCTGGTACCCGTCTGATGCTGCGTTTCGCCGGATAGTCCCGTTTGCAGAAATTCTACAGTTGAACATTGATCGAAACGTGCAAGTGCCAGACCTGCACGTCGGAGTTGTCACCACCCCTGAAGTTTCATGGGCGAGGGCCGCGGCACGCCGGCGTGGGCTGAGCAGTACCGTGATCCACAAGCTGGAAGAACAGGTCGCTTGTACCCAGGCGTTCGAGCGAGCGGTTGCAGATCACGGCTGGGTGTTATGCCGTAATGAAGGAACGATCGAAGACGCAACGATGCAGGTGGTTTCTGAGATCCATAAAGTCCTTCGATGCCCGTAGGCGAAGTTCACCGGGCTGGTTTGTGTTCATGACAATGTGATACCTGCTCAACAGTGGCTTTTCTGCACGATTCTTGATTGATCATCGAGAGGCTTGGTGTGGATGTCGTATGCCGGAGGCTCACTGGCGGGCTCCTGTTGATCAGTGCTACCAAACCAGATCCAGATGGTCTGATCGTGCTCCTGAACGTGATAAGCAGGAGCTGCATGATCAAGTGCTGGTGACGGCCCTCGAGAGAGAGACTGCTTCTGGCGAATCTTGAGAAAGAAGAAATTAAAACGCTCATTGGTTTCTTGCATCGCATGAGCGCTCAGCTGGATGCGGTGAATGCAGTTGAGCCAGATGTTCAGCGGTAGGCCGGAAAAGCGTGCCGCAGGCTGAAGCGGGTAGGAGACAACTTCCCTGAGGATTTGGCGCGCAACCAGCCCGAAAGGTGCTGCACGTTACTGCAAGGCCGAGGAGCAAAAAAGCCTGGAAACGTTTTTATCGCGATACTGCTTGGGCGTCATGGACAGTTTTTCCTGGAACAGTCGGGTCATGTGGCTCTGGTCCGAGAACCCGCAATCCATGGCGACAGCTTTCAACGGTACATCACGCACCGTAGAGAGGATTCGCTCAGCTTTTTTCAAGCGGCGCGACTGAACGTACTGATGGGGAGACACCCCATACACAGCCCCGAACACCCGTACAAAATACGACGGGCTCAGGTCGACTATTGCGGCCATGTCCTTGACCGAAATCGGGCAGGACAGGTGTGAGTCGATGTACTGCTGAAGCTGGTCGCGTTTAAGGTTTGTCAGGCGAGACGCTTGATCGTTGCCTCTCAGATCACAGCGCACATACTGGCGCAGCAGATGAATGCACATCTGTATTTCCAGCGTCTGGGCAAAGAGGCTGCTTCCGGGTTCACCACTCAGGCATTCCATTTCATAGGAGGCCATGAGCCTGGATAGGGTCGCGTCGTTGACGATGGGGCAATGGTCGACAAAAACACGGTCAACATCCTGCTGAAAGACTTCATTGGCAACCTTGGCCATCATTGTTTGCGAGATGTAGATATGACTGACTTCGATATCATTCATCCAGTACCACCTGGACGATTCGCCTCGGGTCAAAATGGTCACGTCGTTATCGCCAACCGACCATTTTTGCCATTGCTTGCCATCGTGGAAACCCAGATTGGACGTTCCCGATTTCCATCTCACCAATTCGTAATCGCGCATGCACGGAATGCTGACTTCGGTTTTGTCAAAGCGGTAGCCCCGGATCGACATGCCGTTATCGGATGCAGTCTCGACGGTACCGTTGATCGTGACTTCGCCGGGGATAACGTCCAGCATTGTTTCTGGCGTTAGGAGGATGGCACTCATCACAACTCCCTTTTTATGGCAGTGGAGTTTTTTATCAGCACTTGGCAGTTTTAGAATGTTGATCGCAGTGTCATGACATTCAAAAAGCTAACACATCCTTAGAGTTTGTACGAAAAACTGGCTTGCCATCGATCGGGGATTTCCACCCGACCGAATGGCAAGCGTTCTCTTACTTCGCCTGGATTTCGTGATCACTGGGCTCGGTCAACTCCGGTCGCCATCGGCGCAAATGAGTCTGACGCTCGTAGGCCTGCGCCGACGGGTAAGTCACCAATTCAATCGTGCTTCCCCAAGGCGTGCGGGTGTAGACGTAACGATTACCTTTCCCGGCGTCACCGCCTGGGAGCTCACCAGGACGGCTGAGCAGAGTTCCACCGGCCTTCTCCAGTTGTTCGGCCGCAGCGTCGATATCGTCAACGTAGATGCAAATGTGCTGAATACCCAAGTCGCTTGGAACTACTGGCTGCAACTGCTGCACCCCGGTGTAGGAAAATAGCTCCAGGTTGGGACCGTTGCCAAGGCGCAGCATGCGAATTGCGCTAATCACGGCTCCGGGTGCGATCCCCAGTCCCGCCTCCACTTCAGGGCCCCCCAAGGGCGCTTCAAGCATGTCGTAAAGTTTCTCGGCACCGAAGGCCTCGACGAAGAACTGCGTCGCCGCTTCCATATCGGGAACCGTAATGCCGACGTGTTCGATCGCGCGAACATTCATGACAGCTCTCCTATTTTCGCTGCCGCCCAGAAGCCAGACTGGGTCGCCTCATACATCCGACCGCCACGGAACCTCGTTCCGATGCTGTGGACGCGAATGTCATCGACGGCCGACGCCAGGACAGTCGAGGCATTGCGCGCAGTCGCCATCACCACGTAACCGTCATCCGCCGCCGCGACTGCCGTTCTGATCGATACGTCGAGACTGTTGAGAAGCCCGCTCAGATGGTCGCGCTGCATATCATTGGTATCGATTCCTACCCCATCTGCGGGGGAGACGAGGCTGACTTTTTTACCTTGCTCGGCCAGCCATAGGGCGGCAAACATTGCAGTCTCTGTTTCTCCAAATACGGTGACTTCGTCAGCCATGGGCAGAGCCCCGTTTGCCAGCATGTCGGCCACATCCGCGCCCTGATTCTGCGCAACGGTCCCGGTGGCGAGCAGTACGGTGTCCCATGGGGCCAAGTCGATGTCGGTTGCATCGGTATTGAGTTGCACGTCGACGGCCACGCGTTCGAGTTCGCTCTCGTAAAACTGGATCATGTTCCTGACCTCCATGCGAAACGGGCTCGCAGCGGCCCAGGCATGAAGCTGGCCGCCGATACGATCTGATTTCTCAACCAAGCGCACACTGTGCCCGCGCTCGGCAGCCAGGATCGCGGCTTCACAGCCGGCAGGCCCACCACCGACGATCAGAACCCGCTCCTGTATGGGAGCAGGGCGACGAGCATCACTCGCCCGGCGCTCCTGTCCGAGGGTGGGGTTTATCACGCATTGGGTACCCTTACCGTTGAACATCCACCGTGATATGCATTCATTCACCGCAAGGCAGCGGCGGACACTCTGCGGTTGCCCGCGCCGTGTCTTGTTAACCGTTTCGGGGTCCGCTAGACCCGATCGACCCAAGGCTACGAAGTCGAGCTCGCCGTCAGACACCGCTTGTGCCATCTCGTCGAACAGCCAGGTGAGACGACCGACGCCGATTACCGGGATCGAAACACGCTTTTTTACCAGCTTGGCGTAATCCACCAGCGATCCTGGCGCGACCATAGGCAGCAACGTCATCGCCGTGTCGTAGTTCCCGGCACTGACATCCAGGGCGTCGACGTAAGGTTCGAGCATTTCGCAAAAGGCCAGGCCATCTTCCAATGAGAGGCCTCCCTCGTAAGGCTCCATGACGCTCAGGCGATACAGGATCGGGAAATCCGCACCGACCTGTGCGCGAATCCCGCGCACGACGTCGAGTGCAAAACGGGCGCGGTTCTCCAGGGACCCGCCCCAGCGGTCAGTGCGTTTATTTGTAAAAGGTGAGAGAAACTGACCGAGCAGATAGCCATGTGCACCGTGCAGTTCAACGGCATCAAAGCCAGCAGCCATGGCGCGCCGGGCCCCCTGGACGTACTTGTCGATCAACCCGGGAATTTCATGTTCTTCGATGGCTCGTGGCGGGGTGCCGAACGCGCTGGTGATGCCTGCAGTCGGCGCGAGAGGCGGTTCGTTACGTTCCGTGTTGCCTTGGGAGTTCTGGCGCCCGGTGTGGTGCAACTGTACCGCGATTTTTGCCCCTTCACCGTGGACAGCGTCGACCAGATTGCTGAGTGCGCCAATGAACCTGTCGTGGTCAATTCGCATAGGGTGGCCGGCTGTGCGCCCGACTTCCCAGTCGATAGAGGTGTTCTCTGTAATGATGAGACCAACTCCTCCACGAGCGCGGGCCCGATGGTACTCGATGAGCTTATCGTCAACTTCACCGAAGGTGCTCGCGAACTGAGTGAAGATCGGTGCCTGCACAAAACGGTTGCGCAATTGCAGTGAGCCGATCCGCCCGGGCTGGTAGAGCGCCGCGGCAGGGCTGTCTGAAGCTACAAGATTTCGGATGTCTGGGTGTGCCATTGCCATCTCCTCATTATTTTTTTTGTTTTGAGCTTCGAGCATGGAGTGAGAGGCGGCCTGAGTATTGAACATTCATGCCGAGGCGTTGAAGAATCCTCCTTTAGCACCTCAGCGGTACTCGCTCAGGTGACTTATTCTGAGAACAACTCAAACATCAGCTGGCAAAGCTCTCGATCGGCCGGCCTCCTGTAATAGCGTGCGTGCCAGAACAGGTTTATTTCGATGTTGGGCAGCGCCACCGGAGTCGGTAGCACCGCGAGCCCGAAGGGTTGTTCGCAACTGCTGGCGAATCGTTTAATGCTCGTCCTGAAGAGTAATATTCACAGTCGTGATGGCATGTATGGGATTTACGGTATTTATCAATAGAGCTCAGGTGGCGATGATTTGGTGACTCCAATAACAATCAGCCTACTGGGTAACTTGCTATGCGTACTTCTGAATCCAAATTGCACATCGGTATTGTTGGCGGTGGTATTGCCGGCGTGGGGCTGGCCCTTGACCTGTGCCGTCATTCCCACCTGAGTGTGCAGCTGTTCGAAGCGGCACCAGCCTTTGGCGAGGTCGGAGCAGGTGTCTCTTTCGGCGCCAATGCCGTTCGAGCCATCGCGGGTCTGGGTATTGCCGAACCCTACCGCAAGATTGCCGACCAGACTCAGGATCCCTGGCAGGACATCTGGTTCGAATGGCGTCGCGGTGAAGATGCCGGTTATCTGGGCGCAAGCCTGGCCGAAGGGGTAGGGCAGTCATCGGTACACCGTGCTGACTTTCTCGATGCCCTGGCCAGCCAGTTGCCCGAAGGGATCGCCCAGTTCGGTAAACGTGCAGTCAGCGTAGAGCAGGATGGCGAACAGGCTCGCGTGGTGTTCACCGATGGCACTGAGCATCGCTGCGATCTGCTGATCGCTGCCGACGGTATCAAGTCTTCAATTCGTGATCATGTGCTCAACGGTCTTGGCTACCCCCTGGTGGCGCCGCGTTTCAGTGGTACCTGCGCGTACCGCGGGATGATCGACAGTGAACAGCTGCGCGCAGCCTACCGGGCCCGGGGGGTCGATGAGCATTTGATTGACGTGCCGCAGATGTACCTGGGACTTGACGCGCACATTCTGACCTTCCCCGTTAAACAAGGCCGGTTGATCAACGTCGTCGCCTTTATTTCCGACCGCAGTCGCCCTGATCCCACCTGGCCAAGCGATGCGCCATGGGTGCGCAATGCCAGCCAGGAAGAAATGCTGTCCGCCTTCGATCATTGGGGTGACGCTGCAAAGGTGCTGCTCGAATGCATTCCGGCACCCACTCTTTGGGCGCTGCATGAGCTCGATGAATTGCCGGGCTACGTGCATGGCCGCGTGGGGCTGATAGGCGATGCTGCGCACGCCATGTTGCCCCACCAGGGCGCTGGTGCAGGTCAGGGGCTGGAAGACGCCTGGCTGCTGGCGCGCTTGCTCGCCGATCCGCAGGTCCTGGACAGTCAGCCACAAGCAGTGCTGGCGGCTTACGACGCTATCCGTCGTCCACGTGCCTGCCGTGTGCAGCGCACCTCATGGGAAGCCGGGGAGCTTTATGAAATGCGTGATCCAGTTGTAGCCGATGACGAACAACTGCTGGGCAAAACCCTCGCCGAGCGTTTCGACTGGCTGTGGAATCACGATATGCAGTCCGACCTTCAAGAGGCGCGTGCCCAGTTAGGTTGGCGAGCATCTGCTTAACGACTTGACCGAAATGCACGGGAGGGAGCGTCCAGCGGCTCTCTTCGTGGATACCAATAAGATCAGGTGAATCAAGATGATCGTAAAAATTTCTCAACTGCCGCAATTGCAGCAATTCTTCCGACAAGCCTCGGGACTGGATAACAACCAAGGCGATCCACGCCGCAAGCAGATCGTTTTGCGTTTGCTGCAGGAAGTCGCCCGAGTAATTGAAGATTTGCAGATCAGCGACGATGAATTCTGGGGGGCGGTGGACTATGTCAACCGCTTGGGTGCCAAAAACGAAGCAGGTTTGCTGGTCGCCGGACTCGGCATCGAACATTTCCTTGATCTGCTGGCGGATGCCAGGGACGCAGAGGCGGGCCGGACCGGAGGCACGCCACGGACCATCGAAGGTCCGTTGTACGTAGCAGGCGCGCCACTGTGTGAGTACCAAACTCGCATGGATGATGGAAGCGAGGATGGCACAGCAACGGTGTTGTTTCTGGAAGGGCGCGTAACCGACTTGAACGGTGAGCCTATCGCCGGAGCCACTGTGGACTTGTGGCAAGCCAACACCCAAGGCAACTACTCATACTTCGATAAGAGCCAGACGGCGTTCAACTTGCGGCGCCGGATTCTCACGGACGCCAATGGTTGCTACCGGGCTCGCAGCATCGTGCCTTCGGGGTACGGTTGAGATCCAACCGGCCCCACTCAGGAATGCCTGGATCAATTGGGCCGTCACGGGCAGCGACCTGCGCATATCCACTTCTTCATCTGCGCCCCAGGCCACGAACATTTGACCACGCAGATCAACCTGTCGAATGACAAGTACCTGTGGGACGACTTCGCGTATGCAACACGTGACGGGCTGATTGGCGAAGTCATTTTCGTCGACGACGAGGAACAGGCTGCTGCCAATGGTGTGACGGGGCGCTTTGCCGAGATGACGTTCAATTTCAGCCTGCGTCCGGCCGCGAGCGTTGCAGCAATCCATCGTAGCCAACGCCCGCGAGCGTTGCAGTCTGCCTGACAAACCGACGTTTTCTCGACTTCGACGAACTACTCCAAGGAGACAACAATGTCCCAGACCGCTGCTCAATCGATGAGAGTCCGTGCCGCAGTGCTGCGCGCCTCAGGGGCTGCATTAGAAATTGAGGATGTCTTGCTCGAGGCGCCTCGGCCCACAGAAGTGCGCGTCCGTGTAGTCGCTACAGGCGTTTGCCACACTGACATGGTGGTGCGAGATCAGCTGTTCCCAACGCCACTGCCGATCATCCTCGGTCATGAAGGTGCGGGCGTCGTGGATGCAGTCGGTTCCGCTGTCACCACGGTTCAACCGGGCGATCACGTGGTCATGACGTACATGTCTTGCGGCCTCTGCCTGCCTTGCGAAACCGGCCACCCGGCACATTGCACGCACATGCATCCGCTGAACTTCGGTGGCGGCCGACTCGATGGCAGTACGTCCGCTTGCGCCTGTGGCAGCGACCACGCCATCCACGACCATTTCTTCGGTCAATCCTCGTTTTCCACTTACACGATTGCCAATCAGCGCAACGTGGTCAAGGTCGCGAAACAGGCGCCATTGGAATTGCTGGGGCCGCTGGGTTGTGGCATCCAGACGGGCGCAGGATCGGTTGTCAATGCACTCAAGGTCGAAGCCGGATCGAGCTTCGCCGCCTTTGGTGCGGGCGCAGTCGGACTGGCGGCGGTAATGGCCGCGAAGGTCGCCGGCGCTACGACCATCATCGCTGTGGACGTCACCCCGAGCCGGCTGGAACTGGCACTGGAACTGGGCGCAACCCACGTCATCAATAGCCGCGAAGAAGATCCGGTTCAACGCATTCAGTCGATCACCCAGGGTGGCGTCAATTACAGCCTTGAATGTTCCGGCCGTTCCGAGGTTCTTCGCCAGGCAATCGACGCACTTACCACGCTTGGCACCTGTGGCATCGTAGGCGCTACCAAAGTTGGCACCGAGGTGGCATTTAATATCAACGACGTGATGATTCCCGGAAAACGGATCATGGGCATTGTCCAAGGCGATGTCGTTGCCAATGCCTTCATCCCGAAGCTGGTTGATCTCTATCTGCAGGGCCGATTCCCCTTCGACAAGCTGTGCAGGTTTTACGAGTTTGATGAGGTGAACCAGGCGATGGCCGATAGCGAACGCGGTGTCACCATCAAGCCGATCCTGCGCATGCCAGTCCCCGCTTCGGTGTGACTTTTTCGATCTCTATAGGAACCCGCAATGACCGTTCAACTCGTAATAGACAACCAAAAACTTGCCGCCTCCACTGGCAAGACTTTTCAACGTGTCGATCCGCTCAGTTCCGCGACTGTGAGCGTAGGTGCAGCCTGCAGCGTCGAGGATGCCATCCGCGCCGCCGAATCTTCCCAGCGCGCTTTCCGGACGTGGTCCAAAACCGGCCCAACCGAGCGTCGGCGGATTCTGCTGGCGGCAGCCGACTCCCTTGAATCGAAAATGGCGCAGTTCTGCTCGGTCATGGCTGAAGAGATCGGCGCTTCGCAACTGTGGGCACAATTCAACGTGGGCGCATCGGCGAACCTGCTGCGTGAAGCTGCGGCCCTGACCACGCAAATCAAAGGTGAAACCATTCCGACTGACAAGCCAGGCGCACTGTCGATGACGTTGCGCCAACCGGTGGGCGCAGTGCTGAGCATCGTGCCCTGGAATGGCCCGGTCATTCTTGGCGCACGCGCCATTGCCTACCCTCTGGCATGTGGCAACACGGTGATCTTCAAGGGGTCTGAAAGCAGCCCACGTACGCACGCGCTGCTGGCCGAAGCGTTTTACGATGCCGGTTTGCCGGCGGGAGTATTGAACTTTCTGATCAGCGCGCCAGAGGACGCGTCTGCTGTGACTGAAGCGTTGATCGCCCATGACGTGGTGCGTCGGGTGAATTTTACGGGTTCGACCAAGGTCGGCCGCATGATTGCCCAGACCTGTGCCACTCATCTCAAACGGTGCCTGTTGGAACTGGGTGGCAAAGCCCCTTTCATCGTACTGGATGACGCGGATATCGACGGGGCAGTCAACGCTGCCGTTTTCGGCGCATTTCTTTACCAGGGACAAATCTGCATGTCGACCGAGCGCTTTGTAGTCGATGAAGCGGTTGCCGACCAATTCGTTTCCCGTTTCGCGGAACGCGTACGGTCGCTGGAAGTCGGCGTGCCAGCGACAACACCCGCCTGCGTGATCGGTCCAATGATCGGCCAGGGTTCAGTGCAACGGATCAATCATTTGCTTGACGACGCCATCGGGAAAGGCGCTGATATCGTGGCTGGCGGCTTGGCGGAAAATGCCTTGATGGGGCCGACACTGGTCGATCGGGTGACCCGTGAGATGTCGATCTATGACGAAGAGACCTTTGGCCCGGTGACAACGATCGTCCGGGTAAAAGGCGCCGAGCAGGCGCTGCAGGTGGCCAACGACACCGCCTACGGCCTTTCGTCATCCATATTCAGTCGCGATGTCACACGGGCATTGGAGTTGGCTGGCCGACTGGATGCCGGCTGCGTACACATCAATGGCGCCACCGTGCAAAACGAGCCGCAGGCCCCGTACGGTGGAATGAAGAAGAGCGGCTATGGACGCTTTGATGGCAGCGCAGTCATCGAGGAGTTTACCGAGGTCAAGTGGGTCACGGTTGAACCCTCCAACCAACCTTATCCATTCTAAATTTGAAACCGGCGCGTAATGCGCCGGTTTTTTTTGCACGTGCGCCAGGCATGGCGCGTTGCGCGCAAGCGCAACCAGCTTGGCTGTGGTGGCCTCGCTGGTGACTTGGAGGTGAA